>JAVHQA010000155.1:0-9341 GCA_036170875.1 Nitrospirales bacterium
CTCGCGCCCCTTGAACCGCCGCAACTGCTCTTCCTGATCGATGTGCAGCCAGAACTTCACGACCACCGACCCGAAGTTTGTCACCTGCCATTCGAACTCATTGATCTCGCGGTAGGCCCGCTTCCACTCCTGCTCGGTGCAAAATCCCTCCACCCGCTCCACCATCACCCGCCCATAGTGAGACCGGTCGTAGATGGCGATCTGCCCCAGCTGGGGAAGGGCCTTCCAGAACCGCCAGAGATAGTGGTGGCGGCCCTCTTCCCCGCTGGGCGCCGCAAACGTGTTCACGTTGAACCCACGCGGGTCCAGGATTTCGGTCACGCGCTTGATGCTGCCCCCCTTGCCGGCCGCGTCCCAACCCTCAAAGACGGCCACCGCCATCCGCTTCTCGTTGAAGAGCCGCATGGATTGCTCGCGAAGGCGAACCTGCCACTTCTTGATCTCGTTCCAGTACTGTTTTTCAGGCAGCTTTTTACTGAGATCCGCTTTTTCGAGCATGGCCCTTCTCCTTTCCAGCCGGTTTTACCGCTTGTCCAGACGGCTTCGCCGCTTGCGCCACTTGCGCCGCTTTCTTGGCTTCCCGCGCCACCTTGCTCCGCCCGATTTCCGTGCCGTGAGCCTTCCGCCAGGCCAGCGCCCCTTGCATCGCCTTCACCAGAGTCTCAAAGACCTTGATTTCGGCAAAGCGCTTGTCCGTCGCCTCGACGATCGTCCACGGCGCATAGGGCGCGTCCGTCTTGGCGACCATCTCTTCGATCGCCGCCACGTATTTGTCGTAGTCCTTATGATGCTTCCAGTCCCACTTGGTGACCCGCCAGCTTTCGAACTTGTCCTTCTCAAGCTTCGTGAGGCGCCGCCGCTGTTCCTTCTTGGAGATATGGAGAAAGAACTTGACGATCACCGCGCCGTCCTCGGCCTGCTGCCGCTCAAACTGGCTGATCTCCTCGAACGCCGTTCGCCAGACCTTCTTGGGAACCATCTTGGCGACCCGTTCGATCATCACACGGCCGTACCATGACCGGTCGAACAGCGCGATCTCGCTGTCCTGCGGAAGCCTCACCCAGTAGCGCCAGAGGAACGGCTTGGCTTCCTCTTCAGTTGTCGGCGGGCGGGCCGGATGGACTTTGAATCCACGAGGATCGATCCGCTCGAGCAGGCGCGAGATGATCCCCCCTTTGCCGGCCGCGTCCCATCCTTCAAACACGATAACAGTGGGAATTTCCGCATCCTTGCACTGATACTGCAAGAGACGGAGCTTCTCGCGCAGCGGCGGAGCCTTTTTCTTGTAGGCCTCCTTGGTCAACGACAGGGTCAGGTCAACGGTTTCAAGCATGCTGCCTCCTTTAGAGAGTCGCTCCGGCCGCCTCATCCACGAGCCAGACCAGACGTTCCGGACCCGGCCTGACATACTTGGCCGGATATTGATCGGGCGACACGGTCCCCTTGAGCACTTCGCGCAACGTCTGCGCCTTGTCCGCGCCCACCGCCATGAATAGCACTAGCCGGGCGGCGCTGAGCACTGGAATCGCGAGGGTGAGCCGGCGCGGCGGCGGCTTGGGGGCGTCCGTCACCGGCACCACCAACCGCTTGCATTCGGCCAGGGCGGAACTGCCCGGAAACAGCGAGGCCGTGTGCCCGTCCGGCCCCATGCCGAGAAAGATCAGATCGAAATGCGGCACACGCGCCCCCTCAAAAGCGGAATGCAGCTCACGTTCATAGTCCGCGGCTGCGGCATCCAGATCGGGCCTATCCGCCTTCATCTGATATATGTTTTTTCCAGAAATGTCCAGCGGGCGGAACAGCGCGTCGTTGGCTCTCCGGTAGTTGCTGTCCGGGTGGTCAGGCGGCACCGCGCGTTCATCCCCGAAAAAAAACAACACCTGATCCCACGCGACCCGATTCCGGTACTCCGCGGACGCCAGCAGCGCATGGAGGGCCTGGGGCGTCGTGCCACCGGCCAACGCCACGCGGAACGACCTCCGGCTTTCGTGAGGCTGCGGGGCCAGGGTGACGAAGATGTCCGCCGCTGCGCGGGCCACCGCGTCCTTGTCCTTGAAGACCTGCACGGCGTAGCCCGCCACTTCCATCTCAGCCTTTAGACGAGCACCAGCCCGACCGCCCGCGCTCGCCGCCAGGATTGCGACCGCAACAGGGCATCGAACCCGCGGGTTCCGCCAAACGGGTACCTGACCCGAACATCCTTGAGCGAAGGATATCCTCCCCCCCGCTTGTCGCGCGCAGGCGTGGCAGCCTCGATCAAATCCAGCAGCCATGCCGCCCTGTCCGGGGGCATCCGCACTTCGGCATCCTCCACGCGATTGGGAAGGATTATCCGGTGGTGATTTTTCCCCGATGGCTCGATCACGGGCGTGCCCCCGATCCAGACCAGGCGACGCTCCGCCGTGGGATCATCCCCTGTCGATGTTTCCGCAAGGACGCGGGAGGCCCAACTACGCGGCACCTTCGGCCTCGGCACAGGCTGGTCAAACCAGCTCCGCACATCAGCCGTGACTCCCTCCCCTTCCATGTATTGGTACAAGGCTTTCCGCAGCCCCTCACCGAGCCATGCGGGTGCCGCTCCGAGAGGATCGTCATGGGCGAGATCGTTCTCCGCGAAGCCGCCGAACGCAGGGCCGGTGATCCGGATGCCGTGGGCCGCCGGGTCCACTCCAATCGGGCTGTGGGCCGTCGCCACGAACCGGTGCCAGAACGCCGACTGGATCAGGTCCTGCGCAAACAATTGCCGCACGCGCTCCAGGCTGTCCACCGTCTCGGCAATGGTTTCGCCCGGCAACCCATACATGAGATAGGCGTGCACCATGATGCCGGCCTCGCGGAAGGCCGCCGCGGCGCGCGCGGTCTGGCCCACGGTGATGCCCTTCTTCATGGCCTCCAGGAGCCGGTCGGAGGCCGCCTCCAGCCCCGCGCTGACGGCAATGCAGCCGGAGGCGGCCAGGAGGCGGCAGAGATCCGGCGTGAAGGCCTCTTCGAAGCGAATGTTCCCCCACCACGCGATCGTCACCCCACGCTCCAGGAGCGTCAAAGCAAGATCCTTGAGGCCGGCCGGCGGCGCCGCCTCATCCACAAAGTGGAACCCGCGCCGCCCCGTCTCGGAAATCAGGGCCTCGATGCGATCGGCCAGGATATCGCCCGGCGCGGCCTCATAGCGTCCGATGTAGTCCAATCCCACGTCGCAAAACGTGCATTGCTTCCAGTAGCAGCCATGCGCGACGGTCAGCTTGTTCCAATGGCCGTCGGACCAGAGCCGATGCATCGGGTTCAGCGTATCCAGGACGGAGAGGTACCGGTCGAGCGGCAGACCCGCATACGTCGGCGTGCCGATGTCCGCCATCCTGAACTCGGCATCGCGGGCGCCGTCCCGCCAGGCGACTGTTCCTTTCACGCAAAGGAATGTACGTCGCAGTTCGGCTTCGTCGCGCTTCCCCGCAAGGTGCTCCAGGAGACAGAGCAGCGGGCGCTCGCCGTCGTCCAGCGTCACATAGTCCACGTAATCGAACACGCGCGGGTCGCCCAACCGCCTGAGTTCCGTATTGGCATAGCCGCCACCAAGCACGATCCGCACGGAAGGGCGCTGTGCCTTCAGCGCCTGGGCAATCCGGAAGGCTCCGTACAGATTGCCGGGAAACGGCACGGTCAGGCCGACGAGGGTCGGATCGGTCGCGTCCACATGTCGCCACAAGGCGTCCAGCATCAATTCATCCGTCAAGCCTGGTGGTGCGGCAAGGGCGCGCGCCATCACATCGAAGGACGTGGCCGACGTGCCCACGTGCTCGGCATAGCGATTAATGGCGAAGTGCGGCGCCACGGTCTCATGGACCAGATCGGCCAGATCTTCCAGATACAGCGTGGCCAGGTGCCGGGCCCGGTCCATCATGCCGAGAGCGCCGAATGCCTGCGTCCGGTCGGCGGCGGCCGCAAATCTCGGCCCCTGCGGAAGAAAGCCGCCCTGGCAGACACGAGGCGCCAGCGACGGGTCTCGCCCCTGGAGAAACCCGGTCACGGCGTCGATTGAATCGAGGTAGGCCTTCTGCAGTGCCAGCATCTGTCGCGCTTCGCCGGGAAGGTCTCCGGGCATCAGGCTGAGCCGGTCAAACACGCGCTCAAGCCCGTTCCGGCAGAAGAGCGCAAGAACCATTTCGATCCCAACGTCTGCCTGGGAAACCGCATAGCCGCGTGGCTTCAGGAAGCCCGTCAGGTACGCAGTCGAGGGATAGGGCGTATTGAGCTGGGTGAGCGGAGGAATGATGAGAAGGACGCGAGGGGAACTCATGACGCGGCCTTTTCCTCTTCCAGTCCCACGGCGGCGATCAGCTTTTCCTGTTCCCTGGGTGTGAGCTCCCGCCACTTCCCGACCGGGAGGTCTCCCAGTCGAATGTGCATGATGCGGACCCGCACCAAACGCACCACACGGTACCCGAGCGCCGAGCACATGCGGCGGATCTGCCGATTGCGTCCCTCCGTCAGCATGATCCTGAAGGTGAGGACGCCCACCCTGGCGGTCCGGCAGGGCCTGGTCTTCGTGCCCTGCACGAGCACCCCTTGCTCCACGCAGCGCAAAAAGGTCGGTGAATAGGGGCGATCCAGCGTGACCATGTATTCGCGTTCATGCCCAAACTCCGCCCGGAGAATGCGGTTGACGATGTCGCCGTCATTGGTCAGTAGGATCAGGCCGGACGAGTCCTTGTCCAGGCGGCCGACGGGGAAAATGCGCTCGGGATAGCCCACCGCCTGAAGGATGTTGCCCGCCACGTGCGGCTCCGTCGTGCAGGTCACCCCGACCGGCTTGTGATAGGCCAGGTACACAGCGTGAGGCCGGCTCTTCACCACACGATCGTCCAGCGTTACCACGTCATCGTCCGCCACCTGGTCGCCCAGCACCGCCACGCGCCCATTGATCCGCACACGGCCCTCTTCGATCATGCAGTCCGCAGCGCGGCGGGAGCAAAAACCCTGCTCCGTAAAGTATTTATTGACGCGAACCTTGGTCACGCAGGACTCTCCACCACAATCGCCTCATCGTTCAATTCGGCATGCAGCGCGCGCAGGATACCGGCCTCGCGTTGAGCCTGCTCCTGAAGATCGGGAGCGACTTCACCGACGAACTCCACCCAGCGTTCCAACTTGAGATAGAAGAAGTCATAGGGGTCGGCGACCGGACGGGACTGCCGGAACCAGAAGCGCACAAAATCCGTGGCGGTGACGCCACGATTTTCCAACGGTTTCCAGATGGCTGGAAACAACTCCGCAAGGTCCCCTCCCCAGCACAAAAGCTCATGCGGCAAGTATCGGGTAGCGTACCGGTGAAGTCCCTCCGGGTCCACGCCTTCAGCGAGAGACGCAATGCCGCTGCTCTCCAATACCTCCTGCCCGGAGACTACCCTGGCATAGACCCCATAGAGTTCGGCCAAATCTTGATTATCTTTTGTAGGGGCGGAGTTCATCCCTGCCCGGTCGAATCGGGAGGGAGTAAAACCATTCCCTGCGCGATGAGAAAACGCCCTCTGACATGCCTGTTCGCTCTTCAGTCGCCCGAACTCTTCGACAATGACCGGAACGGCCTTGGTGTCCACCTCCAGCGCGATCCCCTTGAGAGCGGTCAACCCCGGATGCCCCAGGACCTGCCGCAGAAGATCGAAGAGGACGCCTGGCACTGGCGCATCGTGCTGGTCGATCCAGTAAGGAAGCCGGTTCAACGACTCGTCTTTTTCGTGCACGCCCAGGCCGGCGAGATGAATCTGCACCACCCGGTCCAGCGGGAAGGTCGTAAGGAACTCCGCCGCGAAGGCCTCGGGGCTCCGGAAGCGCCGGCGCTCGCGGTACCGCCAGTGCGTCCAGAGATGGCCGATGTCGAGAACCATCCCGCAGGACGTCCGTTCAGCAATCAGCGCAAAGAACTCCGAGACCGGCAGATCACCGAACCCGAAGTAGGTCAGCGGGGGCAGCTCAAGCAGCAGCAACGGAACGGCGCATGGCCCGCCTTTTCGGGCAAACCACTCGTCCAGACATCCCTGCGCCCACGCCCCATTGGCCGCCACTGCCGTCGCCGAGGCATCCGTCAACAGAGGCGGCAGGTACGTCCCAAATGAATAGCCCCCGATCTGCTTGCCGGCGCATTCATGGGTGGCCCACCCCGCGCCGATCACCTCCGTATGGCGGGCGATCGTTTCGACCGCCTGCCTCCATGGGGTCACGGAGCGCATGACGGGATCGATCAGCCACAGGCCCTCGGCGTGATACGCCAACGGCACTCCCGGCAGGGCCGCGTGAACACGCGCAAGCTCCCGCGTCGGGGATTTGAAAATTTCGAGATACTCGGGCGGCGAGCCGGCCGATTCGAGTGCCTGGTGCAATTCCAGCAGATCGGGGCTGAAGACATCCACGGACAGGCCGATCCCGTGAACCGGAATGCACGCGGCCCGCGCCTCGAAACTCTCTACAGACGAATCCATACGCGAAGAAGTGTATGCCGAACCAACCGGGATTTCAAACGGGCGGTCAGGTAAAGAGCAGGTCGCTGAACTCGGACATAAAGCCGTAATAGAGGGGAGCGAAATGCTTGAGGCTCTCGGGGCTCGTCTCCTTCAGCTTCTTGAAAAAATACACCTGCTGGCGGGGGTCCAGCTGCTCCAGCAGCTTGGACAGGTTGGCCATCGAGTAGCTGCCGGCCGGAATGCTGAGCACGTAATGGACAAGCCGCTCGACAAACTGCTCGGCCACGTAAGGGCTCGAAAGCAGCCCGTCGGGGAGTTTTCCCGTCGCCAGCATCTCATGGAACGACACGGCTTGAGCCGCGAAGGGCACTGCCGAGAATTGGGAATCCGACACCGCCACCTCCACCATTGCCGGGAGCACGCGCTCGCCCGCTCACTCTACAAAAGGGTCGCCCGAGAGTCAAGAACTGTAGCATTCCATTCAACGCATTGTGTAGAATGCCGGGGCTTTTGACGTTTCACTCACGTGAGGAGGTTGCATGCCATACCGTATTCGCGTCGCTCCGGGCACGATCATCGCCCTGCTTTTCATCGGCCTCTTTTTCGTGACGGAAGCGCCGGCCGCAGACACGCCATCCTACGCCGACAACGTCGTCATCATCATGGTGGACGGGCTTCGGCCCGACGCCCTGAAACAGGCCAAGGCACCGGTCCTGGAGGGCCTCATCAAGCGGGGGTCCTTCACGATGAAGGCCCAGACCGTCACTCCCAGCCTGACCCTTCCGGCGTTCACGTCCATGCTGACGGGCCTTCCGGTCGAGGCCCACGGGGTGGACTGGAACAACTACGAACCCCAGCGCGGCTACCTGAAGGCACCGACCATCTTCGAGATCGCCACCTTCAACGGCAGCAAGTGGGGCGCCGCCTTCATCCAGAAGGAGAAGCTTCTGCACGTGACAAAGCAGGATCGGCGACTGGCTCTCCACGTCTGTAACGTGAGTGAACCGGGCTGCACCGCCAGAAAGATCGCCGACGACGTCATCAACTCCTATAAAACTGCCACCGACTCCACCAAGCCTTCCCTGTTTCTCATCCACTTCGCCGAAACCGATGTCGCAGGCCATGCCGACGGATGGATGAGCAAGCCGTATCTCAAGGCGGTCGAGGACATCGACCGGGCGATCGGCACGCTCATTAAAGGGTTCAAGGAGCTGGGGCTCTACGAGCGGACCACCTTCATCGTCTCGTCCGACCACGGAGGCCACGGCACCACCCATGGAACCACGATGCCCGAAGACATGACGATTCCATGGATTGCGGCGGGGCCGGGCGTCAAGGCGGGGCATGAAATCAAACAGCCGGTGTCGCTGATGGATACGCCGGCGACCGTGATGCGCGCGTTCGGGATATTCGATTACTATGTGGAGTGGAAGAGCCGGTCAGTCGAGGAGATGTTCGAAACAGGAACGGCGGTGGCGCCGGCGGGAGCCGGCCGGCCTAGTCAATAATATACTTCAGCGGGTCAACGCCGGTCCCGCTGACCTCGATTTCGTAATGCAGGTGAGGGCCGGTTGAAAGACCGGTGCTCCCGACCCATCCGATCACATCGCCCCGCCTCACGCTCTGGCCCGTTTTCACTTTGAGCTTGTCCATGTGCCCGTAGATCGTGCGCATGCCGTATCCGTGCGACAGGGTCACGGTATTGCCGAGTCCAGCATCGCTGCCCCCGAAGGCGACGGTCCCTTCGGCAGGCGCGATCACCGGCGTGCGCAGCGGCGCCGAGATATCCACCCCCCCATGCATCGTGTCCTTGCCCGTAAAGGGGGAGGCCCGCCGTCCGAACCCCGAGGACACCCAGCCCCGCACCGGCCAGATCGATGGGGTTGACGCCCATTGCGTCTTCCGCTCACCGACGATGCCCTTCAGCTCGCTCAGGTATTTTTCCTGGGTGACAGACTCTTCTCTCAGCCACGTCAGCTTCTGCTGCAATTGAGCAGCAACGGTCGAGAGGGGTTCACGCTCTCCCCCCATCCCTCCCGGTTGAATGACCACGCTGGACTCTTCCTTCCCGCCCATGCCAAACGGCGACGGCGGCACCTTGGGGGGATCCAGCCCCAGCATCATCCGGATCCGGATGTTCACTTCCCGCATCGTCGACAGTTGCTTGCGGAGGTCTTCCATCGATGAAGACAGTGCGCTGGCCTGCTGGCGGTGCTGGACCGCCTCGGACCGCAGGGCCTCCAACTCCCAGATCTCCCCGCTTCGGGTCACGTACTGGACCAGGAACAACGCCTCAACGATAGCCGCCAGCAAGCCGGCAATCAGAAGAATTTTGACAGTTCGCCGCCTGATGCTAAACCGGCGGGGATGCGAGGTCGCGCCCGGAAAGACGACTATATGGAATTCGTGGTCAGATTTACTCATACAACCAAATCATACAGCCAAGCCATAAAAACAGGGAAAATGAGTACCATACCCCCTTCTAAAATGTCAATACGCTCCAGTTTTCTTGGAACGAAATCATCAATTTATTTAAATATTTTAATGCATTGCGTGCGAGACGCCCTTAGGATGTTGACTCGGACACCCACCGGATGTACTCGGCGGACCCCATGACGACGGGCAGGGCAATGATCTCAGGCACACTGTAGCTGTGGAGTCGCTTGACGGCTTCGGCCAATAGCGCAAACCGGGCTCGGCGCGACTTGACCAGCAGGAGCACCTCGTCCTCCTGGGACAATTCCTGCTCCCATATAAAAATCGACCGCACCTGGGGCACAATAGTGACGCAGGCGGCCAGCCGATCTTCAACCAGCCGCCGGGCAATCCGGTCGGCTTCCTCCCGCGAGGCCGCGGTAATCAGCACCACAATGGCATCGCCGCCTTCAG
>JAVHQA010000155.1:9441-12000 GCA_036170875.1 Nitrospirales bacterium
GCTTCCTCCCGCGAGGCCGCGGTAATCAGCACCACAATGGCATCGCCGCCTTCAGCCACGTTGACCGAGTCTTCCACCACGCCTCCGCTTTCACGATTCCGCCGGTTGACAGCACAGAGAACGCCGCCTTACTATCACCTCTACAGGGAGGATTCGCGCCATGGGTGTTACCATCACGGTCCAGGAACTGAAGCAGAAAATTGATCAGGGCGAGAAGGTTGTCCTCATCGACGTCCGGGAGCCCTGGGAATATAACATCGCCAAAATCGCCGGGGCGCAACTCATTCCGCTCGGCACGCTGTCGACCGAATTCAAGAAGCTCGACTCCAAAGCCGAAATCGTCATCCACTGCAAAATGGGGATGCGGAGCATGGATGCCACCCAGTTCCTCCTCCAGCAAGGGTTCACGAACGTGAAAAACCTGACGGGCGGCATCCTTGCCTGGTCCCAGCACATCGACCCGTCGGTCCCCATCTACTGAAGACTCAGGTCGTGCGCTCCAGTTGCCGATAGTAGTCCACGGTCCGCGCCAGGCCGTCTTTCAACGAGACCTTCGGTTCCCAGTCCAGTTCCCGGTGGATCCTGGATGAGTCGAGCGCGATCCTCATCTGCTCTCCTTTTTTCGCCGGCCCGTGCACCTCGCGGCCGGACGGGTTAATAAGCCCGGCCAGCAGACTGAACAGCTCATTGATGGTCGTTTCCTGCCCCGTCCCCACATTGTAGATCCCGTGGGCATCCTTGCCCAGGGCGGCGATGTTCGCCTCGACCACGTCGTCCACGTAAACAAAGTCGCGGGTCTGCCGGCCGTTCCCGTTGATGATCGGCTGTTCGCCCTGCAGCATTTTCTGCGTGAAGATGGCCACGACGCCCGCCTCCCCGTGCGGATCCTGGCGGGGGCCAAACACGTTGGCATACCTGAGGCTCACGTACTCCATCCCGTCGGCGTCGTAGGAGTAGCGCAGGTACTCGTCCCCCACCGCCTTGCTGATGCCATAGGGCGACCCCGGACGCGTAGGATGGGATTCTGAAACCGGAAGCTTTTCCGGCTCTCCGTACACGGCCCCGCCGGAGGATGCGAAGATGAACTTGCGCACCCCGTACTTGATGGCGTACCGCAGAACGTTGAGCGTGCCCAGAATGTTCGTCTCGGCGTCGAACATCGGATCCTGCACGGAGCGCCGCACGTCCATCTGGGCCGCATGATGGCATACGATGGCGGGGCGCTCCCGGCGAAAGACCCGTTCCAGCCACCGACTCCGGATGTCGGCACGATAAAAATTAGCCTCACGGTTGATGTTCCGTCGCTTGCCCGTCGACAGGTTGTCGGCGACGACAACCCCGTAGCCTTCCTGGACGAGCCTGTCCACGATGTGCGACCCGATGAAGCCCGCCCCTCCCGTCACCAGAATCTTCATAATGGACGCAACCTGATCAAGTATTCGACGTTTCCCTTCTGCCCGGTGATCGGTGACGGGATCTCCCCGCACCACTCCCAGTGCTGGCTCTCGACGGCGCGGCGGACCTTCTCCACGGTGTCCTGGCGGAGGCGCTCGTCGCGCACAATGCCGCCCCGACCCACCTGCCCCTTGCCGACCTCGAACTGCGGCTTGAGCAGCGCCACCACCTGCCCTACCGGAGCCAGGCACGCCCGGACTGCCGGAAGTATCATGGTGAGGGAAATGAACGACACGTCGATGACGGCCAACTCAACCGGTTCGGGGACATGCGACCGATCCAGGTACCGCGCGTTGCATCGTTCGATCACCACCACGCGGGGATCCTGCCGGAGGCGCCATGCGAGCTGGCCGTAGCCGACGTCCACTGCGTAGACGCGCGCCGCGCCGCGCTGAAGAAGGCAGTCCGTAAAGCCTCCTGTCGAGGCCCCGACGTCCAGCGCGACCTTGCCGACTGGTTCGATTCCGAACACGTCCAGCGCCGCCTGCAATTTGAGACCGCCCCGCCCCACATAGGGATGATCGGGTCCGGCTACCTCAATTGGAGTTTCCGGCTGAACGGTTTGGGATGCCCGTGCGGCGCGACACCCGGCGACACTGACAACGCCGGCGAGGATCAGGGCCTGGGCCCGCTCCCGGCTCTCCGCAAGCCCGCGGCGAACCATCGCCAGGTCCAACCGCTCCGCCGCCTTGTCCCCCCTCGGGGTCGCCAACGCCGTCCTGTCAGTCTTCAACATCGCCGTTGCCCTGACCCGTCTCACTCGGCTCCTCTAATTCCAACGGACGCGTCCGCTTCCGGCCGTCCTTATCCTTGACAAGAATCTCCACCCTCCGCTCAGCGTCATCGAGCATCTTGAGACATACTTTGGAGAGCTTAATGCCCTCCTCAAAGATCCGCATGGAATCGTCCAGCGGCAGCTCGCCCCGCTCCAGCTCGGCCACGATTGTTTCCAGGCGCGTCAGCGCTTCTTCAAATTTTACCGTCGCCACTTCGTCATGCCTCCGCCTCCCGCATTATACGCCTCCCCGCTCCTGAATCAATCCGGTAAAAGTTTCTCGCCGGTCCGCCGGACCTCGCACAACAGTTCGCCTGAAGCCAGGCGGA
>JAVHQA010000156.1:0-2399 GCA_036170875.1 Nitrospirales bacterium
GCCGGAATTGACTCCCTTAAGCAGTCTGACTAGACTGCCCATGTGGCTAATCCCGAAGCCTTCTCCCGCATCCTGATCGACAAGGCGCTGGAGTTCAGCGGGTGGGATTTGCTGAACCCGCAGCAAGTCCAATTTGAGCTGCACACGCCGAACGGTCGGGCGGACTACCTGCTCAAAGACAGCCTCGGCCGCGTGCTGTGTGTGCTTGAAGCGAAGCGCGAAGACCTCGACCCCTACGAGGCCAAAGAGCAGGCCCGCGGCTATGCCGAGAATCTCAAAGCCCCATTCATTATTCTGTCCAACGGCCGCGAGCATTGGTTTTGGAACTACGAGCGGGCCGACCAGCGCGACGCTTACCGCATTGAGCGCCTGCCCTCGCGGGAGGATCTCGAACGGGTCCGGTTAAAGAATCTCCAGCCGCCGCGTCCCCTCGAAAGCGAAATCATCAAGCCGGAATACCTCCGCCCCCTGAAGCATGACCTCACGCTGAGGCGCTACCAGATTCGAGCGATGGACGAGATTGCCCGGCTCTTCGATGCCCAAGGCCTCCGTAAATTCCTCCTCGAAATGGCCACCGGCACCGGCAAGACGCTGCTCTGCGCCGCGCTCATCCGCCGCTTTCTGATGAGCCGCAATGCCGAGCGTGTCCTGTTCATCGTGGACCGTATCGAACTCGCCAGGCAGACCATCGAGGACTTCGCCGTCGTGTTGCCGGAGTTTAAGCCGGTGATCTACAAGACGGCCCGCCGCACGGGCGAGCTCCTCGGCGCCTCGGTCGTCGTTGCTACCATCCAATCGCTGATGACCGATCGCCGCTACCGCGAGGAGTTCACGCCGTTCTACTTCGATCTCGTCATCAACGATGAAGCCCACCGATCCATCTATGGCGACGCCCGCGAAGTCGTCCAATTCTTCCAGGCTACGCGCATCGGGCTCACCGCCACGCCCAAGGCGTACCTGAAGAACGTCAACATCGAGCAACTGGCCGAGGACAATCCCCGGGCGCTCGAAGCGCGTCAACTGCGCGACACCTACCACTACTTCGGCTGCAAGCCCGGCTTCCCGACCTTTCGCTACGATATCGTTGACGCGGTCAAAGACCCCGAAGGCCCGTTCCTCTGCCTGCCGAAGATTTTCGATCTCCGCTCTGACATCACCACCAAAGCGCTCGCCGAATCCGGCTGGGCGGTCTTCGTCAACGAGCAGGAGGAAAACTTCAAAATCCAGGATTTAGAAAAGAAGATTTTCACGCCCGCTCGAAACCGCCTCATGTGCGAAGCCTTCCTCAAGGAAGCGCAGAAAGACCCGGCGGGAGCCATCGGCAAATCCATCGTCTTTGCCGTCAATCAGACGCATGCCGCCAACCTCACGAAAATCTTCAACGAGTTGCAGCCCGGCATCGCGCTGACCATCACGTCGCGCATTCCCGACGCCTCGGTGTTCGCCAAAGAGTTCCGCGACGGCAAGCGCGCCGAGCGCATCGCGGTGTCCGTGGACATGCTCTCCACCGGCTACAACTGCCGCGACTTGCTCAACATCGGCCTCCTGCGCCCGGTCTTCTCGCCGACGGAATACATCCAGATCAAGGGGCGGGGTACGCGCCGCTTCACCTTCACGATAGGCCACACCGCCTATGAGAAGTCGTGCTTCTTCCTCCTCGATTTCTGCGCCGTCGCGGAATACTTCGAGGAGCAATACGACTACTCGCTGCCGCTCAAGGTCCCGCGCGACAAGAAGGAACCGAAGCCTTATGAAACCGGAGGCGGCAAAGCAGGCGCAGTCCGCGAGAGGCAGGAAGGCGAAGCGGAGCCGAAACCACCCAAGCCGCCTCGCGAGATACCTACCTGGGAAGGCATCGACACTTTCGTCAGCCAGGAAGTCCGCATCGTCGGTCCCAATGGTGAGAAGGTGGACATCATGACCTTCCGTGGCGGCTACGAGCGCGACATCAAGGAATTCGTCGAGAAGACACCCGCGCTCAAAGCGGCCGTTGAAGCCGAGGACGATGATGTCATTGAAACCATCGTCAACGAGCGGTTCTACCATCGACCGGAAATGTTCTACTCGCCGGACAAGCTCATCGTTTCCTACGGCGTACCGGCGACCACACCCGCTTTCGTCTACCACGCCGTCGGTCGCAAGCCGCTGCCTACACGCGATGAAATAGTCACCGACACCGTGGATTCCATCGCGGCCCGCTTCAATCTCCGCTACAGCGAACAGAAGTGGGTGGACGCCACTGCCCAACTCCTCGCCGAAGACTCTGCGGCGCTGCGGCGCTTCATGTCCGGGGACATGACCCTCTTCACCGCCAGCCAGTTCAACCAGCTTGGCGGCGTTTCCGCGCTCGCTCGCTTCGAGGGCCGCGAGCAGGTCTTCGAAGCCTTGAGGCAGTCCAC
>JAVHQA010000157.1:0-8460 GCA_036170875.1 Nitrospirales bacterium
AGTCTATCAGTTTCACAGCCAAATGTGCCAGTTATTTATTAACGAGCCCTAACCAGTGAACAGGCTCTAATACTTGAGGCCCTGGTTGCAATCTTTATGATGTACTGGCTGCTCGGTTTCGAGCTTACCGTTCTTAGTACGTTGAGTGTTATGGTTGGACACCTAGTTAAGATGAGCTGGAAGGAAAGCTAGCTTCCAAGGAAAACGGGAAATAACTTGCCCCCTTTAGGACTCACTTTTGATTCATTCAAACAAGCGGGCGAGGCATGCCTCGCCCGCTACATCGATGCAGCGGAGGGCCTCAGTTCTGCACGACCTGCTTAAACTCAATGCCGCATCTCATTTTTCCGGACAAGGAGGGGCATCATGTCTTGGCTATGGGTGATTTTAGGTGTAGGGCTCTTTTTTTGGCTAGGCTTGATCACAAACATGCTACTTGGAATTTTAAACAAACTCGATTCACTTCCTTCCATGATAAACGAACTCCGGAGCGAGGTTTCCAGCGTTCAGAAAGAAGTTGAATTTCAGTTTCACGGAGATAACAAACACACTATCCGTGGGATTTCTGAAAACTTGGAACATCGGATACTGAGTATTGAACGTGCAGTGGGCAATATAGAATCAAAAGTTTTCGAACGGTAAAAAACAAGAAGCAGGGTCCGTAAAGAACAGACGATGCAATTAAGCGCTAAATGGATAACAGGCGAGGACAATCTCCTTGCCTTCCTTGATTTACTTGGCACAAAAGAGTTTTACCGAAACCATGATCTAAACCAACAACTCGAAAGAATCTCTCAGCTAATTAGCGCGATTCTTGGAGGGCTTGAGGATAGATTCAAAGAACCAGAAAGAAAGCAATTTCTTTATGTTCATATGTATGGGGACTCCATTGTGATTGCGGAAAAGAAAAAAGGGGCCATTGCCAATTGCGCGGATAAACTTATTCAGTTGATGCTAGATGTTCAGTACACAGGTCTCATTAACAGTCCATGCATCTTAAGCCGATCCCTGGTAAGACGAGGTCCATATTACGGGATGATCTGTGGCGACGACCAGACATCATTGGAGAGTCTGTATTGGAACTTTAGTTTAGTCGGAGGTGCAGCTCTCGTTGAGATGGACAAGACGCAATTATGCGGGTTGCCCATGGGTACGTATATCGACAGCTCGATCGCTAGAGAAACACAAATAGAGGAGAGCAGATTTATTGCGGTTGATGATAATAGGCTACGCTTTGTTAAACCCAAGGCAGGCTTTGATTTTTTGCGCAGTGCCCTCGATGGGCCTAAAAATATTGGTGATTGGGTCAACCAGTTACTTGCGGAATCTGGCAACGACAAAGCCTTCAGGAAAAAATTACTTCCATGGGGTGATGCGATTCAAGGAAAGTTAAAGCTTATCAGGCGCGAGACAAGTATCAGTAGATTGAAGGATGAGTTTTGCAGAGTCTTATGCCGCCGTTGATGATTCTCACAAGGGCACGATTGTGATTAGGAGGCTCTAGCGTGAAGAAGCCCTTTACCACGATCGCAGCTGGCGTTTTTGCCCTGATTGCTCTGCTGCATATTTTCCGGTTAACCTTCGGATGGGAAGTCACGCTTGAGGGAAGCGTCATCCCGCTGTGGGTAAGCTGGTTGGGGGTTGTCATCGCCGGCGGACTGGCAATTACGTTATGGCGCGAATCGCGGTAGGAGCGACTGTGTCGCAAACAGAGGAGGAACCACATGACCCGAATATGGCACACACTGGGAATGAGCGGCTTCATACTGGCGGCGACGTTGATCCTTGCGGCGGACACATCGCTCGCCGTCGAGCAAAACGAGCCTGGCAACCTCCAAATGCACGAGCAGATGAAAAACGAAATGCGCCAACTGGAGGACAAGCTGGAGCAGGAACGGCGCGCGCTTCAGGACAAGTGCAAACAGGACATGCGCGCCATGCAGGACAGGCATCACGGCGAGAAAGAAGCGCTCCGGCAGAAATATATGGGGAGCAAGAAATAATAGCAGGCGAACACCATGCCGCTGTTGACGATTCCACAGGGCACGCCGATTATGTTGGGGGTGCCGGCCATGCCGCTGGAGGAGGCCCTGCTCCAGTCCATCGGCACAATGCTGCTGAGCGTGGACGGCGTCGTGGAGGCTCATCTGCCGGAGTGTTTCGCCATGGGAATAATGGCGCAGCCCGCGCAGGTGCTGGTGGTCGTGATCAACTCCATCGCCTCATCCGAAGAGGTCGTGGACGAAATTCTGCTGGGCCTGTCCGCGCTCGCGCTCGAGGATCTTGAGCTCGATGTCCTGCCCATCAACCCGGAGCATTCGTTGCTCGCGTCGGTTCAAGCCACGAACTGCCGCCTGATGTGACCCGCGTGACCTGTAAAGCCTGCGCAGGGGAGTGGCCGAGCACGGATCACTGGATCGCCGACTTCGGCATCACGAAGGCGTATTTGTTTGACGACCAGTTTTTCCCCGGCTGGACGGTGCTGGTGCTCAACCGACACGCGACCGAGCTGTTCGACCTGACCAAGGATGAACGGAGCCGGCTCATTGAGGACGTCTCCGAAGCCGCCCTGGCACTCACCATGGCGTTCGAGCCGGTGAAGATCAACTACGAGCTGCTCGGCAACCAGCTCCCGCACATCCACTGGCACATCATTCCGAGACTGACGGGCGATCCCGCCCCACGCGAAGCCGTGTGGACCGTCCGGCATGAACCGAAACGGCTGACGGCAAACGACCTACAAGAACGGCTCGCTCGCATCCGGTCGCACTTAAAGATCTGAAGTCACCGCTGTGATCGCCTTCGTCACGATCTCCATCATCTGCCGCAGTTCCTTCGTGGTCGTGCTGAGCGGCGGCATGAGGACGATGACGTTGCCGAGCGGGCGAATGAGCAGCCCCAGCCTTCTTGCCTCATCGGCAACCAGCATCCCGAGACGTTCGGCAAGCGGGTAGGGCGCCTTCGTCGCACGATTCCTCACCAGCTCAATCCCCGCGACGAACCCGATCTGGCGGATGTCCCCGACGTGCGGATGGTTACGGAGAGGCGTCAGCAGGCGGGTGAGCGCCGCGATCTTCGGCTGGAGCCGGTCGAGCGTGTGCTCCTTCTCGAAAATATCCAGATTGGCCAGAGCGACCGCGCACCCTAACGGATTGCCGGTGTAGCTGTGTCCGTGGAAGAAGGTCTTGAACTCTTCGTAGCGCCCGAGAAACGCCCGGTAGATTTTCCCCGTGGTTAATGTGGCGGCCAGCGGCAGGTACCCGCCGGTGAGCCCCTTGCTGATGGCCATGAGGTCCGGCTTGACCCCCTCATGTTCGCAGGCGAACATCCGGCCGGTCCGGCCGAATCCCGTCGCCACCTCGTCGGCGATCAGCAGCACGCGATAGCGCGTACAGAGTTTTCGCAGATGGGTCAGGTAGCCGGGCGGCATGGTGATCATCCCGCCGGCCGCCAGCAGCATCGGCTCGACAATGAGGGCCGCGATCTCGCCGTGATGACGCGTGAGAACATCTTCCACGGAATCTGCGCAGGCCAGCCGGCATTGTGGAAACGTCATGTTCAGCGGGCAGCGGTAGCAGTAGGGGGCAGGCGCTTCAAAAGACGGGCGCAGCAGCGGCTTAAAGCGCTCGTGGAAGATCGGAATGCCGCCCACGCCGACTGCGCCGAGCGTGTCGCCATGGTAGGCCTGGCCGAGATGCAGGAATTTCGTCTTGGATCGGTCGGCGCCGCCCCGCAGCCGCCAGTACTGAAAGGCCATCTTGAGGGCGACTTCGACGGCCGTCGAGCCGTTATCCGAATAGAACACTCTGGTGAGCCCGCGCGGCGCAATGCCCACCAGCCGCTTGGCCAATTCAATGGCCGGGACATTCGCGAGGCCCAACAGCGTCGAGTGCGCGATGCGCTTTAGTTGAGCGATCAGCGCCCGATCCAGCGCTCCCTTGCGATGGCCGTGGAGCGTGACCCAGATCGAGGAGGTGCCATCCAGATAGCGGCGGCCATCGGTGTCTTCCAGGTAGACCCCCTGGCCTCGTTCGATGATCAGTGGAGCGGTCCTGACCCAATCGCGCTGCTGGGTAAAGGGGTGCCAGAGGTATCGACGATCCTCGGCTTGCAGCTTCTGTGTGCGGGTCTTGCGAGACATGAAGAATGGATCATTATAGGGAGGGGAATCCGCTTTGACAATCCGGTGAAAAATTTATTATAATCAGCGAACTTAGGCGCTCAAGGAATCCCCAATTTGCAGGCATATATCCGTAACTTTTCCATCATTGCGCACATAGACCACGGGAAGTCGACGCTCGCAGATCGGTTGCTCGAATACACCGGCGCCATCACCCCCCGGGAATCGCGCGAGCAGATTCTGGATGCGATGGACCTGGAACGTGAGCGCGGGATCACCATCAAGGCCCACACGGTCACGATCCGCTACAAGGCCGAGGACGGGAACGAGTACTTGCTGAACCTGATCGATACGCCGGGCCATGTGGACTTCACCTATGAAGTCTCGCGCAGCCTGGCCGCCTGCGAAGGGGCGTTGCTCCTGGTGGACGCCTCTCAGGGCGTCGAGGCCCAGACCATTGCGAACGCGCACCTGGCGATCGATAACAACCTCACCATTATTCCGGTCGTCAACAAGGTGGACCTGGCCAGCGCCGATGTCGAGGGTACCAAGCGGCAGATCGAAGACGTGATCGGCCTGGACACGCACGATGCCATCGCGACCAGCGCCAAGGCCGGGCTCGGCACGAAGGACATCCTCGAAGCGGTCGTGCACCGCATTCCCCCTCCGGCGGGCGACCCGCAGGCGCCGCTCAAAGCGCTGGTCTTCGATACCTGGTTCGACAACTACCAGGGCGTGACGGTCCTGGCACGGGTGGGAGACGGCGCGATCGCCCCGGGCATGAAAGTCCGTATGATGGGCACCGCGCAAGTGTTCGAAGTCCTGGAGGTCGGCATCTTCAACCCGAAGCGGACCAAACAGGACCGGCTTGAGACGGGCGAAGTCGGCTACGTCGTGGCCGGCATCAGACGCATTGGAGACACGCGCATCGGCGACACGATCACCGAAGCCGACCGGCCGACAGCGACGCCGTACCCAGGGTACAAGGAAGCCAAACCCATGGTCTTCTGCGGCCTGTATCCAACAGACAGCGATCTGTTTGAAGACCTGCGGGACGCGTTGGAAAAACTGCGGCTGAACGACTCCAGCTTTGTCTACGAACCGGAAACCTCGCTGGCGCTGGGCTTCGGCTTCCGGTGCGGATTTTTGGGGCTGCTCCACATGGAGATCATCCAGGAACGGCTGGAACGGGAATACGGGCTCGACCTGATCAGCACGACACCCACTGCCGTTTACCGGGTGACCACGACCAAAGGCGACGTGCGCTACATCGACAATCCGGCCAAGCTGCCGGAGCCCAACCACATCGAGTTGTTCGAAGAGCCGTTCATTAAGGCCACGATCATCACGCCGGAGGCCTACGTCGGCAACCTCCTGGCGCTCTGCCAGGAACGCCGGGGGACGCAGAAGAGCCTGACCTACCTGAACCCCACGCGCGTCATGCTGGTGTACGAGATGCCGCTGAACGAGATCGTGCTGGATTTCTACGATCGTTTAAAATCAAAGACGCAGGGCTACGCCTCGCTGGATTATGAGATCATCGGCTACCAGCCGGCGGAGCTGGTCAAGGTGGACCTGCTGTTGAACGGGGAGAGCGTGGACGCGCTCTCGTTTATCGTCCACCGCGACAAGGCCATCACCCGCGGCCGCCAGGTGGCGGAGAAGATGAAGGAGTTTATTCCGCGCCAGATGTTCGAGGTGGCAATCCAGGCTGCCATCGGCAGTAAAATTATCGCCCGCGAGACCGTCGGCGCCATGAAGAAGAACGTGACCGCGAAATGCTACGGCGGCGACATCAGCCGCAAAAGGAAGCTATGGGACAAGCAGAAGGAAGGCAAGAAAAGAATGAAGCAGATCGGCCGGGTGGAAGTGCCCCAGGAGGCCTTCCTGGCTCTCTTGAAAGTGACGGACTAGCCGTCCCTTTGTGTGAGCCGGCCCCGCTTCTCACGACGGCCCCGAAAGGGGAGGCGGTCGCGTCCACCCGAAGCAAACCGCTCTGGCGGGAGTACGCCGAGGCGATCGTCATCGCCGTTATCCTCGCCCTGTTCATCCGGACGTTCGTCGTGCAGGCGTTCAAAATCCCCTCGGGCTCCATGATCCCCACGCTCACGATCGGCGACCACATCCTGGTGACGAAATTCCTGTACAACATCAAAATGCCGTTCTTGGACACCATCGTCGTCCGGTTTTCAGAGCCTCAGCGGGGCGACGTCATCGTCTTCAAATTCCCGGAGGACGAGAGCAAGGACTTCATCAAGCGTGTGGTCGGCCTGCCCGGCGACAAGGTGGAGATCCGCAACAAGCGCGTCTGGATCAACGGGGAGCTCCTGCCGGAATCCTACACGCAGCACGTGGACCCGAACATCCTGCCGCACCATGTCCAGCCCCGCGACAATCTCGGCCCGCTGACCGTCCCGACGGAGTCCTACTTCGTGATGGGGGACAACCGCGACCAGAGCCTGGACAGCCGCTTCTGGGGCTTCGTCAAGCTGCCGAAGATCAAGGGCCGGGCGTTCCTTGTCTACTGGTCATGGAGCGGGCAGGGGTCGTTCGCCAACTGGGTGCGATGGGAGCGCCTGGGAAAGACCATTCGATGAAGGCGGAGGCCCTGCGGTCCTACATCAAGAAATTCCGGACCGGGAAAATCCTGGTCGTGGGCGACCTGATTCTGGATCAGTACATCTGGGGCCAGGTCAGCCGGATCTCCCCCGAGGCCCCCGTTCCCGTGGTGACCGTGTCGTCGGAGACGATCCGTCTGGGCGGCGCGGCCAACGTGTCGAATAATGTGCGCTCGCTCGGCGGACGGGTCGACCTGTGCGGGATCATCGGCGCGGACGAGGGGGGCCGGCAATTCCTGAACATCCTGCAAAGCCAGGGCATCGGGTGCGACGGCATCCTCACCGATAAAAACCGTCCCACAACGAGAAAGACACGGGTCGTGGCGCACAACCAGCAGCTGGTCCGGTTCGACACCGAAAAAGCCGATGCGATCAGCGGCGTCCTGGAAGCGCGTATCTGCCGCTACGTGGCGGCCTGCATCCGCTCGGCCTCAGCGCTCGTCGTCTCGGACTACGCCAAGGGCGTCGTGACCACGCGGGTCATGACCGACCTCACAGACCTGGCCCATCGCCACGGCATTCCGGTCATCGTCGACCCCAAGGTCGCGCACATTGGCCGGTACAAGGGCGTCGCGGTCATCACGCCGAACCACCTCGAAGCCGTCCAGGCTGCGGGCCTGCACGGCGATGACGAGGCGACGCTCCTCGAAGCCGGGCGCCAGCTGTACCAGCGGCTGAGCTGTCAGGCCGTTCTGATCACGCGGGGCGAGCGTGGCATGAGCCTCGTCGAAGGTGTCGGGAAGGTGACGCATATCCCGACCGTCGCAAGACAGGTCTTCGATGTCACCGGCGCGGGGGACACCGTAGTCGCCGCGCTGGCGCTGGCCCTGTCTGCCGGCGCATCCATGCGACAAGCCGCGATCCTCGCCAATCACGCCGCCGGCATTGTCGTCGGGATGGTGGGGACGGGCACGGTCACGGCCGCTCAGCTTGACGAGGCACTCCTTCATGGTTGAGGCCGCCACGCACGCCCGCGCCACCGTGGCCGTGGTCATCCCGGCCCGCTACGCATCCACCCGGTTTCCAGGCAAGCCTCTGGCCCGGCTGGGCGGCCAACCCATGATTCAGCAGGTCTATGAGCGGGTCCGCCAGGCGCGCGGCGTGAGCCGGGTCGTCGTGGCCACGGATGACGTGCGCATTCGCGATTGCGTCACCGGATTCGGCGGCGAGGCGATCGTCACGGGAAACGATCTCCGGTCCGGCTCGGATCGCGTGGCGGCCGTCGCACGCGAAATCCAGGCGGATGTCTACGTCAACCTTCAGGGCGATGAAATCCCGTTGGGCCCGGGCTTGCTGGAAGACCTGATCCTGCCGTTCGTCCAATCAGACGCCGCAGTCGGGACTCTCAAGCAGGCACTCACGGAGGAGCGCGACCTCCTGGACCCGAACGTCGTCAAGGTCGTCACAGACAGCAATGGCGATGCGCTGTATTTCTCACGCAGTCCCGTGCCCTATCTTCGGGACCGACATGCGGGCGATAGCGCGCTCGTACCGGGCCTGCACTGGAAGCACCTGGGCATTTACATCTACCGCGCTGCGGCGCTGGCCGGCTTCGCCAAGCTCCCGTCCGGGACCCTGGAGGTGACCGAACAATTGGAACAGCTCCGGCTGCTGGAAGCCGGTATCCGGATACGGGTCTGGGAAACCAAACACGCCTCTCTGCGGGTAGACACGCCCGCCGACCTTGAGAGGGCCGAACAGATTTTGACTCGGGAAGGAGCG
>JAVHQA010000157.1:8560-11967 GCA_036170875.1 Nitrospirales bacterium
AGGAGGGAAGCCGGCATGGCGAAATTCATCTTTGTGACCGGTGGTGTGGTCTCGTCGCTGGGAAAGGGCCTGGCCTCGGCGTCCATCGGGAATCTCCTGGAAAGCCGGGGCGCCCACCTGACCTTCCTGAAAATTGATCCGTATATCAATGTGGACCCTGGCACGATGAATCCCTACCAGCACGGGGAGGTCTACGTCACGGAAGACGGCGCGGAGACCGACCTCGACCTGGGGCATTACGAGCGGTTCACCTCCGTGACCGCCGGGCGGCGCAACAATTTCACGACAGGACGCATCTACTACGATGTGATCATGAAGGAGCGGCGGGGCGATTACCTGGGAGGGACAGTCCAGGTGGTCCCACACATCACGGATGAAATCAAGCGCTCCATCCGCGCCCTGGCCGAAGGTGTGGATCTCGTGATCTGCGAGATCGGGGGCACGGTCGGCGACATCGAAAGCCTACCGTTCCTGGAAGCCATTCGCCAGCTGCCATACGATGTGGGCCGTGACAACGTCCTGTATGTCCATGTCACGCTGGTGCCCTATCTCAGCACCGCGGGCGAGATTAAAACCAAGCCGACCCAGCACAGCGTGAACAAGCTGCGCGAGATCGGCATCCAGCCCCACATCCTCTTGTGCCGGACAGACCGCTATCTGCCGCCCGAACTCAAAGAAAAGATTGCGCTCTTCTGTAACCTGCAAAAGGAAGAAGTTATTACGGCGAAAGATGTGGAGACGCCCTATGAAGTCCCGCTGCTCTTTCACAAGGAAGGGCTGGACGATCTGATCGTGAAACATCTGCACTTGCAGCTCAAGGAACCCGATCTTCGCCAGTGGGACAGTCTGGTCCAGCGGATCAAGCGCCCCCAGCATGAGGTCACGATCGCCCTGGTCGGCAAGTACACCGGTCTGAAGGAATCGTATAAAAGTTTGACCGAAGCTCTCGTGCACGGGGGCATCGACTCCGAGACCCGGGCGAACATCCAGTGGATTGAGTCCGACGACATCGAACGGCGTGGCCCCGATCGCGTGCTGGCCGGCGTGGACGGCATCATCGTGCCGGGCGGCTTCGGCAACCGGGGGATCGAAGGAAAGATTCAGGCCATCCGCCACGCCAGGGAAAAGCAGGTGCCGTTCCTGGGTCTCTGTCTTGGCATGCAGTGCGCCGTCATCGAATTTGCCCGGAACGTCGCCGGGCTGAAGGACGCCAATAGTTCTGAATTCGTTCCGGAAGGGTCTACCTCTGTCATTGATCTCATGTCCGACCAGCGAACGGTGGAGGACAAGGGCGGCACCATGCGGCTGGGCTCCTATCCCTGCGCGCTGGAGAAGGGATCGCGGGCGCACGAGGCTTACGGCGCCACGGAAATCCGGGAACGCCATCGCCACCGCTACGAATTCAACAACGCCTATCGGGACCAACTGACGAAGCACGGGCTGGTGCTCAGCGGGCTCTCGCCGGACGGCCGGCTTGTAGAGATCGTGGAACTGCAGCGCCATCCCTGGTTCCTGGCCACGCAATTCCATCCCGAGTTCAATTCACGCCCGCGCCGGCCGCACCCCCTGTTCAAGGGATTCATCCAGGCCGCGCTCCGGCACAAGGTCGGGGGGTGAGCCAGCCCATGCAGACGGTCGACATCGGCGGGTTCAAGGTCGGGCAGGGGCAGCCTCACCTCGTCATCGCCGGGCCTTGCGTGATCGAGGATGAGGGGCTGGTCATGGAAACAGCCAAAGAATTAAAGCGTATCACGGGAGAGTTAAAGCTTAACTTTGTCTTTAAATCCTCCTATGACAAGGCCAACCGAAGCTCGGGCCAATCGTTTCGCGGGCCCGGGATCAAGGACGGGCTCAAGATCCTGAACCGCGTGCGCGACCAGGTGGGCGTGCCTATTTTGTCAGACGTCCATTCGGTCGAGGAGGCGACGGAAGCGGGGAAAGTTCTGGACGTGCTCCAGATCCCGGCCTTTCTGTGCCGGCAAACCGACCTCCTCATCGCGGCCGCACGGACGGGCAAGGTCGTCAACGTCAAGAAAGGCCAGTTTCTGGCCCCCTGGGACATGGCCAACATCGTCCAAAAAATCGAGGAGGCGGGCAACCGGCGGATTCTGCTGACCGAGCGGGGCGCCACTTTTGGCTACAATAACCTCGTCACGGACTTTCGCGCGCTCCCGATCATGCGGCGCCTCGGCTATCCGGTCATCTTTGACGCGACCCACAGCGTCCAGTTGCCGGGCGGGGCTGGCACCACATCATCCGGACAACGGGAGTTCATTGCGCCGCTCGCCCGCGGCGCCGTGGCGGTCGGCTGCGAGGGGTTGTTCATGGAAGTCCATCCGAATCCAGACAAGGCCCTGTCGGACGGGCCCAATATGGTTCCGCTGGCCGAGGTGCGCGGCCTGCTGGAGCAGCTCGTGCGCGTAGCGGCGGCGATCGGGCGCATTCCGGCGTGATCACCCTTTCCACTTCCACTCAGGGTCGCGAATGCCCCCGCGCGCACGCGCAGGCCGGCATGCTCGCGCATTTGCCGAATGCCATCACCGTCAGCCGTATCCTGCTGATTCCCGTCTTTGTGCTGTGCTTTTTAGAGCCGACGCCCTATCGCTCCATCGTGGCGGCAGCCGTCTTCGGGCTGGCAGCTCTGACCGATGCCGTGGACGGCTACGTCGCCAGACGGTGGGGACAGGTTACCAGTCTGGGCAAGATGCTCGACCCGATTGCCGACAAACTGTTGGTCCTGACCGCGCTCTTTCTCCTCGTGGACTTCGACCGGGTGCAGGCATGGGTCGCCATCGTATTGGCCGGCCGCGAGCTGGCCGTCACCGGCTTGCGGGGAGTGGCCGCCCGCGAAGGAATCGATTTGACCCCGGAAACTACAGGCAAAGTAAAGATGGCAGCCCAAGTCGTGGCCATACTCTTCCTGATCCTGGACGAGGCCGTGCCAGGCTCGCTGAATTTCCACCAATGGGGAACGGCGATCCTTTTCGTTTCCCTGGCGCTTTCCTTGATTTCCGCCGCGCAATACACCCGGCAGTTCGTCCTCCAGATGCTTTCCCGAGGTGGCTCCGGCATAAGCGGTACCTGATGGCAACGGATATGGCACTCTCTCTTGTTCTCGGCTATTTCCTTGGCGCGATCCCGATCGGCATCTTTGCCGGTAGAGCGTTTTCCGGTATCGATCCCCGCGATGCTGGAAGCCGGAATATTGGGTTCACCAACGTCCTTAGAGTTGCCGGAAAAGCGGCGGGGATTGTCACGCTGATCGGCGATATGGGGAAAGGCGCCTTGGCGATCTCTCTGGCCCGCGTGCTGATAGGACCCGCGGCCGGCGACTCCATCCTGGCGGCCGGAGCCGCCGCCAGCAGGACACCCAGCGCGGTGGCGACGCCTTTCCCCCCCCTGAACCG
>JAVHQA010000158.1:0-2387 GCA_036170875.1 Nitrospirales bacterium
ACCGGCAGGTCCAGCATCTGGTTGAAGTCGCAGTCGGAAAGCCGGCCGTCCCAGTTCACGCTGATCAGGTTCCGACACATGAGCCCGTCCACGGAAGCCGGGTTGAAGCTCGTGATGAGCTTCTCCATGTACGCTTCGTACTGGCCGGATCGATGCAGGTCGTCCAGGAACCGGCTGATGGGCATGTTGGTGATGGTATACAGACGGTTGAAGCAGATGCCGAAACGCTTCGCCAACTCGTCCCGATAGTCGGCTTCGAGAGCGGCCTGCGGAGGCGGCAGCTTGGGGCCCAGCGGGTTGTACACCAGATTCAGCGCCAAGCCGGTCCCTTCCCGGCCGTAGCCCAGCGCGTTGAGAAGCCGCAGCGCCTCGATGCTCCGGCTGTACACTCCCTTGCCGCGCTGCTGATCCACATTTTCTTCGAGATAGCAGGGGAGCGAGGCGATCACCTCCACCTGATGGTCGGCGAGGAACTTCGGCAGGTGCTGCTTGTCCCGCACGAAGAAGACGGTCAGGTTACAGCGGTCCATCACGTGCCGCCCCATCGCCCGGCACTGCTCCACCAGATACTCGAAGCACGGATTCATCTCCGGCGCGCCCCCGGTGATGTCCACCGCGCGCAATTCCGGAAAGCGCCGCACGACGCCGAGCACCGCGTCCACCGTCTCCCGCGTCATGATCTCGGTCCGCGAGGGACCGGCATCCACATGGCAATGGGTGCAGGTCTGGTTGCAGAGCTTGCCGACGTTGACCTGCAGGGTATCCATGCGCAACGCTCTCAGAGAAGCATACCCGCACTGCGCCAGCGTTTCGTCGAAGGCGGGAAGAGACAAGACACTCACAGGGACCTCCTGGCATCTGGCAACTCGACGGGGAAACTGATCCGGCAGCAGCCCAGATCAATGGCCTGCTGCTTGATGTCCTTCAACTGTCGCTGAATATCCGGCGCGACTCGGTAGCAGACACGCTGACCCTCCCGCATGCCCTCAATCAGGCCCGCCCCCCTGAGGATCCGCAAATGGTGCGACACATGCGGCTGCTGCTTGCCAATCTCTTCGACCAACTCGCTCACGCATTTTTCCTGCACCAGCAGGGATTCCAGAATCTTCAGGCGTGTCTCATCCCCCAACGCCCGCATGACGCCCGCGCATTGCCGTTCGGTGAGTACCGCTTTGGACATGTCAGCAACAGCCTCCGCCAGGATCGCATGAGACCGCTTCACCCGAGACCGCCTCGGTCGCCCGGTTGATGACCGTGAAGTGCCGGCTGTAGGGGCCGGAGTCCAGCACGTCCAGCGTCTTTGAACAGATCTCCAACGGGACACCCCGCCGATAGACATGGTAATCATCGTCCTCCGCTTCCGCGAACGGAGCGGTCAGGATCGCATAGTGGCCCTTCCAGACGCAGGGCGCATCGGCGGGCAGGATCGAGATCAGGCGCTGATCGGTCGTCGCCAGCGAGATCGGTGTTTCCGCCAGCAGAAACAGCCGCTCGAACGGCGGTGTCTTGAACAACTGGGCCGCGCGCGCGGACACCGGCTCTGGCTTGCCGCGGTGGTAGGTCTGTCCCAGTTCGTCCACCGCCCGGCTGAAGGGACCCACCAGCGTCGCAAACTTAGCCTCCTTGGCCTCCGCCGCTTCCGGCAGCTTATAGCCGGTCAGCGTCAGCGAGAAGAAATGGATGCCGTCGATGACGCTCCACGGGGAAAACTTCATCTGGTGCACGCCGAGGAACCCGGCCTGCACCAGGCTGCCGAGGTACTCCCACGCGGGCAGCGCGCCGGACAGGCAGTCCCCCCATTTCTGCGTATCGTGAATCAGGTATTGGGGCACCGGCTGATCCGCGACGATGTCCGAGATCGTGAACCGCCCGCCTGGCCGGATCGCCCGGAACATCTCGCGAAACACCCGGGCCTTGTCCGGCGCCAGATTGATCACGCAGTTCGAGATGATCAGGTCGATCGTGCCGTCCTCGACGGGGAGATTCTCCGCGTGTCCCTTGCGGAACTCGATGTTCGACGCGGCGTACCCGAGGTTCTTTGCCACGATGGGCGCGTTGCGGCGGGCCATCGCCAGCATCTCGTCGGTCATGTCGATCCCTATCACCCGGCCGGACGGGCCGACGCGCCGGGCCGCCTCGAAACAATCGATGCCCCCGCCCGACCCGATGTCCAGCACGGTTTCCCCGGGCCGCACCGTCGCCAGACCGGCGGGCGTGCCGCAGCCATAGGACACGCGCAGGACCTCCTCCGGAACAAATGCGCGCAGGTCGTCGAAGTTATAGCCGGTCGGGCAGCACATCTGTTCGCCGGTGGTCACCGCCCTGGCATACCGCTCACTGACTTGCTGCGTGATCGTCTCGTCAGACATGAGTACCTCGCGCTCAAT
>JAVHQA010000159.1:0-3554 GCA_036170875.1 Nitrospirales bacterium
CCACATTTCAGATAAACAGCTGATCTTGTTCGAGTAACGTTGGGACACTACTGATGAAAGGCAATGTTGAAGGATACGCTGGTGGAGAAGAACCTATTCTGCATTTGGTTTCAGCGGCTCAAGCAGTCCCAACGGAGGGGGGCCGGTATGTTTTTACAGATGGACATGGAATTGTGGTGTTCACAAACTTCTTTGAAGATTTGGGTGCATTGGATCAAGTGGATTGGACTGTGATGAAAGCCACATACTGGAGAGATACATTGGATGATATGGATCGATGTCGGCGCCGGCAAGCAGAATTCCTAATCCATGATTTCTGCCCATGGCAATTAATAGAAACGATTGGGGTTATGACCAAAAAGATGAAAGCAACGGTCGAGGAATTGCTAGAGGGAGTGAGTCATAAACCAGTGGTAACGGTTCGCCGGGAGTGGTACTATTCGTAGGCTGCAGCCATGATCGAACCCACTAAAGGCAATCTACTGGAAGCAGACGCAGACGCTCTCGTCAACACGGTGAATTGTGTTGGCGTGATGGGTAAAGGCATTGCCCTCCAGTTCAAGAACGCATTCCCCGATAACTTTCTGGCGTACGAGCGTGCGTGTCGCCATCATGAAGTCCACCCAGGCCGGATGTTCGTGTTTGAAACTGGTAGGCTCTATCCCAAGTACATAATCAATTTCCCCACCAAGCGGCATTGGAAGGGCAAAGCGCGCATCGAGGACATTGAAAAAGGGCTCGAGGCTTTAACTCGTGAAGCGAAGAAGCTTGGAATATCTTCAATCGCTATCCCTCCGCTAGGTTGCGGTAACGGAGGGCTAGAGTGGGAGCAAGTCAGACCCCTTATCGCCTCATCATTTACCAATCTGCCACAGGTTCGTGTGCTTGTGTTCCCGCCGGCAGGTGCCCCAGAAGCGGATTTGATGCCCGTCGCGACCCGGAAGCCTGAAATGACGAGAGGGCGGGCGCTTCTGATTCGCTTACTAGAACAATACGCCATCCCCGGATATCGTCTGACACTCCTCGAAATCCAGAAGCTTGCATACTTCCTTCAGGCTGCAGGAGAGGCTTTGAAGTTGAAGTTCGTTAAACACAAGTACGGCCCTTATGCTGAAAACCTGAACCATGCGTTGCAGCGGATGGAAGGCCACTATATTCGAGGATACGGCGATAGGAGTCATCAGCCAGTTATCCATTTGCTGCCGGCGGCTTCCGAGCCAGCACACCGGTTACTCGAACAAGACCAGGATGCTAATCAACGGCTTGCTAAGCTTAGCCGCCTAATCGAGGGATTCGAAACCCCTTACGGCATGGAGCTTCTTGCGACTGTTCACTGGCTTGCGCATGAGGACCTGCTTGTTGCTTCTGACGCGAACCAAGCAGTTGCAAAAGTGCATGAATGGAGTTCTCGAAAAGCTTCCCTCTTCAAATCCGAGCACATCCAGAAGGCATGGGAACGGCTTCACAAAGAGGGCTGGCTGTCTAGGCATCACGATTCAGCGCGCGCGTAAGCCGTTACTTTAAACTCGCTCTCTCCCGCATCTCCTCCTTTTCCCTCCCCGGGCCCCGCTGAGACGGGCACAGCACGCCGTGCCCCCCCGTAGACCGCCGAAAACATTTCATTTTGACTGGTTGACAAATCTATAAATATTGTATACAGTTGTCAACCATCCACCTCGCATTTAACCTTTTGCTCCAGATCGGTGTCTAAATGATTAGTCAGCGGCTCAAACAACTGCGTCAGGCCAGGGGGCTGTCTTTGGAAGCTTTGGCGGCGGCCATGGGAGGCATTGTGACGAAGCAAGCCTTGTCTAAGTATGAACAGGGCAAGGCACGTCCCTCGCCTGTCGTGTTGAACAAGCTTGCAGAGACCTTCAGCGTCAAGGCCGCTCATCTGTGGAGCAAGCCGACCGTTCACGTGCAGTTCATCGCCTACCGCAAGCTTTCCGGCCTGCCCCAAAAGGAACAGGCAAAGGTCGAGGGGTTGGTCAGACATACACTGGAAGAGCGCATCTGTTTTCAAGAACTGACACAACAGCCCAACGCAGCGGACCTTCCGATACAGGCCTGTCGTGTCGACCAGTTGGAAGACGTTGAGCGTGCGGCCGAGATCGTCAGGAAGCAGTGGAGCTTAGGGCGTGATCCGATTGCCAGCGTCGTCGGTGTGCTCGAAGGTCGCCTGATACACGTGCTGCAAATTGACGTTGGCCGAAAGTTTGATGGCATCGCTGCTGTCGCATACGATGATTCCAAGCATGTCGCAGGAGCGGCTGTGGTCACACGCCGTGGGGTGGCGGGTGAGCGCCAGCGGCTGAACCTCACTCACGAGCTGGGCCACTTGGTTCTGAATATTTCCAAAAGGGTTGATGAAGAAAAAGCGGCGTTTCGCTTCGGCGCTGCCTTTCTGGCCCCAGCCGAGCTCATGTACCAGGAGATCGGGGCCAAACGGGCGTTCATCTTGCCGGAAGAACTGCTTCTTCTCAAGCGACGCTTCGGCATGAGCCTCCAGGCATTGCTGTACCGCCTCCGTGATTTGGGGATTATCACTGAGTCCTACTATAAAAAGTGGTGTGTGGACATCAATCGGCTTGGCTGGCGGACACGAGAGCCCGGCGAGATGACGCCTGAGCAGCCGCAATGGTTGCGCCAACATGTGTTACGCGCGCTTGCGGAGGGAATGGTGACTCGAGAGGAAGCCGAAAAGAAACTCGGTGAAGCGATTGAAGGCAGCCTGCCGCTTTCGCTCATCGAGCGCCGTGCGTTCATGAAATTGTCCTTGGAGGAGCGCCGAAAGATACTCGCTGAGCAGGCGGAGAAAATGATGGATCACTACAAACAGGATTCGGAATGGAAGGAACTCCAGGCAGGAGATCTCGTTGAGTACTGACCCGCCGGTTCCTTATCCCCAACGCGGCGAAGTGTGGACGGTCAACTTTGACCCAACAGTGGGATCGGAGATCAAGAAAACACGCCCTGCGGTTGTGATCAGTTCAGATGCCGTCGGTCGGTTGTCCATCAAGCTGATTGCTCCTCTCACAGATTGGAAGGAACATTATTCGCGCAATATCTGGCATGTCCGGCTCGAGCCTGATCGCTTGAACGGATTATCCAAGGTTTCGTCGGTGGACGCCTTGCAGTTACGGGGAATGGACACGCAACGATTTGTTCGACGCCTTGGGCATGTTCCTGCGACTGTCATGGAAGAGGTCGTGGCAGCCGTCGCCGCTGTCATCGAGTATCAGTAACCCCCCTAACCTCCCTACGGACCCCGCCTCAATCATCGGACAAAAAAGTGAAGAGCGCAGCATGCGGCGCCCCTACGTCGTACGATTCCCGGATTGGGGGAGGGCGTATCGCCATACGCCCCTACATCGAAAAGAAGGAGCCCGTCCCCTCGGGCACATTAGACGAATCCCCTCCGGTTAGTGTCTAAGCTATAGTGCAGTTGCAGAATGCAGGAAAATTGCGTGTGGGTGGTCAAATTGAGTCTGCCATTACCTCAGGCGATTTTAATGGTTTACCTTTTAGGTAAACAAGTTTATTGACATGGGATC
>JAVHQA010000159.1:3654-11918 GCA_036170875.1 Nitrospirales bacterium
GATCTGGCGACCAGGACCGGACTCTCGCCGAAACACATCAACCAGATTATCCAAGGGATCGCGCCGATCACTCACGAGACGGCTATCGGCCTGGAAAAAGTCACCGGTGTGCCGGCGCGGATGTGGAACAATCTGGAGGTGAACTATCGTGAACAACTGGCCAAGCTGGCGGAGAGAAAGCGCCTGGAGAATGAATTGGCCTGGCTGAAAAAGGTCCCCACGGCTGAATTGGTCAAGCGCAAGAAAATCGAAAAGCAGCGTGACCGGGTGCTGACATTGAGGTCGGTGTTGGGCTTTTTCGGTGTTGCCGATGTGGACGCCTGGAAGAATGTTTGGCTGAGTCCGGCCGTTGTCTACCGCAAGTCGTCTGTGTTTTTGGGGAAACCCGAAGCCATGGCGGCATGGCTCCGCTTGGGAGAACTGGAGGCGAGAGCGGTTCCGTACCGCCCGTTCGACAGGGCCAAGTTCAGGGCCGTTCTCGATCAGATCCGAGGCTTCACGGTGGAGCAGCCGGAGGTCTTTGTCCCCAAGATGAAGGCGCTCTGCGAGGGGGCCGGGGTTGCCGTCGTACTGGTCCCGGAGATTAAAAATGTTCCTGTGAGTGGGGCAACGCGATGGCTGACTTCCGAGAAAGCGATGATCCAACTGAGCCTTCGCTATAAGACCAACGACCAATTCTGGTTTACATTCTTTCATGAGGCAGGCCACATCCTCTTGGGCGGGAAAAAGGAGGCGTTTATTGACCTGAACCATGAAAAAGGCCCGGCGGAGGAGGAAGCCGATCGTTTCGCCGCGAACCTTTTGATCCCACCAGGCAAATCAACTGAATTGACTCAATTGAAGAGCGCGCAGGCTGTGAAGTCCTTTGCCGAGTCCATGGGCATTGCCCCGGGAATCGTGGTGGGACGGCTCCAACACGAAAAAATTGTAGGATACAATCAGCTCAACGGGCTGAAAGTGCGATACCAGTGGGCGAAGTGACGTAAGAGCAGGCCAAACCTGTACAATGCGGCGATGGTGAAAGCACGAAAGAGGAACGACAAGCCGTTGCTCGGCATCACGATGGGCGATCCGGCGGGGATCGGGCCGGAGGTGATCGTCAAGGCGCTGGCGCGGCCGCTGGTCCGGCGACTGTGCCGTCCGGTGGTGATCGGCTCGCCCGAAGTGCTGGCCAAGGTCGCCGGTCTGTTGAAGGCTCAGGTCAAAATCCGTCCCGCGACTGACCTGGATGCTGCGACGCCGCCCGGCGTGATTTCCGTGCTGGACCCGCTGTCGGAACTGCTCGGTCCCTTTGTGCCCGGCCGCGTCTCGAAAGAGACCGGCGCGGCCCAGGCGCTCTATATCAAGGAAGCGGTCCGCCTGGCTCTGGAAGGGACCATTGCCGGCATCGTGACCGCGCCCATCAACAAGGAAGCGATCAACCTCGCGGGCTATCACTATCCGGGCCATACCGAGATGCTGGCCGACCTGACGGGCGCCAAGGAGGTCGGCATGATGATCGTCGGCGGGCCGTTGCGGTTCCTGTTCGCCACGACGCACGTCGCGATCAAGGATATGCCGAAACTGCTGACTCCCGAACGCGTGGAGCGGGCGATCCGCCTGTGCCATCTGGGCCTGACTACGCTGTTCGGCATCAAGCGGCCGCGGATCGCGGTGGCGGCCCTCAATCCCCATGGCGGCGAGGGCGGGCTGTTCGGGACTGAAGAGCGCACCGCCATCGGGCCCGGCGTTGCGAGAGCCTGTGCGCTGGGGTTTCCCGCAGTCGGGCCGCTGCCTGCGGACACGCTCATCGGGCAGGCGGCCCGCGGCAAGTATGACGCGGTGGTGGCCATGTACCACGACCAGGGACTGATCCCCTTGAAACTCGCCGCCTTCGGCATGTCGGTCAACATCACGGTGGGACTGCCGATCATTCGGACCTCCGTGGACCACGGCACCGCCTATGACATCGTCGGCCAGGGTCTGGCGGACGAAGGCAGCCTCCTCGAAGCAATCCGCCTTGCCGCGACGTTCGCCGGGCACACCTCCCGCTAATGGCGCGACAGCCCCTCGGACAGAACTTCCTGATCGACAAGAACATCGTCCGAAAAATCGTCCGGTCGGCGCAACTGCAGCCGGGCGAGACGGTCCTTGAAATCGGGCCTGGCCGGGGCATCCTCACGGAAGCGCTCCTGGAGGCATCCGGGCTGGTGATCGCGATCGAGCTGGATACCGCGCTGTGCGCCCACCTTCGTGAGACGCTCGGCGTGCGCCCCAATTTTCGGCTCATCGAAGGCGATGCCGTCACGTTCGACTATGCGCAGATACCCAGCCCGTTTCTGGTGGTCGCCAATCTGCCGTACTATGTCTCCACGCCCCTGCTGTTCCGGCTGTTGGAGCAGGGCTCACGCGTGGACCGCATGGTGCTGATGCTGCAAGGGGAAGTGGCCGCGCGCCTTGCCGCGGCGCCCGGAGGCAAGGAGTACGGCGTGCTGTCGGTCGCGGCGCAGTTCCGGTGCGACGTCCGCGTGGCCTTCAAGGTGCCGGGGTCGTGCTTTCGCCCGCAGCCGAAAGTGGGATCGGCTGTGGTGGCGCTCACCCCTCTGGGGCGGCCGAGGGTTGCGGTCCGTGATGAGGGTTTGTTCTTCAAGGTGGTGCGCGGGGGGTTCGCCCACCGGCGCAAGGCCCTGCCGAATTCGCTGCGCGATGAAGGCTTCGAGGCGGGGCGAACGGCCGTCGCGCTTGAAGCCGCCGGCATTGATCCTCGGCGGCGCGCCGAAACGTTGAGCATCGCGGAATTCGCGGCGCTGACCGATGCGCTCGGTGTGGAGCAGGGAGACCGTCCCAACAATGGAAACGTCCGGAAAGATATGCTTTACTAAAGGCACATGAGCCTTCTTGTAACAGGCGCCTGCGGTTTTATCGGCAATCGGATCGTCCGGACCCTGCTTCAACAGGGCAAGACGGATTTGATTCTGGTCGACGCCCGGATCTACCTGCATACCAGGGATTGCGCGAAAGGAATGGACGGGCTTCCGTTCATTGACCGGGCTGAGTTCTTCGACAGATTGCCGGGCCTTGCGGGAGTGGACGCGGTGCTGCACCTGGGCGCCTGCACGGACACGGGACAAACCGATGAAGCGTACATGGAGAAGTGGAACACCGGGTACACCCAACAATTGTGGCGATGGTGCGCAGAGAAGCAAATTCCGCTGGTCTACGCTTCCAGCGCGGCCACCTACGGCCGCGGGGAACAGGGCTACTCCGACGACCACGCCCTGATCGCCGGGCTCCAGCCGCTGAACCTGTACGGACGAAGCAAGCACGATTTTGACCTCTGGGCGCTGAAAGAATCCCGGACGCCTCCGGCCTGGCACGGTCTCAAGTTCTTTAATGTGTACGGTCCCGGCGAAAATCACAAAAACCGGATGGCGTCCACGATCTACCACGGGTTTCATGAAATTCAGAAAACCGGCAAGATGACGCTGTTCAAGTCCCACCGGGACGGCATTCCCGACGGTCAGCAAAAGCGCGACTTTGTGTTCGTGGATGATGTCGTGCGGCTCTGCCTGTTTTGCCTGGAGCGGAAGCCGGCCTCCGGCATTTACAATTGCGGCACGGGCGAAGCGCGGAGTTTTCTCGACCTGGCCCATGCCTTGTTTCAGGCCTTGGGGCTGGAACCTAAGATTGAATGGGTGCCGACGCCGGAGAGATTCCGAAGCGGCTACCAGTACTTTACCCAGGCCGATATGAGCAAAGCGAGAAAAACCGGGTACGATGCGGCGTTCACATCGCTGGAAGAAGGCGTCGCGCAATATGTACGATGGCTTCGCGGCACCCACGCCGTTTAAGTGCAGAGCGCATTCCCCCACGCCGGCAGTATAGTACCTCAAGAAGATACCCCGCATATTGCGGTCAGCCCGAAAGACCTATGCCTGACAGGCAGGGCAGTTCTTCTTTCCCGATAAAAAAAGTCAAAAAAACTTGACCGGAAGGCTGGAAAAACAGGATCCATGCCTTATTATATGTGGACCATGCGAAAATTGGAGGATCAGATGCGTAAGTGCAAGAAGTGTCAGGGCTCGATGTTTCCGGAGCGTGTGCTTGATATGCTGGATGGACTGGTGGCCCATTTCTATGCCTGTATCAATTGCGGCCGGCGGGAAGAGGCCGCGCATTGTGTCCGGCCCATGCATGTGGCTGAGGTTGGGGGCGCAGCCCGTTCCAGATAGATGATTCCCCGTTGCGTGTCTGTTTCTTTCTCTAGCTGTTCCCTTCATGGTTGACACCTCGATGAGGTGGGTGTAGCATTGTTTTGAAAGGAGGAGGTGTTCTATGGAAGACCTTACTCCGCCGGACATGTATACCCGCCGGCGGTGGCATATCGCTTGCCACGGTGGGCCTTCTGCGCGGTGCCGAGCCGTCTCGCATAAGCCTTCAGTCCGGTGCCTCAAGGCACGAGATCGCCGAGGCGATTATAAACGGACAAGGCTGGGCAAGAGGAACTCCGATAAGGGGTAGAGGCGCTCGGTTCGTATCACCGACGGAAGCGTGCCACTCTCCGCCGAGGGCGGGTTCCACAAATAAGGCAAGCCCATAACGACTGGACGGCGCCCCAAGCGCCACGACGGGCCACCTCCCCAAGGGAAGTGGCCCGTTTCGTTTGCCCCCAATGTAAAGTGGAATCATTGATCTCTCGCCACTGCATATGGTAGTCTCCACGATATGGCCGCTGCCAGTACCACCAAAAGCGGGGCGGCGGAGAACCGACATGAAATGGTGGGGGTGGTCTTTCTTACCCTGACCCTTCTGCTCGGTCTTTCGCTGCTGTCCTACTCGCCCCGCGATCCGCTTCTATTTGAAGAGTCGTTTCATTCCGATTCCATAGACAACTGGATCGGCAAGGTCGGGATGACGCTTGCCACCGGTGTCTTTTCAGCCGTCGGCGGAGGCGCGTATCTTCTGCCGATCGCCCTGGGTGTGCTGGGTTTCCGTTGTTTTCTGCGCGGGGGGATGGACATCACGCGCCGCAGCGCCGTAGGCTTCACCGTACTGCTCCTGTTCCTCTCCATGTTGCTGGCGCTCCGCCTGCGCGGCATCCCGACGCTGGGAAGCGGGTGGGTGCAGCTCGGCTTCGCCGGCGGCCACATCGGCGGATTCCTCAGCGAGCTGCTCGTCGCCTACTTTGCGCCGGTGGGCGCGCACATCGTCGTCACGTCCGGGCTGGTCCTCTCCCTTCTGATTGCAACGCCGGTGTCGCTGATGACGATCGCCCAGCAGATCGCCGAGGGCGCGGAGACGCTGCGCGAATGGGCGCAGGAGCGGTGGACGCAGTTTCGTGCTCGATCGGCCAAGAAGCCGCGCAAACCGAAAGAGCGCGCGGTCAAGATCATCCGGGCCGAGCCGATCGTACCGGCCGGAGAGGCCGACGGCGAGATCAGCTCTGCCGAAATCGTTTCTGAGGAGATGTCCAGGGAGGAGGCCGCCGGCCCGGAGGTCCCGTCCGAACATAAAAAACGGCGAAAGCGCCCGCGCCGCGAAGAACTCCCCGAGCCGGTGCTGTTCCCTGAAGTGGTCGGCGGGGCCGGGTACATCCTGCCCGACCCGGTGACGCTGCTCGGCGATCCCGCGACGGTGGTGGAGCGGCTCAGTGATGAGGAGATTCGCGCGCAGGCCCAGATTCTCACCCAGGCACTGGCGAATTTCGGCATCAACGGCCAGGTGATTCAGACGCATGTCGGCCCTGTCGTGACGATGTACGAGTTCGAGCCGGCGCCCGGCGTCAAGGTGGCCCGCATCGTGAACCTCGACGACGATCTGGCGCTGGCGCTCAAGGCGATCAGCATCCGCATCGTGGCGCCCATTCCGGGGAAGTCGGTGGTGGGGATCGAAGTGCCGAACCCCAGGCGCGAGGACGTGGCGCTGAAGGAGATCATCCTGAGCGAGTCCTGTAAGGCGTCGCGGTCGCCGCTGAAGCTCGCGCTGGGGAAGGACATCTTCGGGATGCCCATCGTTGCCGACCTACGCGGGATGCCGCACCTGCTTGTCGCGGGCGCGACGGGGTCGGGCAAAAGCGTCGCGCTCAACACCATGATCCTAAGCATCCTCTTCTCGGCGCGGCCGGACGAGGTCAAGTTCCTGATGATCGACCCCAAGATGCTCGAGCTCACGACGTACGAGGGGATCGCCCATCTGTGGCGGCCGGTGATCACCGAGCCCAAGGCCGCCGCGCGCGGGCTCATGCTGGCCGTCAAGGAGATGGAGCGCCGCTACAAGCTGATGGCCGAGCACGGATCCCGCAACATCGATGCGTACAACCGCGTCGTGGCGGAGGCGCAGGGTGTGCCGCCGCCTCAACCCGCCGACATTTCGACGGAGGCCGAAGTCGTTGCGGGAACGGAGCCGGCGTACCTGTCGGAAGAAGACCGGCTGTCCGTCGGTGAAACGACCGCCGGCCTGGCTCGCAAAACCCCGCCGACGCCGCTGCCGTATCTGGTCATCGTCATCGATGAGCTGGCCGACCTGATGATGGTGGCTTCCAAGGAGGTGGAGGATTCCATCGCCCGGCTGGCCCAGATGGCCCGGGCCGCCGGTATCCATCTTATTCTGGCGACGCAGCGTCCTTCCGTAGATGTCCTGACCGGCCTCATCAAGGCGAACTTTCCGGCGCGCATCGCCTTCCAGGTGGCGTCGAAGACCGATTCGCGCACCATCCTCGATCAGAACGGCGCGGATCAATTGCTGGGCCGCGGGGACATGCTGTATCTCGCGACCGGCACGGGCAAGCTGACCCGCGTGCATGGCGCCTATGTGCCGGACGGGGACATCAAAAAGGTCGTGGACTTCGTCAAGGCCCAGGGCGGGCCGGCCTATAGCGAAGAAGCGGTCACGGCCGAAGCGGAAGGGCGGGGCGACTCCGGCGACGGCGACGAGATGTACGAGCAGGCCAAGGAGATCGTCATCGGCACCGGCCAGGCGTCGGCGTCTTTCCTGCAGCGCCGGATGCGCATCGGCTATCCCCGCGCCGCCCGCATGATCGAGATGATGGAGCAGGACGGCATCGTCGGAGGCATGTCGCGGGACGGACGCCGGGAAGTGCTCGTCAAGCGCGTCGGGGTGGACGAAGGCCCATGACCCGGTGTCTCTTTGCCCTAAGGCGCGCCCTGGCGGCGCTCCTGATCGGCGGGGCCTGCCTGGCCGGACCCGCGCAGGCCGGCGATCCCGTCAAGGATCTGGTGAAGAAGGTCGAGGCCCGCTACCAGAAGACGACCGACCTCACCGCCGAGTTCGCGCAGACCACGTCCGTCCGAGGCTTTGCGTCCGCCATTAAATCGGCCGGGCGGGTCTATCTCAAACGCCCGGGCAAGCTCCGGTGGGACTACCTGGAGCCCACGCTTGAGCAGATCTTCGTGGAGAACGACAAGGTCCAGTTCTACATCCCCGAGCACAAACAGGTGCTGAACGGGCAGCTCTCCAGGATGGCCAACTCGCAGGCCCCACTCCAGCTTCTTCAGGGCATCGGGCGGCTGGACGAGCACTACCTGGTCGCGTTGGCGCCGGACGGCGCCAGGGGCAACGGCGGGCTCCCGATCCTGAGCCTCACGCTGCCGGATGGCGGGCCAGACCAGCCGCGCATCGTCGTCGAGGTCGACGCGGCGACGCATTACCTGCGCCGGGTCGAGCTGCACGACGTCAACGGGAACGTCTCCACGTTCACGTTCAGCGCGCTCAAGGCGAACACCGGCCTCAAAGACGATCTGTTCGTGTTCACCGTGCCGAAGGGTGTGGAAGTCATCACCACCCCCACGCTGGCCGCCCCCTAACCGATCGTTGATGCCCTGGACCGCCAAATGGATTGCCGCCATCGTCGTGACGTTCGTGTTCCTGGTCGTTGCCGATCGCATCTGGTACGTGCAGGAGATGAAGGCCCTGGCCAGCGCGCTCGGCGTGGAATGGTCGAAGATCGAGCGGCGAGGCACGTTTCCCTACGAGCACTTCAAAAAAATCGTGCATTACGGCCTGACGCGGGAAGACGCCCACAAGATCATGGCGCATTATTCCAGCATGGAAGAGAAGCAGTACGGCCCGTACCTGTATGAGACCTTTTACTATCGTTTCGGGGTCCTGAGCCGCCACGGGGTCCGGGTCGAGTACGACCAGTTCGGCCGCGTCCGCAAAGTTGACGACGCGCCGCCGGTCCCGCCGCAGGACTTCTCCAAATAGAGCAGGACATGTGGTTTAAGCGCTGGCTGCTTGGACGTCCCCTCGCGACTGCCCAGGCTTCC
>JAVHQA010000160.1:0-3147 GCA_036170875.1 Nitrospirales bacterium
TAGACCGTGACGCCGCACACGTACATGCGGACCGTGTTCGGTACGAGCGGTTCGAAGGGTTCTTTCTGGCCGGTCAGGGTGTTGTAGATTTTCAGCATGCGTCCGCGCTCCACGCGAAGGCCCCGATGAACGGCACGAAGGTGCAGTCGGTCAGACAGCTCAATACCAGTTTGCCGCGCTGTTTGACCCCGAGCTGTAGCACCTGCGCGTTCCGGTCTCCCACCGGGATGACAAGGCGTCCCCCCTCGCGCAATTGCTCCACCAGCATGGAGGGGATGGACGGGGACCCGGCCGCCACCAAGATGGCATCGAAGGGCGCGGCCTCTTCCCACCCGTAAGTCCCATCGCTGTTCCGAACGGCCACGTTCCGGTATCCCAGCCGGTCGAGCCGCTCGCGCGACCGCTGGGCCAGCGACTTCACCCGCTCGATGGAATAGACACGGGCGGCCAGCTCGGCCAGGATCGCCGTCTGGTATCCTGACCCCGTCCCGACCTCCAGAACCTTGTCGGTCGCCTGAAGCGCGAGCGCCTGCGTCATCAGCGCGACAATGAAGGGCTGCGAGATGGTCTGCTTTTCGCCGATCGGCAGAGCCGAATCGTCATAGGCCCGATCGCTCAACGCCTCTTCGAGAAACAGATGCCGCGGGATTTTCCGCATCGCCTCCAGCACGCGCGCATCGGCAATGCCCCGGGCGACAATCTGCCCCTCGACCATTTTCAACCGGGCCTTGTCGGGATTGGTCATTGGAGGAAAGAAAGAACAGGCGAGGTTTGGTCGGGGCGGCGGGATTTGAACCCACGACCACTCGCACCCCAAGCGAGTGCGCTACCGGTCTGCGCTACGCCCCGAACCGTGTAAATCATTGCCCTGTATCGGCGAGCGGTTACTGCTGCTCTCCGAGCACCTTCAGCATCTCCTGCACCTCGTGCTTGACACGCCGCACCACATCAGCCGTCGCGCGGGAGGGGCGCCGCTCTTGCGTGCCCTCCCGGGTGTGCCAGCGCCGCTTGAGCCCCTCGATCGTGAACCCCTTATCATAACGCATTCGCTTGATCTGGAGGAGGGTCTCGATATCCTTCGGCGTGTACTTCCGCTGGCGGCCGCGGGTCTTCTGTGGACGCAGGAATCCGAATTCGGATTCCCAAAACCGCAACACGTAGGAGGGAAGGCCGGTCAGCCGGCTGACCTCGCCGATCTTGTAAAAGAGTTTCTCGCCGACCGCTGCGCTGGTTTCAGCGGATCCTGATGCCCCGGTAGCCATACGAGCGATGCTGCGGCTAGTTCACGTATTTTTTAAAGATTTGGCTCGGACGGAAGGTCACTACGCGTCGAGGGGTAATCCCGATCTCTTCACCGGTTCGTGGATTCCGACCTTTCCTCGGCCCCTTGCTCCTGACGACGAAATTGCCGAACCCGGCGATTTTAAAAGACTCACCCTTCTGCAGGATCCCCTTGATCGTATCGAGGACCAGCTCGACAAGGTCGGCAGCCTCTTTCTTGGAGACGCCAACCTTTTCATATATTTCGGTCGCCAGGTCTGCCTTCCTCATCCGCCTACCCCCTGATCGCCTTAAACGGCAAAATCCCTTGATAGATCACTACGATACGAAAGCCTCCCCAAGAAGTCAAGTAGAACCGCTTTTGGAAGAACGCCGATCTTTCACCATCTTATACTCGATGCTGTCGGCCAGAGCCTGCCAGCTTGCCTCCATGATGTTCTCGGACACCCCCACCGTTCCCCATTTTTCCTTGTGGTCCCCCGATTCAATCAGGACGCGCACCTTGGACGCAGTTCCCTTGTCGGCGGCCAGGACCCGGACTTTGTAATCCAGCAGCTTCACCTCCCGCAGTTGCGGATAGAACTTCTCCAGGGCCTTGCGCAGCGCGTGGTCCAGGGCATTGACAGGCCCCGTGCCGACGGCCACCGTATGCTCCACGGTGGAACCGACCTTGACCATCACCGTGGCCTCCGAGATGGGTTCCTCGTCTGCGCACCGCTTCTCCACGATCACGCGGAAGCCCACCAATTCGAACGACGGCTTGTGCTTGCCGAGCATGCGGCGCATCAGAAGCTCAAACGAGCCCTCGGCCCCCTCGAACTGATAGCCCTGGTTTTCAAGGTCCTTGAGCGTCGCCAGCAGTTCCCTGGCCTTGGGGTCTTTCTTGCGCAGCGTGATGTGAAACTCTTCGGCCTTCGCCGCCAGACTGCTCTTCCCGGCATAATCGGAGATGAGCATCCGCTGGCGATTGCCGACCGCTTCCGGCCTGACATGCTCGTAGGTCATCGGGTTCTTCCGGACCGCATCGATGTGCACGCCGCCCTTGTGGGCGAACGCCGAGTCCCCCACGTACGACTGGTGCTTGTTCGGCACCAGGTTGGCGATCTCCGCCACGAAGTGGGAGACCTCGCGGAGATTGCGCAACTGATCGGATGTCACCGACGGCAGCTTCATCTTGAGATTCAGGTTCGGGATGATCGAGGACAGATTGGCGTTGCCGCACCGCTCGCCGATGCCGTTAATGGTCCCCTGCACCTGCAACACGCCTTCCTGAATCGCGATCAGCGAGTTGGCGACGGCCATCTCCGCGTCGTTGTGGGCGTGGATGCCGAGCGGCACGCGGATTTCCCGCGCGACCTCCGCAACGATCCGTCTGACATCCCAGGGCATGGTTCCGCCGTTTGTGTCGCACAGGATGATCCGCTCCGCGCCGGCCGCCTGCGCTTTCAATAGCGTCTGCAGCGCATAGCCCGGATTGGCCCTGTAGCCGTCGAAGAAGTGCTCGGCATCATAAAACACCCGGCGCCCTTTGCCCTTCAGAAAGGCCAGGGAATCCTCGATCAGCTCGAGGTTTTTCCTGAGCGAGATCCCCAGCGCGTCCGTGACGTGCAGGTTCCAGCTCTTGCCGAACAGCGTCACATACCGGGTATCCGCAGCGAGCAGGGACTTGAGGACCGGATCGTTGTGCACGGTGTTGGCGGCCCGTCGCGTCGAGCCGAAGGCCACGACCTTGGCCTGCGTGAGGGGCACCGTCTTGATCATGCGGAAGAAGTCGATGTCCCTGGGATTGGCGCCAGGCCAGCCGCCCTCGATGAAGTGGGCCCCGAGCTCATCGAGCTTCCGGGCCACGCGCACCTTGTCCTCGGC
>JAVHQA010000160.1:3247-11878 GCA_036170875.1 Nitrospirales bacterium
CCGAACGCCTTGTGCAGGGCGCGGAGGGCCGGGTCCATGGACTTCTCCTCGATGACGCAGGAGATCTTGATCTCGGAGGTGCTGATCATCATGATGTTGATCCCCTCGCGGGACAGGGTCTCGAACATCCGCGCGGCCACGCCTGAGTGAGACCGCATGCCCACACCGACCAGCGAGACCTTGGCGATCTGGTCCTTGACCTCGACGCTCTTCGCGCCGATGTCCCTGGCAATGCGGTTGGCGAGATCCACCGCCTTGGGAAGGTCCGCCCTGGGGATGGTGAAGGACAGGTCGGTCAGGTCGCCCTGGCTGACGTTCTGGATGATCATGTCCACCAGGATGTTGGCGGCCCCGATTGCTCCGAAGATGCGGGCGGCGATCCCCGGCTTGTCCGGCACCCCGACAAATGTGACCTTCGCCTGGTTGCGATCCCCCGTCACGCCGGAGACCACGACTTGTTCCATGTCCCGATCCTCCTTGGTTACCAGCGTGCCGCTGCCCTCGGCGAAGGTGGACTTGACCACCACCGGCACGCCATACTTGGCGGCGAACTCGACCGAGCGGCTCTGGAGCACCTTCGCCCCGAGGCTCGCGAGTTCCAGCATTTCCTCGTACGATACCTTGTTCAGCCGGCGCGCCGCCGAGACCACGTTCGGGTCCGCCGTGTACACACCGTCCACGTCGGTGTAGATGGTGCAGCGGTCGGCCTTCAGCGCGGCAGCCAGGGCCACGGCCGTGAGGTCCGACCCGCCCCGCCCCAGCGTGGTCACGTCGTTCTGCTCATTGATCCCCTGGAACCCCGCCACAACCGGGATGATGCCTTTGTCGAGCGCCGCCTGTATCCGCTCAGTGGCGATTCGCTCGATCCGGGCTTTCGTATGCGTGCTGTCGGTGATGATCCCGACCTGCCGCCCGGTGTAGGAGCGGGCTTCGAAGCCCATCGAGCGCAATGCCATCGCAAGCAGGGCGATCGTCACACGCTCCCCAGTGGAGAGCAGCATGTCCATCTCGCGCTCGTCCGGACAATCGGCGACCTCGTGCGCGAGCTTCATCAGACGGTCCGTCTCCCCGCTCATGGCGGAAAGCACCACCAGGACGGTGTCGCCCGCCTGCCGGCTTCGGGCCACCAAACCCGCGACGTGTTTGATCCGGTCGACATTCGCGACCGAGGTCCCGCCGAATTTCTGCACGACTAACGGCATCGTCCGTCACTTCCCCAGTAATTTCCCCATCAGCTTCGTGGCGTCGGCCAGCATCGTCTTCGTGGCCTGGGCGTCCGCCTCGTTGAAGCCGCGGTCCGCATCGGCACGACCGCGTGATGCCGGCCCTTCATAGAGAGCGAACGGAACCGGATCATTTGTATGGCAGCGGAGCGCGACCGGCGTGGCATGGTTGCAGACCGCCAACACGCGATGCGGCCCCAGCTTCGGCAATCCCTTCAGCAACGCGCCCACCGTGTGCTCGTCGAACGACTCGATGGCCCGCACCTTGGCCTGCACGTCTCCCTGGTGGCTCGCATCATCCGTCGCCCCCAGGTGGACGTACACCAGATCCCGCTTCTCCAGCTCTTGGAGCGCGCGCTCGGCCTTCCCGGGATAATCAGTGTCCACGGAGCCTGTGGCCCCCTCCACCTTCACCACTTCAAAGCCGCATGAAAGGCCCAGCCCCCGCGGCAGGTCCAGTGCCGCGACCATGGTCGCGGACAGGCCGTACCGCTCCGTCAGCTTCGGCAGCTTCGGCGCCTTGCCGTGGCCCCACAACCAGATGCCGTTCGCCGGCGGCTTGCCCGCCTCGATCCGATCCTGATTGATCTGATGCGCGCGCAGGATGGCCAGGGCCTCGTCCATCAACGCGCGCAGAACGACGTCGCCGTCCCCCTTCGGCAGAAACTCGCCGACCGGCTTGCCCGCAATGTCATGCGGGGGCGTCAGAGTCACGCGGTGCTTCCCCTCGGCCCAGACCATGAGGTTCCGGTACGACACGCCGGGATAGAACTGCACGACCTCCGTCCCCAGTTGCTCATTGATGTCGTAGATCAGCTCCTTGGCGTCGAGCGAATCGATCTGTCCGGCGCTGTAGTCCTCCATCACGGCGTGCGGGCCCAGCTTCTTCACGTCGTACCCGCCGGTATCCGCCCGCAGAGTGACCAGGTTGCAGCGGTACGCGACATCGTCGGGATTCAGCACCACGCCGAGGCCGGCCGCTTCCAGCGGCGCGAGTCCGGTGTAATACTTGTGGGGGTCATAGCCCAGGATCGCCAGTTGCGTCACATCGCCGCCCGGGTAGAACCCATCCGGCGTGGTCTTGACCAGCCCCAGTTCGCCATGTCGGGCGAGGAAATCCAGGTTGGGAGTCTTGGCCGCCTGCAGCGGCGTCCGCCCCCCGAGTTCCGCCAACGGATGGTCACCCATCCCATCCCCCAGCAGGATCACGTATTTCATGCGAACCAGAAGCGCCCTCCCTGCGCGAACATAGACGTTAGTAGCCCAGGACCCTCACGACGTCCTCCATGTTGGCCTGGATCGTCGTCGGTTTCTGCGAGACCGAAATTGCGATGTCCACATCCTTGAGACCGTGCCCGGTCAGCGTGCACACGGCCGATTCGCCGTCCTTGAACAGCCCTGCCTTCTGCATTTTGATGACCCCAGCGACCGACGCGGCGGACGCCGGCTCGCAGAAGATGCCTTCCAGGGCCGCCACCATCCGGTACGCTTCCACGATCTCCTCATCCGTCACGAGATCGATCTTGCCGTTCGAGTCCTGCATGGCCTTCACCGCCTGCACCCAGCTGGCCGGATTGCCGATGCGGATGGCCGTGGCGATCGTTTGGGGCTTCTCCACGACGTGGCCCAGCACGATGGGCGCGGCGCCTGCGGCCTGAAACCCCATCATGCGGGGGAGCCTCGCGCACTTGCCGCCTTTGTGATACTCCTGATACCCCCTCCAATACGCGGTGATGTTGCCGGCGTTGCCCACCGGCAGAAAATGGTACATCGGCGCGTCGCCGAGCTGATCGCAGACCTCAAATGCCGCCGTCTTCTGTCCCTCCAGCCGGTAGGGATTGACCGAGTTCACCAGGACGATCCCGTACTTGACCGAAATCTCCTTGACGATCGTCAGGGCCTGATCGAAGTTTCCCTTGACCTGGAGCACCGTCGCGCGGTGCATCATCGCCTGCGCGAGCTTGCCCAGCGCAATCTTTCCCTCGGGGATCAGCACGAAGACCTGCAGCCCGGCACGCCCGCCGTAGGCGGCCGCCGACGCCGATGTGTTGCCGGTGGAAGCGCAGATGACCGCCCGCGCGCCCTCCTCCACCGCCTTGGAGATCGCCAGCGTCATGCCCCGGTCCTTGAAGGAACCGGTCGGGTTGGCGCCCTCGAACTTGAGATACAGATCGAGCTTCGGCGCAATCGCTTCCGCGAGGCGCGGCGCGCGCACCAGCGGCGTGTTCCCCTCGCCCAGCGTGACCAGCGGCGTGGACGCGCTCACGGGCAGGTAGGCCCGGTACTCTTCAATGATCCCCCGCCAGCCGCCCATATCAGCGATCCTCGCCTTCGATTCGAACCAGCGTGGTCTGCCCGGACACAAACGGAAGCGCCGCGATGTCCTTCAAGGCCGCCTGCATGTTGCGCTCGACCGCCAGATGCGTCGTCATGACCACCGGCACGGTCTGGCCGTCCTTGCGCCCCCGCTGAAGGACGGACGAAATACTGATCTCGTGCTTCCCCAGCGCGCCGGAGAGCTGCGAGAGGACACCGGGCTTGTCCAGCACCATGAACCGCAGGTAGTAGAGGCAGCCGACCTCGTCGATCGGGCGGATGCGCAGCGGCCGCCGCTGATCCGCCTGAAACGCGCAGGACGGGACGCGCCCGACGGACCCCGCGAGAATGTTCCGCGCCATGTCGATAACGTCGCTCACCACGGCGCTGGCGGTCGGCAGCGAGCCGGCGCCGCGGCCGTACAGCATGATGTCGCCCACGGCGTCCCCCGTGACCTGAATGGCGTTGTACACGCCGCCCACCCGCGCGATCGGCGCATCGCTCGCGATCATGGTCGGATGCACGCGCGCTTCGAGTTCGGCGGCGCCGCCACCCGCTCCGTTCTCGTGCAGCTTGGCAATCGCCAGCAGCTTGATCGTATAGCCGAACTCGGTCGCATAGGCGATGTCCATCGGGGCGATCCCGGTGATGCCTTCGACATACACGTCTTTGAAATTCACCGGCGTCCCGAACGCGAGATTGATCAGGATCGCCAGCTTATGGGCCGCATCCGTCCCGGCGATGTCGAAGGTCGGGTCGGCCTCCGCATAGCCCGCCTTCTGCGCTTCCGCCAGCACCTCGTCGAACGGCCGGCCGGCCTCAGTCATTGTGGTCAGGATGTAGTTCGACGTGCCGTTGACGATGCCGTACAGCGACAAAATGCGGTTCGCCGCAAGCCCTTCGGTCAGCGTGCGCACGATGGGGATCCCGCCGCCGACGCTCGCCTCGAAGCCGATGTCCACCTTGGCGCGCGCGGCCGCCTGGAAGAGCTCCTCGCCGTGAACGGCCAGTAACGCCTTGTTGGCGGTGACAACGGATTTGCCTCTGGCCATCGCATCGAGCAGGAAGCGCTTGGCCGGGTCGTAGCCGCCGATCAGCTCGATGACGATGTCGATCTTCGGATCGTCAATGACTTCGCGCGCGTTCGAGGTCAGGACTCCGGGCGGGAGGGTGACGCCACGGTCCGCCGTGAGGTTGAGATCGGCGACCTTGACCAGCTCCAGCGGCACGCCGAGCCGCCGGCGGATGGGCCCCGCGTTGGAAGCCAGCACCGTGGCCACGCCGGTCCCCACGGTGCCGAACCCGATTAACCCGACTGCGATGCGGTCCTTCACGAAGTCGCCCGCCTATTCTTCCCCGCCGGAGAGCTTGAGCGCCTTCTTGATGCCGCGGATCGCCTGCCGGGTGCGATGCTCGTTCTCGACGAGACCGAACCGGACGTGGTCGTCCCCGCATTCGCCGAACCCGATCCCCGGCGACACCGCCACTTTCGCCTCGTGCAGGAGCAGCTTGGAGAACTCCAGCGACCCCATGGCCCGGTACGCGTCCGGAATCGGAGCCCAGACGAACATGGTCGCCAGGGGCTTCTCGACCTTCCACCCGATGCGGTTGAGTCCCTCTACCATCACATCACGGCGGTCCCGGTACAGCTTGACGGTTTCCTGAACGCAGTCCTGCGGCCCGTTCAGCGCGATGATGGCGGCGATCTGGATCGGCTGGAAGATGCCGTAGTCGAGGTAGCTTTTGATCTTCTGGAGCGCCCCGACCATCTTGGGATTGCCGACGCAGAAGCCGACGCGCCAGCCGGGCATGTTGTAGCTCTTGGAGAGCGTGTAGAACTCCACGCCCACGTCCTTGGCGCCGGGCGCCTGAAGAAAGCTCGGCGCCTTGTACCCGTCGAAGACGATGTCTGCATACGCCAGATCGTGCACCACGAAGACGTTGTTCTCCTTCGCGAAGGCCACGATCTTCTTGAAAAACGCCAGGTCCACGACGGCGGTGGTCGGGTTGTGCGGGAAGTTGAGGATCAGCATCTTGGGACGGGGCAGCGTCCGGCGGTAGGCCTCCATCAGATCCTCGAAGAAATCGCTGTCCTGGCGCAGGGGAATGCCGCGCACCTCGCCGCCCGCGATGATGACGCTGTAGGGATGGATCGGATAGGTCGGCGTGGGCGTCAGCACCACATCGCCGGGTGTGATCATCGCCAGCGCCAGATGCGCCAGCCCTTCCTTGGACCCGATGGTGACGATCGCTTCCGTCTCCGGGTCGAGGTCGACGCTGTAGTGACGCTGGTACCAGGCGGTGATCGCATGGCGAAGCTTGGTGATTCCACGCGAGGCTGAATACCGATGGTTTTTCGGGTTCTTGACGGCCTCGATGAGCTTGTCCACGATGTGCGGCGGCGTCGGCTCGTCGGGATTGCCCATGCCGAAGTCAATGATGTCCTCTCCGCGCCGACGTGCCTGCAGCTTGAGCGCCTGCACTTCATTGAACACGTAAGGCGGTAACCGATTGATTCTAAAGAAGCTCTCGTCCAACTCTCCCCTCCCCGGAAAGCTTGGATTCTATGTCACAGGACCGATTTTGTCAAATAATCTCATGCGTTCGGCAGGTCGGCCGAGGCGTGACAGATGGCGGGGAGGAAAGTTATTGCTTGCGAAGGTATTCGTCCGCAACCCATAACAGATCGTCGACGTTTACCGGCGGGTCCATGTTGCCGGCGATGCCGATCTTGCACTCAACCATCACGGGGAGACCGCGCCGGACGGCCAGCTCGGAGAGTTTCTCCTGCACGCGGTTGATGATGACGCTCGCCTGGGCCGGACCGGTGTCCACCAGCAGGGCAGCGAATTCGTCTCCCCCGTACCGAGCCACGAGATCCGTGGTACGGGTCGCCTCCTTCAGGGCGTCGGCCACGGTCTGCAGGACTTCATCCCCGATCATGTAGCCGAAGCGATCATTGATCGTCTTCAATTGCCGCACGTCCAGGACCAGCAGCACCACGCCACTGCGGCGGCGCCGTGGCCCGGCCGCCATACGCTGGTAATGGTCAAGGAACGCCCGCCGGCCCAGAAGGCCCGTCAGCGGGTCCGGCGCGTAGCGCGCAAGCAGGCGATCCGTGTTTTGCAGCCGCCGGGCCAGCATCCGGAGCATGGCAATGGCCATCTCCGGCGTCCGCTGCAGGACTTGCATGAAATCCTCAGGGGAGATCTCGAGGCAGCGTGTGTGCTCCATCGCCACGATCGTCGCCGACCGCGGCTGATCCGTCAGCACCCCCAGCTCTCCGAAAATTTCTCCGTAGCCGATCTCTGCCAGCACCTCGCCGGCAACCGGGCTTTCAAAGGTTGCCTGGATCACGCGCATCCGCCCTGACAGCACCACATAGAGCGAGTCGGTCGGCTCGCCCTGGTGGATGGCGACATTCCCCGCCGTGAAAATCTTTTCGTTGGACTGCGTCACAAGATTCAGAAGATGCTCCCGGTCAAGCGACCGGAACAGCGGCATCATCGCGAGCGTGTCCGCAAAGATTGCGGCGGCGGCTCCCTTCGTGCCGCCGGCCATCGCGCTGGACGCGTGCTCGTCGGTCGAACGCCTGGAGATGCCGGCGCCGGCTTTGCCGCTCGGGCGGACGCTGTCCGACACCGTGGCGCGAGCCAGCCACGCCAGCACACGCGTGCGCAGCATCGAAGGGCTGAACGGCTTGGCCAGGCAGTCCGTGAAGACTCCCGCATCCAAACACGCCTGGTCCACCGTCTCCATCCCTTCCGTCAGCAGAATGATCGGCAAATCCTGACTGTCCACCCGTGCACGCAAGGGCTTGATCAACGCCGCGCCGTCCCCGTCGGGAAGATTCCCGTCAATGATCACCATGTCGGGCGAAACGTCTGGAGCGCTCGCCAGCGCGGTCTTCATGTCGGACGTGGGCAACAGGACGAGATTATCCTCGGCCAGCATCTGTCCGATGATCGCCACATCGGTTTCATTGGCGCTGACAACCAGAACGCGTTTGCCGGCGACCGGCGGACGCCGGAGAGCCGACACCGCCGTGACAGGGGCCGTCCGCCCGCTTCCGCGCACATCCAGCTCCAGCCCTTCCATGGCCGCAAAGACCTCCAGCGACCGGCTTCCCGCAGTGGCGCGCTCCCGAGCCGTCGCCTCCAGGCGCGCCACCATTTCGTCATCATGGGATGGATCGTGGTGGAACAGCGCCAGCCTGCCGCTCCCCGTTGCCAGCGCAATGTCGGTGGCGTATTCCACGGTGCTGTGTCCCCACCCGATCTTGCCGGCGTATTCCTCCGCGCTGTATTGGGCGTCGTGGATGATGAGATCGGCTCCCTCCAGGAAAGACAGATGCCGCTGATCGCCGGGATGGTGAAACGTCGGGCCTTTCGGCTTCCAGAAAGGCTCGTGGTCCGTCACGTACGCCACGGTGGCCCCCCCGCTGGAGAGACGGTAGGCCAGTGTCGGCGCGGTGTGGTTTAGGTATTGCGTTTGGACCAGCACCTCACCAACGCGGAAGAATCCCTCCTCCAGCTCGGTGAAGTGGATGCGGCTGCGCAGATCGCGGAGCGTGATGGGGAAATAGGAGTACTGCATCTGGCCCGCGATGGCGTCCTCCACGCGACGCTGGAAGCCCGCGGGCGCGTAGATGTTCAATTCGGTATCGGGCAGAAAGGCCGGGGCAAAGAACGGGAAGCCTTGAATGTGGTCCCAATGGGTGTGACCGATGAACATATGGAGCCGCAGGGGCCTGACTGCGGAGGCGAGAAGGTGCTGGCCCAATTCCCGGGCGCCGGTCCCGCAATCCAGGATAATCACCGTCCCGTCCTCGGCGCGCACTTCCACGCACGAGGTATTGCCCCCGTACTTGGAGGTCTTCTCGCCCGGCACGGCGATGGACCCGCGCGTTCCCCAGAAGCGTACCTGCATGGCTGACAGCCCCTTCGAGGTAAAGGCCGGACTGGGACCGGAGTGTCCAGTAGGATAATCGTATTGTAGATTCTAACGGAAAACAACAAGAAAGTCTTTGGAGGCTAATTTGGCAGGATATTTCATTCCTTGTCAGGCAAAAGTCACATAAAAAAGGATGTGC
>JAVHQA010000161.1:0-11823 GCA_036170875.1 Nitrospirales bacterium
CCGCTTGGCGTTGGTCAGCCCCAGCCCCGTGCCATAGTCCTTCGTGGTGAAGAACGGATCGAAAATCTGCGTGAGGTGCTCGGGGCTGATGCCGGCGCCGGTGTCCACGACACGGATATCCACTGCCGCGGGCACGGTGCCGTCTGGGGCGGCGGCGGCCGACAGGGTCAGCGTCCCCCCGCGCGGCATGGCTTCCCTGGCATTGATCATTAGATTGACGAGGGCTTCCTTGATCTGATCCGCGTCCACCAGCAGGTCCGCCACGCCGTCCGGCGCCTCCACCTGCGTCGTGATCGGCTCCCCCTTCCCCAGCGCCTCCCACTCGCGCACGGCGGCGTCCAGCAGCATGCGGGGGGAGACCGGCCGTATGTCCGGGGGCTTCTGCCGGGCGAACCGCAGGAAGTGGTTGATCCGGTTCGTCAGCCGGTCCGTCTCCTCGATCACGTACTGCGCGACCTCCCGCTTGACGGCATCGGGCTGGCGCTCGTCCAGCACGAGCTGGGCGGAACTGCGGATCACGCCGAGCGGGTTCTTGATGTCGTGCGCGAGAGCCGCCAGCAATTGCCCCACGGAGGCCAGCTTCTCCTTGCGCACCAGTTCGTCCTCCTGGTCCCGGATCGTCTTCAGGCTTTCGTCCAGCGCCTCCGCCATCTGGTTGAAGGCCAGCGACAGGGACTCCAGCTCGTCACCGGTACGCACCGCGACACGGGGACGGACAGCGCCCATGCGCATCCGCTCAAACCGGCCCGCGGACGCCAGATCACGCACGTTCTGCCGGATGGCATCAGCCTGCTCCTGTAACAACAGGATGGGCTTCACGATCAGCTTGCCGACAAAGAAGCCCAGCGTGGCCAGCGCCACCACCAGGCCGAACCCGATCAACCCGACCGTTCGCAACAGCGCGTAGACCGGGGCGTAGGTCTCGGCGGGATCCTGCCGGACAAAGGCGTACCACTGATTGCCGCCGAGACTGGTCTCACTCAACTTGTTGGTGAAATTGATCGGGGCGAAGCCGACGATGGAATTGTGGCCGCCGTGGGCGTCGTCCTCGGCCACGACCCACCCCGGCTTGGTCTGCATGAGCTGTTTCATCAGCGGATCGTTGATCAGGTGCGCCGTGGGAGGAAGCACCGGGCAGATCAGCGGCGTGCCCTCGGTGTTCAGGAGCATCCCGTGCCCCCGCTCGCCGACCCGGATTTCCATGATGGCCTTCATGAGACTGTCCCGCCGCACCTCGAACTTGGCCACGCCGATGGCGCGAGTCCCGGCCTGATCCAGAATGGGGACGGCGATGTCCAGCAGATAGACGGCCGGCGCCTGTTCGTAAATGTCGCTGACATAGAGGCCGCCGCGCCCTCCGGCGTAGGCCTCCTTCCACCACAGTTCATCGCCGTGCAGGTATTTCGCGTCGGGACTCACGCCGGCAACCAACGCCCCGCGCTCATCGGTCACCAGGATGTTGTTGTATTCGCCCGGCCGGATGGTCAGCCAGCTCTGGATATACACCAGCGTGCGCTGGTTGATGAAACCCGGGAGGGTCGGCGCCTTTCCGGCGCGGAACTGTTCCCATCGGGCGCTTCGCTCCAGCAATTGCGCCCGCACGGCAGGCTCGCCCTTCCCCCGATAGGATCGGCTTGACGCTTCCACCGACAAGCGGACCGCCAGCGGCGCGGCCGCAAGATGGCGGGCTTCGTCGACCTCATCGTCAATCATCACCTCAATCCGCCTGGCGGTCGAGGCGGCCAGCTGTTGGAAGCTGTCCCCTATGGTGTTCTTCAGCGTTTGGGTGCTGTAGAGGTAGGTGGCGAAGAGGGCGACGATCCCGGGCAAGAATCCGACGATCAGGAGGGAGACGACGAACTTCTTCTGGAGACCACGACGCGGCCGGCCGAGTTCCATGAGGCCTCCCCGCTTACTGCATCACGCACTCGACGTCTTTCTTCTTGAGCGGCCCCAACGCGGTCACGGTCAGATGGCGGTCATCGAGCAACTCCCGGCTGAGTCGCGAGAGCTGGTCCACCGAGACCGCGTCGATGTCCGCCATGATCTCCCTGAGGGGAACATGGCGGCCGTGGTACATTTCATCCTTGGCGAGCTTGCTCATGCGGCTGCTGGTGCTCTCCAGCCCCAGCATGAAGTTCCCCTTGAGCTGGCTCTTGGCCCGCACCAGCTCGGCGCGCCCCACCGGTTTGGCCTGCAACCGCCGGAGTTCCGCCAGCACGAGCCCCATCACGCGAGGCGCCACCTCCGGACGGGCGCCGGCATAGACCGTCAACAGCCCGCTGTCGGTAAAGCACATGACCGAGGAGTAGATGGAATAGGCCAGGCCCCGCTTCTCCCGCACTTCCTGGAACAACCGGGAACTGACGCCTCCGCCCAGGATCGCGTTCAGCGCGTAGGCGCCGTACCGGTCCTTGTCGCGCTGCGACACGCCTTTCAACCCGAAACACAGGTGAGCCTGCTCCAGCGGTTTCGTCCGAACGCGTATCCCGCGCGCGAGCGTCGGGGGGATCCTCCGGCCGGAGACCCGGCCCTGGCCCCAGGCCCCTCCGAATGCGGCCTTCACCTGCTTGAGCACCGGCGCGAAGGAAAAATTGCCCGCCACCGAGATCACGACCTGGGAAGGCCGGTAGTGCCGGGCGCGAAAGGCGAGCACGCGGGGTCTGCGGAGGGCTTGAATCGTGGCGACCTCCCCCAGGATCGGTCGTCCCAGCGGATGGGCCCGGAAAGCATTCTTCGTGTGCAGATCGTACAGGTAGTCCTCCGGATCGTCCTCGGCCATCCTGATTTCCTCCAGCACGACCTGCTTCTCCTTGGTCACCTCCCTGGCATCAAAGCGGGAGTGGTGGAAGATGTCCGCCAGCAGATCAATCCCCTCGCCGACGTGCTCGTCCAGCACCTTCGCATAGAACGTGGTGCCCTCCCGCGAGGTGAAGGCGTTGAGCTCGCCGCCGAGCGCATCGATCTCCCGTGAAATAGCCTCGGCCGAGCGGCGGCGCGTGCCCTTGAAGACCATGTGCTCGATGAAGTGCGAGAGCCCTTCCTCTCCGGCTTGCTCGTCCCGCGAGCCGACATCCACCCAGATGCCGATCGAGGCCGACCGCACCGAGGGAATCCGCTCGGTGACGACCCGGAGGCCGTTATCCAGCACTTCCTTGCGAAACACGCGGGTGTGCGCCTCTTATTTTTTCGACTCAGCCGACGCTTCGGGAGGCGGCATGGCTTCCTTCCGGCTGAGCCGGATCTTGCCCTGCCGGTCCACATCCATCACCTTCACGAGAATCTCGTCCCCTTCCTTGACCTCATCCGTCACCACCTGCACGCGATGATGGGCCAGTTGCGAGATATGCACCAACCCGTCCACGCCGGGCATCACCTCGACGAAGGCGCCGAAATCCATGATCTTCCGGACCTTGCCCATGTAGAGCTTGCCGATTTCGACTTCCTCGGTGATCTGGTTCACCCGGGTGATCGCCTTCTGCGCGGAGGCCTCGTCGGCCGACGCGATGGTAACCGTGCCGTCGTCCTGCACGTCCATTTTCACGCCGCAGGTGGCCACGATGTCGCGAATGACTTTTCCGCCCGGCCCGATCACCTCGCGGATCTTCTCCGGCTTGATCTTGATCGTGTAGATCCGGGGCGCGTAGGACGACATCTTCTCGCGCGGCGCGGTCAGGGCCGTGCGCATGCGCTCGAGGATATGCATCCGCCCATCGCGCGCCTGAGCCAGGGCCTTTTCCATGAGCTGGGCCGTGATGCCGCCGATCTTGATGTCCATCTGCAGCGCCGTCACGCCCTGCGCCGTGCCGCAGACCTTGAAGTCCATGTCGCCGAGATGGTCCTCGAGCCCCAGGATGTCGGAGATGATCATCACCTGGGCGCCCTCTTTGATCAGCCCCATCGCGATGCCGGCCACCGGCTCCTTAATGGGCACGCCGGCGTCCATCAGCGCGAGGCTCCCGCCGCACACCGTCGCCATCGAGGAGGAGCCGTTCGACTCCAGGATGTCCGAGACCAGCCGGATCGTATAGGGGAACTCCGCCTTGGTCGGCAGGACCGGCTTGAGCGCCCGGTCGGCGAGCGCGCCGTGGCCGATCTCGCGCCGCCCCGGCGAGCGCAGCGGCCGGGCTTCGCCGACGCTGAACGGGGGGAAATTATAATGGAGCATGAAGTTCCGGTAGTATTCGCCTTCCAGGGCGTCGATCTTCTGCTCGTCGTCGCTGGTGCCCAGCGTGACCACCGCGAGGGCCTGCGTCTCCCCGCGGGTGAAGAGCGCCGAGCCGTGCGTCCGCGGCAGGAGCCCCACTTCGCAGGTGATCGCCCGGATGTCCGTGGGCCCGCGGCCGTCCGCCCGTTTGCCGCCATCGAGGATCATCTTGCGGACAACCGTGTATTCCAGGTTGTGAAATGCCAGCTTCACGTGCCGCGTGCGATTCGGGTCGTCCTCCTTTTTGAGGGCCTCCACGGCTTCGGCCTTGACCGCATCCAGCCGTTCCTGGCGGGCGGTCTTGTTCGGGATGAAAATCGCTTCCCGGATTTTTTCGGCCGTGAGCACCTCGACCATCTCTGTCAGGGCCGGATCGATCTGCTCGACCACCACCGCGCGTTTGGGCTTGGGACACTTCGCGGCCAGTTTGTTGATGGCGTCGACGATCCGCTTGATCTCCTCGTGCGCCCGTTCGATGGCCGCGATCATGACGCTTTCGGGGAGGCCGGCCGCCCCGCCTTCCACCATCATGACAGCGTCCGCCGTGCCGGCCACGACCAGGCTCAGATCGCATTCCTCCAGCACGCCCAGGACCGGGTTGATGACGAACTGCCCCTTGAGGCGGGCTACCCGCACGGCGGCCACCGGCCCGTTGAACGGAATGTTGGAGACGGCGAGCGCCGCCGACGCCGCGGTGAGCCCGATCACGTCGGAGGTGCCGGACTGGTCGGCGGAGATCACCATCGCGATCACCTGGGTTTCATAGTACCACCCCTCGGGGAACAGCGGCCGCATCGGCCGGTCGATCAGGCGGCTGGTGAGTTTTTCCCGCTCCGACGGCTGGCCTTCGCGCCGGAAAAAGCCGCCCGGAATCTTGCCCGCGGAATAGGCCTTCTCCTGGTAGTCCACCGTGAGCGGCAGGAAATCGAGGTCCTTCTTGGCGGTCGGCGAGGCCACGGCCGTCGCCAGCACGTAGGTGTCGCCGTAGGTGGCCAGGACTGATCCGTCCGCCTGTTTGGCCATATGCCCGGTCTCCAGTTTGAGGACCCGGCCGGCTATTTCGAGTTCAACGGTATGCGCCATGTCTGTCGTGTCTCCCTTTAGCTTGGCGCCTGCAGATGTCCACGGATTTGGCCTGCTTGCCGAACGAAGCAGGGCAGATCGGTGTCCATCTGTGACGCCGGGTTGGAGGGGCGGGCCGGACGCCCATCGCCCGGCCGCCCCGCACTGTCTCGACCGAGTGCTCTTAGCGGCGAATGCTCAGCCGCGCGATGATGGACTTGTACCGCTCCTCATCGTGCCGACAGAGATAATCCAGCAACCGGCGCCGCCGGCTGACCATCGTCAGCAGCCCGCGCCGGGAATGGTGATCCTTCGCGTGCCCCCGGAAATGTTCGGTCAGGTACGTGATCCGGTTGGTCAGGATCGCGATCTGCACCTCAGGGGACCCGGTATCCGTGCCGTGGGTCTTGTAGTCCTGAACGAGCGCTGTCTTCGACTCTTTCGTTAACGCCATACCGTCCACCCTCCTTCGTCGTCAATCATACCAGAACTTTTTCGAGTGCAATGACGGTCCCCGGCGCGGCCTGCTTGAGGTCCACGGACCCGCAGGGAACCTTTCCGATCGCGAGCAACCGGCCATCCGCAGCCTGCAGACGGACATAGGCGCCGGCCTCCCACTGCCCTTCCATTCCAATCACCTGCGCCACCGGGGCCGCGACCCCATGGCGCACACCGTCGGCCGCACGCTGGTCCAGCGTCAGCATCGGGACGCCGTCGAGCACATCGACGAGCGCGTGCAGACGCGTCCCAACGGCCTCCCGCCCGGCCAGCGCGGCCAGATCGTCGAGCGTCAGGGCGTCCTCGATGCCGAAGCGTCCCGCCCGCAGACGCTCCAGCCCGGCCAGATGCCCGCCCACACCCAGGGCCTCGCCGATGTCCGCGCAGAGTGTGCGCACGTAGGTGCCCTTGCTGCAAACCACGTCAAAGGTGACGTCAACCGTAGCGGGAGGGGGCTGCGCGTCTCCCGCACGCGCCGCTTCGGGCGGCGTAGGAACGATTGAACGTATCTGCAGCGAGCGCACGGTGTACTCGCGCGCCGGACGGTCCACGGTCCGCCCCGCCCGGGCCGACTTGTACAGCGGCACGCCCTGGATCTTGACGGCGGAGTACATCGGCGGCACCTGCCGGTGTTGGCCGACAAACCGGCCCATCACCGCTTCGATGGCCGCCCGGTCCGGCAACGCGCCCCCGGCCTCGGCGATCACCGTCCCCGTCGCGTCCTGCGTGTCGGTCGCCACGCCCAGCCGCAGCACCGCCCGGTACTCCTTGTCCGCATTCACGAGATACTCCGCAATCCGCGTGGCCTTGCCCAGGCACAGCACCAGCACGCCGGTGGCCGCAGGATCCAGCGTCCCCGTGTGGCCGACCTTGGCGACCCCGAGGAGAACCCGCGCCCTGGCCACCACGTCGTGGGACGTCCAGCCCGCCGGCTTGTTCACGACCAGCACGCCGTCCAGCGCCGTCTCCGTCCTCTGGGCAAGGTCAAGCTTCATGCGGGTCCTTCTTGATGTCATCGAGCAGGGTCAGCACCTTCGCCACGCGATCGATTGAGGTATCCTTTACGAACTTCAAGTCCGGCACATAGCGAAGCTTCAACCGCCGGCCCAATTCACCCCTGATAAATCCTTCCGCCCGCGACAGCGCGTCCAGGGTGCTCGTTTCCTGGGCGTCCGTTTCCTGCGCCCCCTGCTGCAGGACGGTCACGTAAACCCGGGCCTGCTTCAAGTCCGCGGTCACATCCACGCCCGTCACGGTCACAAAGCCGACACGGGGATCCTTGACCTTGCGCATCAGGATATCCGCGATTTCCATCCGGATCTGATCGCCCACCCGGTCAGTGCGCTTGAACCCCGTCATGGCTCAATAGAGTTCCGTGTGCTGGTCTACCAACTCGACGGAGGGGTTGGCGCGGACGGCGTTGAGCACCCCGTCCAGCACCTGGCTGACATACCGCCCCTCGTTGGCCACGCAGGCCACGCCGAGTACCGCCCGCTGCCAGAGATCGTTCCCGTCCACCTCGGCAATCGACACATTGTACGCCTTCTTGATGCGCTCCTTCAGGCTCAGGAGAATCCGGCGCTTGTCCTTGAGCGAGCCGGTGCCCGGCAGGTGCAGATCAATTGTACAGACGCCGACGACCATCGGGCAGGGCGATCACAGCTTCGTGGCGATTTTGTCGATCGTGAACACTTCGAGCCGGTCGCCGGGCTTGATGTCGTTGAAATTCTCCACGCCGATACCGCACTCGTAGCCGGTCGCCACTTCCTTCACGTCATCCTTGAACCGGCGGAGCGACCCCATCTTCCCTTCATAGACCACCACGCCGTCCCGCACGACGCGCACGCTGGAGCCCGCGCGCACGATCGTCCCGTCCGTCACGTAACAGCCGGCCACGGCGCCGGCCTTGGGGATCATGAACACCTGGCGCACCTCCGCCCGGCCCAGCACCCGCTCCTTCAGTGTCGGCTCCAACAGCCCTTCCATCGCGGCCCGGATGTCGTTCAGCACCTCGTAGATGATGCTGTAGGCCCGGATGTCGACGCCTTCGTGCTCCGCCAGCGCCGCCGCTTTCGCTTCCGGCCTGACGTTGAATCCGATGATGATCGCGTTTGAGGCGGCGGCCAGCTGGACATCATTCTCCGTGATGCCGCCCACGCCTTTTAAAATGACATGGGGCTTGACGGCGTCGGTGCCGAGCCGCTCGATCGAATCGGCAATGGCTTCCGCCGATCCCTGCACGTCCGCCCGAATGACGAGGCCCAGATCCTTGACCGTCCCGGCCGCCATCTGCGAGAACAGATCGTCCAGCGTCACCTTCGGGACGGGCGCCATCCCGGCCGTGCGCTGCTTTGCAAGCCGCGACTCGGCGATTTCGCGCGCGATCCGCTCGTCCTTGGTGACCACGAATTCGTCGCCGGCCATCGGCACCCCCAGCAGGCCGACCACTTCCACCGGGATGGCAGGCCCCGCCTCCTTCACGGACCGGCCGGCGTCGTCGAAGAGCGCCCGAACACGGCCGCTGAACGTGCCCACCACAAACGCATCGCCGACCCGCAGCGTGCCGGTTTGAACCAGCACGGTGGCGACCGGCCCACGCCCACGATCGACCTTGGCCTCGATGACAGTGCCCTTGGCCAGCCGGGCGGGGTTGGCGCGCAGCTCCAGCACCTCCGCCTGCAGCAAAATCATCTCCAGGAGCGTATCCAGGCCGGTCTTCTTCTTGGCCGAGACCTCGACGTAAATCGTCTCCCCGCCCCAGACCTCCGGCACCAACCCCCGCTCCACCAGTTGGTTTTTGATCCGGTCGGAGTTGGCGTCCGGCTTGTCCATCTTATTGACGGCCACGATGAGCGGAACGCCCGCGGCCCGCGCATGATCGATGGCCTCGATGGTCTGCGGCATGACCCCGTCATCGGCCGCCACGACCAGGACCACGAGATCGGTGACTTTCGCGCCCCGCGCGCGCATGGCCGTGAAAGCCTCGTGGCCCGGCGTATCCAGGAAGGTGATGGCCTTGCCCTGGGTGCGCACAACGTACGCGCCGATGTGCTGCGTGATGCCGCCGGCCTCCCCTTCCGTCACCCGGGTTTCACGGATCGCGTCGAGCAGCGAGGTCTTGCCATGATCCACATGCCCCATGATCGTCACCACGGGAGGGCGATGCACCTGCTCTTCGTCCGGCTCCGCAGACTCCGTCAGGAGGTCTTCGGCCGGACGCTCGGCCATCATCTCGACTTTCACGCCGAAGGACTCGGACAGGAGCAATGCGGCATCGGACGGCATCAGTTGGTTCAGGGTCAGCATCGTGCCCATGTCCATGAGCTTGCGCATGACATCCGCGGGCTTTTGACCCACCGCTTCCGCAAAATCCTTAACCGTCAGCCCCTCCGTCAGTTTGACCGCCTTGAGGCGCGGCTTGGTGCCTTCAGTGGTAGCCCCGGTCGAGACGTGACGCGATTTCTCCTCACGCCGGTGCATCGGCATCGCCCGCATGTCGCGCCAGCGGGCGGCATCGTCGCGCGTGGGAACCGGCTCGTCTTCACGGCCACGGCCCACCCGTCGGGTTTTTTTGTTCTTGTCTTTCAGCTCAGACTGCGGTTCGGGGGCAGCGAGCTTTTTCCCCCCGGGGTGGCGGGTGGTATCAGCGGCCATCGGCGGAGGCGGCACCACCGCGCGAGACGGCAATGCCGGCGCAGGCTGACGAGGCAGCGGCGCAACAGACGGTTCCATCGTGGCAGTCGCCGACGGTGACGGCAAAGGCTCGTGTGCAGACGGGCCTGGGGGCGGCACGGCGTCTTTCGGCAGTTCGGCGGCGCCGGAGACACTTGCGGGCGCCTCCTCCGCCGGCCGTAGAGGAGCCAGGTCGTCCAAGACAGACGACTCGATGGGCCGCCGCTTGACCAGGACCATCTTCTTTTCCACCTTCGGCTCTTCCGCGACCGGCGGCGCCGGCTTCGAGGACGAGGCTGCACGGCCGGCCGCCGCCTTCGGCTTCAGGGACGAGGCATGTCCTTTTTCTTCTTTTCCCTGGATGGGCTTGGCGGCCTTGGCCTTGACGGTCTTCGCCGCCTTGACGGGAGGAGCTTCTGTCTGCTTCTTGGTCTTCGCCGATGATTTTGCCAGGATCTTCGCGACGGTCTCGTCCTCGAGGACGGCCATATGGGTCGAAACGGACACGCCCATGCCCTTGAGGTCCTTCATCAGATCCTTGCTTGGGACCTCCAGTTGCTTGGCTAGCTCAAATACCCGCATTCCCGCACGCATCCTTCGTTACCCGACAGCCTTCTCTTCATCTCCGGATTCGGCCTGGCCCGCCGCCGGGCTCCCCTCGGGTGCGGGAGCTTCCTGCTGCGCGGCTGCAGCGGCCGATTCCGCATCGACCAGTTTCGCGTGCTGCTCCTGCAGCTGGTGCGCGATGGCCGCCCGCGTTTCCTGGTCCCGGACGACCCGCTCCTTCTCGTACTCGCTCGAACCGATAATGTCGATCTTCCACCCGGTCAGCTTGGCGGCAAGCCGCACGTTTTGCCCGTTGCGGCCAATGGCCAGCGACAACTGGCTGTCCGCCACCACCACCAGCGCCGACTTCTTTTCTTCGTCCACGCCCACTTTTTCGATCACGGCGGGGTTCAGGGCTTCCGAAATGAAGACCCGGGAATCCGCCGTCCACGCCACGATGTCGATCTTCTCGCCGCGCAGCTCGCGCACCACCGCCTGGACCCGCGAGCCTTTCATCCCCACACACGCGCCGACCGGATCAACCGCGCGGTCGCGCGACACGACGGCGATTTTCGTCCGGTCGCCCGGCTCGCGGACCACGCCCTTGATCTCCACGATCTTCTCCGCGATCTCCGGCACCTCCGCCTCGAACAGCTTGACGATGAAATTGGGGTGGGTGCGGGACAGAATGACCTGCACGTCCCGAAGTGTCCGCTTCACCTCCAGGAGATAGGCCTTGACGCGATCCCCCCGCCGATAGGTTTCCCGTGGAATCTGCTCGTGAGCCGGCAGAATGGCTTCGGTCTTGCCGAGATCGACGATATAGTTGCGGCGTTCCTGGCCGAGGATGATGCCGTTGACGAGATCGCCGATCCGCGCCGTATAGTCCCGCTGAACGACCTCCCATTCGGCCTCGCGGACCTTCTGGAAGATCACCTGCTTCGCGGTCTGCGCCGCAATGCGGCCGAACTCCTCGATTTCGATCACGGCCCCGATCTCGTCCCCCAATTCGGCCTCGCTGTCCACTTTGCGGGCCTCGGCCAGCGAGACTTCGGATTGGGGGTTGGTCACCTCGTTGACGATCTTCTTGAGCGAGATGGCCTCGATCTCGCCACTCTTGCGATCAATGCGCACCTGGATGTTCTCCGCCGCGCCGTACCGCTTCTTCGCGGCCGTGAGCAAGGCGGACTCCACGGCTTCGAGGATGCGATTCGCATCGATCCCCTTTTCACGCCCGATCTGTTCAATCACTGTCAGGAGCTCTCGACCCATAATTCCTGCTCCGTTCTTCTCAGAATTCCACTTCCAGCCTGGCCTCCAGAATATCGGCCAGCGGGAGCGCGACCAGGGTCGCGTTTCCGCTCCGCTTTCCCTCGGGCACTGATTCCACCCAGACCTTCGATCCGTCCAGTTTCTGAATCCGACCGACCAGGACCGCCTGCCCCGACACCGGATTCGCCAGCTTGAACCGCGCCAGACGACCCTTGAACCGCTCGAACTCATGGACGTGCCGGATGGGACGATCCAAACCCGGCGACGACACCTCCAGCACAAAGGCGTGAGGAATGGGATCCTCCGCGTCCAGCGCATGCCCGATCAAGAGGTGGGCGCGTCCGCAATCCTCGACGGACAGTGCTCCATCCTCCTGATCCGGCGGCCGCTCGATGACCACCCGAATCAGAGTATTCGGTCCCTGCCCCCGCACCTCCACCGCGACACACACCAAGCCGAGTGAGGCCAGGACAGGCTCGACGATCCGCTGGACAATGGCGACGACCCGCTCGGACGCGTGGGCGGTTCCCGAAGGAACGCCACCGACTGGTGCAAAGGGATGGTCT
>JAVHQA010000162.1:0-2358 GCA_036170875.1 Nitrospirales bacterium
CATTCCCTCCCTGAACGGCCGCGTCAGCACCGTGAACGTTCGTTCACGGGGCGGCCTTGTCTGCGGTTCCTCGATCCGGTCATCGGTTTGCTCCACTCCACCCACATCACCCGTGTCCCTATTGGTTGCCGGCTGATTTTTTGACGGCGGAACCCGGCTGACCGCCGCTGGCACTCTTCCTGCTATCTTCCTCGTGCAGTGAGTTCACGCGGTCGGAGCCGCTCAACCATCACGGAGGTGCCCCATGAAGAGAATCGGAATCGTGTTTATGACGGGAGGAAGTCTCTGGCTGCTCGCCCCCGGAGTCGCCCATGCCGAGTTCGGACGGCACGGCCATCATTTCCCTCGCCCGCTTGTCCATGAGCGGCAGACGTCTGTTGTCACGGGACGTGCCGCCGGCGAGGTGTCGTTCGAGACGCTGCGGATGCTCTCCACGGGCATGACCAAGGCGGAGGTGCTGAGCCGGGCCGGGCACCCGCGCCATGAGTTCAAGAATCGGGGGACGCAACGATGGATCTATGCGTCAGTCGAGCGTTGGATTGTGGAGATCGTGTTCTCCGGAAACAACGTGATCGCCGTCAACTGGTCCAGAGCGTGATCGTAGGATGGAGGAGGGAACGGCCATGCGGATACCGACAGATCAATGGAGCATTCAGAACGAGCGGGGCATGACGATTGCCGAGTTGGTGATCGTGCTGGCGATCACCGGCGTGTTGTCCCTGTTCATGGGGACGGAACTGCAGGCGATGGCCGACCGGGTCTATCTCGATACGGCGGTGGCCGAAGTCGTCGGCGATCTTCGATACGCGCGGAGCATGGCGGTGCGGGAAGGGGAGCCGATCCAGGTCGCGGTGGACGCCGAACAGCCGGGGGTGACCCTGTTCCGATCGAGCGACCCGGCGCGGCCGGTTGCGCCGACCCGCAATCTGCAGAACAGGGGCGTGCGCATGATTCGCTCCAGCGGGGGGCGGCTGCTGTCGTTCCAGCCGCGCGGCACGAGCGCGACGCCGACGACCTTGACCCTGGAAGGCCGGCGCGGCGACCAGCGGGTCGTGACGGTCAGCCTGACGGGCCTCGTCAGGGTGCGGTGACATCATGCTGAAACGGCATGGAATCCTTTCGGAACGCGGGATGTCATTGGTCGAGCCGCTGGTGGCCATGGTGGTGATTTCGTTGAGCCTGCTCGGGTCGGTTGGAATGTTTGCGGTGGCGCAGGACGGGATTTCCGGGAGCGCAAAGAGCCTGGAGGCCATGACGCTGGCGGAATCCAGAATGGAGCGGCTGCGGGTGCTGCCCTACCGCAGTCTTCTGGACGGGGAGCAGGTGGTCAACGGCATCGCCCTGAGATGGACGGTGCGTCCGGATCAGCCGACGCCGGCGGATTCCCGGTCGTCCATGATCACGGTGACGGCCGAGTGGGCCGTCGGGAAAGGCCGGCCGCGAACGATCCGGATGGGGCTGCGGAAGGCCAATCCTGTCTTCAGCGGAGCGGCATCATGAACAACGCCGGTTTCTCGCTGGCGGAGGCGATGGTGTCGGCAACGTTGGGCGCCGTCATTCTGGGCTCGGCGCTGGACATGTTTGTCACGCAGCACGCGCACTATCAGGGCCAGCGAACCAAGGTCGAGCTTCAGCAGGATTTGCGCGGAGGCGTCCGTTTGCTGGAGAGCGAGTTGCGGCTCGCCGGGGCGGGCGCGCTGACGGGAAACGCTCCCGTCAACGTGATGGCGGCGGATGAGGTTGCCTTCCAGGCCAATGTCAACGGCGTACGCGGGGCATTGACGGAGGCCGCCGCCTCCGGACAGGACCATGTGGCCATCCGCCCCGGAGCGGGGTGGGCGAAGGGCAAACACGTCGTCATCTGCGGGCCGTCAGGATGCGAGGAGCATCTCCTGGACCGGGATGGCACGTCCGGGAGGCTGTTGCTGTTGGACCGCCTCGCAAGAGATTTTCCGGCGGGAAGCCGGGTCGAGGTCGTGAACCGGGTCCGGTATTACCTGAGCCGCAGCGATCCGAAGAACCTGAAGGTCATGCGCGAGGTGGATCGCGGCGCCAACCCGCTGATCGAGCATGTGGAGAGCTTTTCGTTGACCTATCTAAGGGACAATGGCGATCCGGCTGTGACGAGCGGGGAGGTCTGTCTTGTGCGCGTCAGGCTTGAGACGGGCGTGAACGATATCCGGAGGGGCCGCATCCGGCGCGCCCATGTGCAGGAAATGGGAGTGAGGGCGATATGAAGACGCGTGGCGGGGAGTCGGGCGGAGTCTTGATCGGGGCACTGCTGATTGGCCTGCTCCTGGCGATGCTTGGCGGGGTGGCGATGAACCTGGCGATGACCGAAGCGTCGGCGTCGGCGCG
>JAVHQA010000163.1:0-2354 GCA_036170875.1 Nitrospirales bacterium
AAGGCCTGATTTACTTTCAGCACAAACCGGACGCCGTCTTCACCGCGATTCTGCACGCGACGATCGAGCGCGAGCTCGGGAAGATCGCCGCGCTCAACGCCCGCCACGATCTGGATGCCTGGGAAGCGTGCTACCCACACGCGTCGCGCCGGTTCACTCCGCAAGCTGCGATTCCGACTCTTGAGCATCTGCTGGGGATCAGCCAGGCACTCGCCCTGTACCGAATCTCGGACAGCCAGTGGCTCCTGCTCTACGAGTGCCTGGCGAATTATTGTGCGGAACTGAACGACGTCGCGCCGGGCCAGCCTGACGGCCTGCTTCCGGTGGGCGAGTATGGCCTCGCCGAGATCGATTTCGATGCGGTGGTCGGTGTCTATTTCTGGGACACGGAGTTTCTGGTGCCGCCCGGCGAGGTCACGCCAGTCGGAACCGCATCACCCGACGCGTACGGCTGGCACGCCGATTCGGACGCCTTGCATGTCGAGAAGGTCGAGGACCCGGCGTGGGGCGAGGGCGAGGCGCCATGCTTCAGGCCGGGTTCCCGCCGCTATCCCGACTTCGACGAAGGCGCGGAGTTTTAAGGGTACCTGTGGCTTTTGACCGGGGGAGGCTTACATTTCCGAGGCGAGCGCGCCTCGCAGCCGGATATACTCCTGCGCGGTCACGATTCCTTCTTCCTTCGCGGTCTTCAGGAACGCTTCGACCGCGGCGTGCCGGTCTTCGGGCCAGGCGGTGCCGGCCAGCATTTCGGCGAGCATGTCCAGCGTCTCGATCGCTGCGGGGTGCACGAGCTGGGGATGCGTCAGCCACTGTCTCCAATTCACCGTATTCGTCATCTGTTCCATTGAAAGACAATCCTCTCCACTGCTGATGGTTGATCCTGAGCAAACCGCGTGAGGATACAGAACCGGCAGGAAGCAATGCAAGGGAAAGATGTGGCATAATCACCCGACCATCAATCCACCAAGGAGCAAGCCATGGCTGAAACGACGACAGCGAGCGGTCTGAAGTATGAAGATCTGGTCGTGGGGACGGGCGCGGAAGCGAAGGCGGGCCAGTCCGTCACGGTGCACTATACCGGCTGGCTGACGGACGGCAAGAAGTTCGACTCCAGCAAGGATCGCAAGGATCCGTTCGTGTTTCCGCTCGGCGCGGGGCGCGTGATCAAGGGCTGGGACGAAGGCGTGCAGGGTATGAAAGTCGGCGGGAAGCGCAAGCTGACCATCCCGCCGGGGATCGGCTATGGCTCCCGGGGCGCGGGCAGCGTCATTCCCCCGAACGCCACGCTCATTTTTGAAGTGGAATTGCTGAAGGCCGGCTAGTCCAGGGTAGCCGTTGTGTTAGCACATCACAAAACCTATCACTACCGCTATAAGTTCCGGTTTCCCAACGGGCTGGAAAAAAACTTCGAGGTGGTGCTCAGGGCCGACACGCTGGAGTTGGTGGCGAACAAGGATCTCCCGAAGCCGGAATGGACGAAGCTGAAGTATCACCAGTGCGCGAATTGCCCGCTTGGTGATGACGTCGCGCACTGCCCGGTCGCGGTCAACCTATCCGCCCTGGTCGAGACCTTCAAGGACGCGATCTCGTTTCAGGATCTCCACGTCAGGGTGATGACCGAACGGCGTGATTTCGAGGCCAAGACGACGCTGCAGGAGGGCCTCAGCTCGATCATCGGGATTTACATGGTCACGAGCAACTGTCCGATCATGGACCGGCTTCGCCCCAACGTGCGGTTCCACCTGCCGTTCGCGTCCGAGGAGGAGACGATCTACCGCGCCATCTCGATGTATTTGACGGCGCAGTATTTTCGCCTGCGGAAGGGGGAAGAGCCGGACTGGGAGCTCAAGAAGCTGGCCGAGGTCTACCGGGGTGTCTCGGAGGTCAACAGAGGGATGACGGAGCGTCTGGCCGATGCGTCCACGAAGGACGCCAACGTCAACGCCGTGATTCACCTTTCAACGTCAAGTCAGACGCTGGATAACTTTCTCGATCATTGTGTGAAGGAAATTGAATACCTGTTCCCGTCGTCTAAGTAAGGCGGGGCGAGCCGGATTCCTGCGCGCCACCCGCTACCTGCCCGGGTAGTCCCACGATTTCATCAACTGGGTTCTGCGGTCGAAGACCATCCGCACACGCTCGCCGTGGAGGCGGGAGAGTCCGCCTTTGTCACTGTCCTGCCTGTCCATGCGAAACCCGTTTGAGGTCGGATCTTCCCACACGGCGGTGATGCTGGTGGCGGTCTCCGTTCGATCCGTCGGAGGACCGAAGAATCCCAGGACCTGCTCATAGGTGTTCTGCCCGACGGAACGATTCATCATGCCTTCGAATACGAGCCGTTCTTCCTGGCCCTG
>JAVHQA010000164.1:0-1316 GCA_036170875.1 Nitrospirales bacterium
GCCGCCAACCGGCTGGCGACCTGCGGCTATTCGGTCCTGCTCCTGGAGCATCACTACAACTTCGGCGGCATGGCGACGTGGTTCAAGCGGAAAGGCGGGCACATCTTCGACATCTCGCTCCACGGCTTCCCCATCGGCATGATCAAGACCTGCCGCAAGTACTGGTCGGCGGACATCGCGGAGTCCATCGTCCAGCTCAAGGGCATCCGGTTCGACAACCCCCAGTTTTCCTTCACGACGTCCTTCGACCGGGCCGATTTCACCGACAAGCTGGTCAACCACTTCAAGATCCCGGCCGACACCGTCGAGGAGTTCTTCAAATTCGCCCGCGGCATGAACTTCTACGACAACCAGAAGATCACCACCCGCGAGCTCTTCGAGCGGTACTTTCCCGGCCGCCCGGACGTGTGGCGCCTGCTGATGGAGCCCATCGCCTACGCCAACGGCTCCACGCTGGACGACCCTGCCATCACGTTCGGCATCGTCTTCTCCAATTTCATGAGCAAGGGCGTCTACACCTTCCAGGGCGGTACGGACAAGCTCATCACGAAGATGAAGGCGACACTCAAGGCCAACAAGGTGGACCTGCGCCACCACGCCCTGGTCGAGAAGGTTCTGGTGGAGCAGGGCCGCGTGGCCGGTGTCGTCTGCAACGGCCGGACGATCCGCGCCAAATCCGTCCTGTCGAACGCCAACCTCAAGTCCACGATCCATAAGCTGGTCGGCGACGAGCACTTCCGCCCGGACTTCCTCCGCGAGGCCGCCGCCGTCCGCCTCAACAGCAGCAGCTGCCAGGTGTACATGGGCGTCCGCAAGGGCGAAGCCATCCCCTACGTCGGGGACCTGTTCTTCACCTCGACCCATCCGGAATTCGATACGGAGGCGCTCAACTCCATGGCCGTCACGAGCCGGACCTATTCCTTTTATTACCCCGACACGCGGCCCGGATCGGACCGCTACGCGATCGTCTGCTCGACGAACGCCAACTACGCGGATTGGATCACGCTGTCGGAGGAGGACTACCGGCGGGAAAAAGAAAAACTCATCAAGGGCGTGGTGGACACGCTGGAGCGGTACCTCCCGGGCGTCAGCGCCAAGATCGACCACCTGGAGGCGTCCACCCCGCGCACGTTTGAACACTACACCCGGCACATGGCAGGCGCGTCGTTCGGCACGAAGTTCGAAGGACTGAAGATCAGCCAGAACCTGTCAAAAGCGATCGGCGGACTCTTTCACGCCGGCTCCGTCGGCATCATCATGTCCGGCTGGCTGGGCGCCATCAACTACGGCGTCATCATGGCCAACGAGGTGGACAA
>JAVHQA010000164.1:1416-11536 GCA_036170875.1 Nitrospirales bacterium
CCGGCTGGCTGGGCGCCATCAACTACGGCGTCATCATGGCCAACGAGGTGGACAAGTACCTCCGGCAGGAAAACGTTACGACGACGGCTGCAACCGTTCGTGCTGAGCAGGTCGAAGCATGAACGGAAGATGCCGTCGAGCGCCCTTCGAGAGCCTCAGGGCGAACGGAGTTGCGAGGTAGCCATCCCATGTTTGACTTTCGTGACCAGACCGTCGTCGTCACGGGGGGCACCCGCGGTATCGGCCAGGCCATCTCCCGGCGCTTCCTTGAGGCGGGCGCGACGGTCGTGGCCACCTACTGCGCCAACGACGCCGCATCGGAGGCGTTCAAGACCTCCCTGGGGGCAGCCGCCAAGGCGCTGCATCTCCGCAAGTTCGACGTCGCCGACTACGCGCAGGTCGAGGCCTTCTACAAGACCCTCGACGCGGAGCACAAGAACGTCACCGTCCTCGTCAACAACTCCGGCATCCGCAAGGACGCCGTCCTGGCGATGATGAAGCCGGAGGACTGGCAGCAGGTCCTGAACGTCAATCTGACCGGCGCCTTCAACATGTCCAAGCTGGCCGTGCACCGGTTCATGCAGAACCGCTTCGGCCGCATCATCACGATCACGTCTCCGGCCGGCCGCTTCGGGTTCGAGGGGCAGGCGAACTACTCCGCCTCCAAGGCCGGGCAGATCGCGATGACGCGCTCACTGTCGAAGGAAGTCGCCTCGCGGGGGATCACGGTGAACTGCGTGTCGCCGGGCTTCATCGACACGGAGTTCGTCGCGGACCTGCCGGAGAAGCTCCGCAAGGACTACCTGGCGTCGATCCCGCTCAAGCGCTTCGGCACGCCCGACGACGTCGCCTACTGCGTGCTCTTCCTCGCCTCCCGCGAAGCGGGCTATATCACCGGCTCGGTCCTGTCCGTGGACGGAGGTCTGTAGCATGACGACGCGGGCAAACGACGTGCTGGCGCTGGTGCCTCACCGCCCGCCCTTTCTCTTTCTCGACGAGATCCTCGAGCGGGACGACCGCCACATCAAAGCCGTCAAGACCCTGCACCCGGAGGAGCCGTACCTGGCAGGGCACTACCCGGGCCAGCCGATCATGCCTGGCGTCCTGATCTGCGAGTGCGTGTTCCAGGCAGGCGCCGCGCTCCTGTTCGGCCGCGGCACGCTCGATCCGAAGAAGGTGCCGGTACTCAGCAAGATCCAGAACGCCCGCTTCCGGCGGCCGGTCTTCCCCGGAGCGAAATTGGTGATCGAGGCGGAGATCGTGGAAGAGATCATGGGCGCACTGATCATGAAGGGCGCGGTCAGCGTGAACGGCCAGAACGTGCTCCGCACGGAATTCGTCGTCGGCATGGCGGACATCGGCGACGGGCCGGACATGAGGAGCCCGGCGTGAGCTTTCTCGGCTTCCAAGGCAGGACGGTCGTCGTCTTCGGCGTGGCGAACAAGAAGAGCGTCGCCTACCACATCGGCCAGGTCCTGGAGGCGGAGGGGGCGACGGTCGTCTACGTCGTGCGGTCGAAGGAGCGCAAGGACGGCGTCGCAAAGCTGTTGCCGAAGGCGGAAATTCACGTCTGCGACGTGGCGCGGGAGGAGGAGATCCTGGCCGTGGCCCGCGACGTCGCCAGGTCCCATCCGGCGATCCACGGGCTCGTCCACTCAATCGCCTTTGCCGATTACGAGGGTGGGGGCAAGCCCTTCCACGAGACGACCCGCAAAACGTTTCTCCAGTCCTTGGACATCTCCTGCTATTCGCTCATCGCGATCTCAAACGCCTTCAAGACCCTTCTGGCGCCGGACGCCTCCGTCGTGGCGGTCTCCATCTCGACCACAAAGATGGCGGCTGAGAACTACGGCATCATGGGGCCCGTGAAGGCCGCGCTGGACTCCACGATCTGCTTCCTCGCGAAATCGTTCAGCGCGTTCTCCACCGTCCGCTTCAACTCGGTCAACCCCGGCCTGCTGAAAACGTCGGCGTCGGCCGGCATCCCCGGCTACGCGGATTACTATCTGTACGCGGAACGGCTCACGCTGCGGAAGAAGGGGGTGACGACGCAGGAAGTGGCAAATGCGGCTGCGTTCCTCCTGAGCGAACGCTCGGCCGGCATCAACGCCCAGGGCCTCGTCCTCGACGCCGGCATGTCCGTGAACTACTTCGACAAGGACATCATGCGCCGCGCCATGAAGCCCGAGTGAGTTGAGCCAGAAGGCTCAGGCGGATTGGTGGTGGAGGACCATCAATTGGTTGGCGCGCAAGGAGAGGGTGGCGTAGGTTCGGCCGCTGTTGTCCACAAACTCGACCATGAACGCGTCCGGGCCGAGCACCTCGACAATCGTGCCGACCTGGCCCCGTCGCAAGTCGTGCCCGGACAGGTCTTCCGTCAACGCCACCACGTCGAGCAATTTCATCTCAGGGCCCATGATCGGCTCCTTTCGTTCACAGCACGTAGCATGAGATCAGCCGAGGAAAACTCTCTCCGCGACGGACTATCCATAGGCTCCGAATCGCTGCCATACCACCCGGTCCGTCCAGTGGAAAGTCTACCGCATAGCGTTGCCCATAGTCATCTCCCGCCATCGGAAATGCCTCATATGTGTGCGCCGCGCTTAAAAGAGCCTGTTGCAATTCTTCAGCGTCTTGGGCCGTAAACCCCAGAATGGCCGCAAACATACGCGCTTTGTGCCGACCGCGCGGATGCTCCGGGCTCAGGCAGTAGTCCCGAAGCTTTGCCAGATCGACCACTGCACTTTCGTGGTTGGGCAACTTCATCCTGCATGGTTAGACACCCGGTCTCTGAAAAGGTATAATTCCCGCCGCAGGCTGCGAGGAGGCCCCTATGGGAATACGCCGGACTGTCAAAGAGTTCAGGAAACATTGGAAGTTCATCGGCGCGATGATCCTGCTGGCCCTGTTTGCAGGTGTAGGTACTGCCTATATGTCGAATGGCTTGAATGTCATTTTTGACCGGGCCTCGCTGGGATTGAAAGCGCTGGACCATCCCGAGACGCTGACCGAAAGCGAAAAAACCGAACTGAAGAAAATCATCAAAGACAAGGATTCCGCCCAAAAGCAGTACGACAGCCTGTCGGGCACCGAGAAAGAACAGGCCAAGAAGGCCTTCGGCTCCCTGAGCGAAGACGAGAAAAATCAATACCGCGCGCTCGGCAAGTAACCCCGCCTCGTCGTTTCCTTCACGGCTGGTTATCTTGTCCCGGCCGCGATGGCAGAACGGCTACTCAGCCGGCAGGTATTCGACGAGCTGGGCGAGCCGTTTTTTGATGCGCAGGCTCAGGACGCGCGAGAACTTCTTATAGATTTTGAGGCCCAGCGGCGGATTGGCATCCAGCAGGCGGTGGAAGTCCTTTTGATTGAACTGCAGGGCCTTGAAGGGCGCGGTTGCCTGCACCGACGCAGACGCGGGAGTGTTTTTGAAAAACGTCACCTCGCCGAGAAGATCGTCTTGGCCGACCTGATCGAGGGAAACTTTTTTTCCGTCGCCCCGCGTCTTCATCACGGTGGCGTTCCCGGAGAGCAGAATGTAGACGCTCTCGACGCATTCCCCTTCCTGGATGATGAAGTCTCCGGCCTTGCCCTCTTTCATGACGGCCAGCGGCGCGATCAAGGCAAGCTCATCCATCGTCAAGTCGGCAAAGAGGGAGACTTCTTCCAGGATGTCCAGCGTTTGCATGCCCCGATCCTTTAGCCCAGTGTCATTTCCAGCCTCTCGTCACGGCTTGGCCGGCTTGGCGGCCTTCGGCGGTGCCTCCACTTTGATAATGTTGACGTCGAACGTGAGATCCTTCCCGGCGAGGGGATGATTGGTATCGACGACCACCGCATCTTTTTTCAGTTCGACCACTTTGGCCTCCGCCCCATTCGCCGCGCGGAGCCTGGTGCCGACCTTTGCCTCGGGCGGCACATTCTTCTTCGGCACCTCGACTTTCTTCTTTTCATCGTACAGGCCATAGGCCTCCGCCGCCGGAATCGTGACACGTTTCTTGTCGCCGGCCTTCATGCCGGTCAGCGCTTTTTCCAGGCCGGGGACGATCTCCTGGTTGCCCTGCGTGTAGGAAAACGGCGCCTGGCCGGTGGTGCTGTCCACAACCGTCTTGTCCGGCAACGTCAAAGTGTACTCCAGCGTCACCTTCATTCCGTCCCCGACCGGCAGGGCCTTCTCCGCGCAGGCCGTGCCACCGAACCCAGCCACGACCACAACCAGCGCCGCCATCACGCCCATCTGAAATGACTTCATTACGCTCTCCTTTCTGATGTAAGGGTAAGATTCTAGCTTCGCCGTATTGGTAAAGCAAATTACAGGGGTGGTAAGATTCGAGCGCGATGAAGCTCCACCCTGTTATCCTGCCGATCTCGCCCGAGGACCAGCGCCTGCGCGGTCGGGAGCGCGTGCTGGCACAGAGCCGGCGGGCGCGCGAAGCGCTGGCCCTCAGTTGCGAGGCGAGCGGTGTCAGCCTTGGCCCTCTCACAACGGATGCGCGCGGCGCCCCCATTCCCTTCGACAGCACCCACTGGTCCCTGTCTCACAAATCGCGGTTCGTCGCGGCCGTCGTGGGTCCGACGCCCATCGGCATCGACATCGAGGAAATCCGGACGCGGAACGAGGACCTGTATGGCTACATCGCCGACGAGGAGGAATGGGCGCTGACGAATCGAAACTGGGAGACGTTCTTCCGCTACTGGACGGCGAAGGAGGCGGTGCTGAAGACCGCCGGTGTCGGGATTTCACACCTCAGGAAGGCCAGAATCCATGCGCTCCTTGGCAAGGACTACCTGATCGTGGACTATGGCTCCCACCTCTGGCCCGTGAAGCATTTCCGTTTTCAGGATCACATCGTCGCGCTCATGCACGACGACTACGAGGTGGTCTGGGATCTGCGCTAGCGTCCCCACCCTTCACCACTATTTGCGCTTGACTCTCTTCTTCTTGGCCGATCCGGCTTTCTTCTTCCTCGCTGCGGCGGGCTTCTTTTTCTTCACCGGTGATTTCTTCCCTGATTTTCCGGCCGCTTTCCCGGCCACGCCCGCTTTCTTCTTTGCCAGTTTCTTCTTTTTCTTCACCGCGCGGGGCTTCTTCGCCACCTTGCGCTTGGGGGTCGGGGCTGGAGCCGGCGATACCGGCCGCGTTGCGGGCTGGACGACGGCCCCTGCCGCATCCGCCAGGCATCCTTCCAACACCTGCCGGCGCTGCTCAATGCTCATGTGAAACAGGTCCTGGGTCGCGTCCTCCTGGGCGGACTGCGGCATGTTGACGATGGTTTCCGCTTCACCCATCACGGCCAGCTCGTAGGCCTCCAGATGATTGGTGGCTTCACCGAATCTCTGAAGAATCAGTTGCTCGGCTTCTTCATCGAATTCTTCCAGCGCGGAGGAGTCTACCGCGTGACGGAGTGCTTCCAGTTTTTTGAGTTGTTCAGTGAACTGATCAGGCATAGGCGACCTCCCGCGTGATAAGCCAACAACGGCCCTTTTATACGACACCCCTCCGGCCGGGTCAATGAGTCAATTTTCTGAGTAGGCGGCACTGGCAATAGGCCTGATAGATCAGTGGGTTCGAGCTGGGTTGACCCTTGTGGGACGAGCGGCTATCCTAGCTTCATGGTATTCGTTTCCCGCCGAACCGTGCGGCTGTTGCTCGCGCTGGCCGTTCTCATATGCACCGAGCCGGTCTGGGCGCAGGAACAGGCCCAACCGGCGCAGCCGACGGTGATCGAGGGAGCGCTCGTGGCGGTCGCCCGGTACCTCTCTCCGCCGTACGCCTTGTATGTCTATGAATCCCTGATGGCGCAGACCCTGTACAATGAAAGTATCGTCGAGCGCCCGAATGCCCCAAGCGCCCCGCTGGCCAACGACTCCCTGTGGGCGCTGGAGATCATGTCCCAATCCATCCTGGTGGACGCGCCCGACGGGCAGTATCTCGACGTCCGCCGCGTACCGCCGTTTTTCGAAGACATCTCCCACCGCTACACGAATCCCTCGCACTACTGGCCGGACCGGGAGATCACGAAGGAGACGCGCCGCGAGCACCTTGCGGCCTGGTATGCCCTGTACCTGATGCTGCTGGTCGGCAACGCGACGCAGGACGAGATCGCCAGAAAACTGCAGGGCGGCGCCTTCGAGCGCGACCCTGGGGCGTTGACACCGGGCGGCCCGCCCCTCGTGGACCGGCTCAAGCAGGAAGGGGGGTTGACTGCGGAGGCCTACCAGCTCGTGCACATCAAGCGAACGGGCCCGGCCGGCGCGGAGTCCCTGACCTTCCCCGCGTACATGGACCACTGGAAGACCAGTATCCACGCCGCGTACGGCGTCAGTCCCCCACCATAAAGCGGTCCTGCTCGTCCCACGGAGGCGTGGTCACCACAAAAAATACGGCGGGCGCCTGGCCCTGGTTGGTGAAGGTGTGTGTCTGGCCGGCCGGAATGCGCACCACGGCTCCCGCCTTGACCGGATACTGCTCGCTGCCCAACTGAAACAGCCCCTCCCCGCGCAGCATATACACCACCTCCTGGGTGAGCTTGTGAAAATGCGGCGGCATGGAGCCCCGCACCTGCACCAGCAATCCGCTCATGTCGGAACTCTCCACCAGCCTGGTGATGCGCACGGCTTCGTTGGGGCCGATGGGATTCCGTTCCAGTTGCGCCTGGAGGTCGGTGATCTCCGGCCGTGAGAAGTCCTGGGGGCCCGGCGATGGAGCCGCCATGCATCCGCCAAGGCAGAGCACCACAACCAAAGCCACACACCACTGTCGTCTCATCTCAGAAGCCTTTCAAGAGGCGGCTAGCCCGGATCATTCATGGATGTTCCGGACTGGGAGGATCATCGGCGATGTCGGGGTCGGCAGGGTAGAGCTTCTGCAGCCGATCGACCAGAGGAAGCGCTTGGGGGGTTGTGGCACGGGTCGGCTCGCTGGCTGGATGGTCCCACGTCAACCGGACGATACCGTGCTCGGCCAGTGTGCGCTGGATCACCTCCACCATCGCCTCCAGCGCCAGATCGGTCCCGTCGCGCAGGTCCAGCACGCGGTCCTCCGCTTTCGCGGGCGGAGGCGTGTCGTGCATCAGCGCCCAGCAGCGATGGAAAATGGTTTGCCGCACGTCCTCCGGCACGTTGAGCGAGGGCAGGTCGGACGTACAGAGGGCCAGCACCATCAGCACGAACTGCAGGTCCGGCAGGCCGGAATTCTCGACGTCCAGCGTTTGCATGGCGTCATTATAGTCAAAAGAAAAATAGCAAAGCCAGTCAACGCCCGCTTCCACGAGCGCAACCTCCCGTTCTCATTACTCGATGGATACCTTTGTCGAACGGATTAATTATATTATCGGCGAGTTAGGCCGAGGAGTAGGTCTGGGCTTTGGGAAGTGGTAAAATTGGTCGTTGACCTTTACCTCGGTTCGTCGTAGTGTCGCTTTTCTAAGCGGAGACCTGCCACGTGATTTCATTTGTTAGGGGCGACATCTGGACATCACCAGCAAGGGTGTTGGTAAATACAGTGAACACAGTCGGTGTTATGGGTAGAGGTATTGCTCTGACCTTTAAACAAATATATCCCGATATGTTTAAGCAGTATCAGCAGATGTGTGAACGGAAGGAACTGCGAATAGGAACCCTGTGGTTGTACCGAACCCCACACAAGGGGATATTGAACTTTCCGACAAAGGAAGATTGGCGTCAGCCTTCCAAGGCCGAATATATAGAGGCAGGGCTAAAGAAGTTTGTTTCGGTCTATTCAACACTAGGAATAACAAGCATAGCCTTCCCGAAACTCGGATGCGGCAATGGGGGGTTGGACTGGGAACGTATAGTAAAACCGATGATGTTGCATCATCTCAAAGACCTTCCGATTGACATTTTTCTTTATGAAACTGACTTTGCGAAGCAACCACTGGAGCACAACGACGTTAAATTGATGAGTGTCTGGCTCCACAGTGAGCCTCGTGCGTTAGCCTTTAGTGAAGTCTGGAATGACCTAACTACTCTGATTCGTGATGGAATGAAACTTAAGACATGGAATGGGGCGGAGGAGTTTCAAGTAAATATTGTTGCTGGGCCTGAACAGGGCCTGCAATTTCAACTGGCCCAGGAGGGTTTTTGGAGCCGAATCGCTGCAGTTATTGCTCAGTACGTTCGAGAGCGGTGGAGAATAAAGATTCTGGGACCTGGAGTTGTCTTTGTACCACAGGAAGCTCTTTTGGAACTTTGGCAGACCATCAGAGCTTTCGGATTTTGCATTCCGAAGGTCATGCCGGGGGGGCTTGATGCACTATCAGAACCCATCATGTCTCTAATGAGTCGCCTGAACTATTTGAAGCCCGTACAGATAACCACTTCCGACAACTGTCCAGCCAATGGTAACGGTGAATTAGGCTTGCAGCTAATTGCTTATCCCGCCTTTGACTTGTCACGAACTGCCAAAGAATCCCACTCGGTGCAACAAGTTTGACTGTACCTAGAAAAACCGATTCTGAAAAGATCATAGCCCGCCTACGAAGATTAAAGGCGGAAACATGGCTAACCGCAAGTCAGAATTGGTGGTCAGACTTTCTATTCCGCGTTGACCCGATAGAGGCTGCCGCCAGCATCCTGAATTGTGGAAAGCTGCTATCAAGACACGCTGCGATAAAGTCCCAAATGATGACTACCGATTGTGCCAATCCAGGAGTAATAGCTACAACGGCAGATAAGTGGAAGGACTACGTGAGGCTCTATTTTCGTCCAAGAACGCCCACTCAATATGTCAATGAAGGTTTTAGACCCATAGATAAGATCCAGCAAGGCGCTCATTGTCCGGTCCCTATTGTTATGCTCTTTGATGCGCAGGATATTCTAACTCGTCAGAGTACAGAGTTCAGTGAAGGCAATCTAGCCAAGTACCCGAGCACCGGTAACGATTCAGAATTTTTCGATAACATTCCCTTCAAAGAGGTGTACCACGATGACCGGTTTGATAAGGCCCAACGAGATAATATTGTTTTCCGCCGGCACGCCGAAGTAATGATACCTACCGAGCTTGATCTGTCGGCCCTGCGTTTTGTCGGCTGCCGCACGCAAGCCGAATATGAAACACTCATGTTTCTCCTCACTGAAGAATCAAGAGCACAATGGTCAGGCAAGATTGGATTGTCTTCGAGAATGAACCTGCACAATCGAATGTGGACTTTTGTTGAACAAGCGGTGCTGACTCCGACGAAGGTTACTTTCACGTTTAATCCGTCTACACTAACACCCGGTCCCTTCAGCCTGTATTTTGAGGTTGTTGAGCAGGCAACGGGAAAATCGTACATCTATCAAAATGCTTCTGCGACCTGTAGCTCGAATCTGGTCATCGCATTAAAGTCATTGCGGCATCCCGAGAATTATTCCGTTCGACTAACTCTCGACGAAAAGCTGGCCTACAGCAGTCGCTACTCTCCTTCTGTAAAGCCGCTTTAGAAATACAGGCTCACGCCCAGGAGAAAGGTGCGGGGGACGCCGGGGGTGAAATGAATGTCGCCGACCGGCACCGCTTCGGTCCGCAAGCGTGAGGAAAAGAAACATTGCGCCGTCGGAAAAGGCTAATGCGAATGTTCGGGAAAGTCCCCATGAACGTGCAGTGCAATTCGGTGATGCTCTTCCCCTGATGCAGTCATGGGATCGAGATGGATCGTTGCATTGGAAAGATAGTGCAGGCGATGCAGGACTTCGTGCCGCGCCTCGTTGGCGATCTCATGTCCCCTCTCAATCGAGAGGTCTGAGTTCACCGTCATGTTTACCTCGGCATGCATTCGATGCCCCAACCATCTGACCCGCACTTCCGTCACTTCGTGTACTCCTGGAACGTGGAGCATGGCGTCCTTGATTTCATCAATTACGACAGGATCAATACCATCAAGAAGGCGGGTGAACACGGATTTGCTCGATTGCCACACCATACGGCAAATCACAATCGAGATGAACAGCCCGACAAGAGGGTCTGCTAAAGGATAGCCGAGCCAGACACCCAGGGCGCCGATGAGGACGGATAGGCTTGTGAAGCCATCCGCCCGAGCATGAAAACCATCAGCAATGAGAGCGGCACTGCCGATCTTTTGGCCGGCTCGAATCCGAATTCTCGCCACGACTTCGTTGCCCA
>JAVHQA010000165.1:0-11508 GCA_036170875.1 Nitrospirales bacterium
GTCATCATCGGGTCCATCACGGCGACGCTGACCCGCGCCGAGGGCGTCACCCTCGCGGCGAAGCCCTGACTCCATCACAACCCTCGCCCCCTGAGGGAGAGGGAAGGGTGAGGGGTGTCTCTGGTCGTTTTTTCGTTCCGTCCGGCGTACCTTTGTGGAAATCTCCCGCCAAAAGCGAATCGAGTTTTGCCGTTCGAACGAGAACGGCAGCGAAGCATGATTGCCAAGACCAAGGTCGTCTGTAACTTCTTCTCTGCATGCCTTCTGCTGCTTGTCCTGAGTGTGAGTCCTGCCTTGAGCCAAGAGGAGCTCCTACAGGAGGCAAAGGAATTAAACCAGAAGGTGATGGAGCTGTATCAGACCGGGAAGTATGCCGAGGCGCTGCCACTTGCCCGGAAGGCGCTGGAACTCGCGGAGCAGGCGCTGGGTCAGGCGCATCCGGACGTAGCGGGGAGTCTCAACAACCTTGCAATGCTGCATAGCGCCATGGGTGACTACGCAAAGGCAGAACCCTTGTACCGGCGAGCGCTGAAGATTGATGAGAAAAGGTTAGGGCCGAGGCACCCGGCGGTAGCAACGAGTCTCAACAACATGGCAGAGCTGTATGCGGCGCAGGGGCAGTACACGAAGGCCGAGCCGCTGTTGCAACGTGCGCTTGCTATTGCTGAGAAGGTACTGGGGCTGGATCACCCACAGACGGCGACGAGCCTCAACAATCTAGCAGGGCTGTATGGGACCATGGGGCAGTACGCGAAGGCCGAGCCGCTGTATCAGCGCGCGCTGGCGATTCGGGAAAAGGTGCTGGGGCTGGAGCATCCAGACGTGTCGGGAAGTCTCAACAACCTGGCGGGGCTGTTGCGAGACACAGGGGACTATGCGAGGGCGCGGCCGCTGTATGAGCGGGCGCTGGCGATTCGGGAGAAGGCGCTGGGGCCGGAGCATCCGGACACGGCGACCTCCCTCAACAACCTGGCAATGCTGCATAGTGCCATGGGTGACTACGCGAAAGCCGAGCCCTTGTTCCAGCGGTCGTTGAAGATCGATGAAAAGGTGTTCGGGCCTATGCACCCGGTGGTGGCGACGACTCTGGACAACCAGGCAGCGATGCTGAAGGCCACCGGCGACTACATGAAGGCTGAACCCTTGTATCAGCGCGCGCTGGCGATCCGGGAGAAAGTGTTGGGACCTGAGCATCCGACTACGGCGACGAGTCTAAACAATCTGGCTGGGCTGTATCGGGCAACCGGGCAGTATGCGAAAGCGGAACCGTTGTACCGACGGGCGCTGGCGGTCGTGGAAAAGGCGCTAGGGCCGGAGCATCCGAACACAGCGGCGGGACTCAACAACCTGGCTGGGCTGTATCAGGCCACTGGCGACTACACGAAGGCTGAGCTTTTGTTCCAGCGAGCGTTGACGATCCGGGAGAAAGTGTTGGGGCCGGAGCATCCGAACACTGCAACGAGTCTGAACAATATAGCTTTGCTGTATGTGGACACTGGGCAGTATGCAAAGGCGGAGCCGTTACATCAGCGGGTGCTGGCGATCAAGGAGAAGGCGCTAGGGCCGGAGCACCCGGATGTGGCGACGAGTTTGAACAATCTGGCGGGGATGTATTGGGACGTTGGGAACTATGAGAAGGCCGAGCCCTTGTTCCGGCGGGTGTTGGCAATCGACGAGAAAGTGCTGGGGCCAATGCACCCGTCCATTGCTATGGCTCTAAATAACCTAGCGGTGGTATTGATGGCCACGGGCGACTATCCAAGGGCGCAACCACTACTTGAGCGATCTCTGAAGATCAGGGAGCAGGCGCTGGGGCTGGAGCACCCTGACGTTGCCATGACTTTGAACAGCCTGGCGGAGCTATATCGGATCACTATGCAATACGCGAAGGCCGAGCCGTTGTACAAGCGCGCGCTGGCAATCTACGAGAAGGTGCTGGGTCCGTTTCACCCATCCGTTGCGATTGTCCTGAACAACCTGGGGCTGCTGCTGGGGGATATGGGTGATCGTGATGGGGCGCGCACGTTGCTGGAGCGGGCGCTACGGATCTATGAACAGGCGTTGGGACCGATGCACCCGTCTGTGGCGACAGGCCTGAACAATCTAGCGTTTCAGGAGGCGGCGCAACAACGCTATCGGTCAGCCTTGGGCCTTTTCCAGAATGGATTGCATCGACAGGAAAGCCACATCCAGAACATTTTCACGATTACCACCGAAGAGCAAAAGCTCCTATTCATCCAATCCATCTCAGGGGCGTATGGTGCCTTCATCTCACTGATCCACCAACACCTGGGAACCGACCGCATGGCCGTGCGAGAGGGCTTGGAGTTAGTGCTGCGCCGCAAAGGGATTGTGTTTGATGCCCAATCCCGGGAAAGGGAGGTCTTGCAAGGCCGGTTGTCGGAGACGGCCCGTAAGGAGTGGGACCGGCTGGCTGCGCTCCGGAACGAACTGTCCCGTTTGCTCCTGAACAAACCACAAAACATGGGCTCGGATGCGTACCGCGAGCGGATTGCCTCCCTTCAGCAACAAATTGAGGCGGCGGAAAAACGCCTCGCCGGAGAAAGCGCGCTGGTGGCCAAGGAAATGAAGCAACGCACCATCACCGTTGAGGCCGCCGCAAAAAAACTTCCTCGAAACTCAGCCCTGGTGGAATTCGTGAAAATCCGCGACTACGATTTCGACGCAGTAAAATGGCAGGCGTCATGGCGCTACCTGGCCTTTGTCTTAACCGGCGAAGGAAACGTGACGTTGGTGGACCTCGGCGAGGCTGGCGCGTTGGAATCCCTGGCGCAGCGCGCGCTCACGGACATCAAGACTTCGATGGGAACCCGTGGCATCGAAATCCTGAAAGCACCCTGCGACAGTTCGGTGGACCCTCGTGGCATTGAGATTGTGAAGGCGCCCTGCGGACGTGACGCCGGCCGCCAGAGCGCTCAACTCCTGCAGGAACTCTCTGCCCAAGTGTGGACACCGCTGGAGAAGGCGCTTGGAAAAGCGGACAAAGTCGTGCTCAGTCCAGATGGACTCTTGAACCTGGTGCCCTTTGCCGCGTTGGTGGATAGCCAAGGCCGTTCATTGGTTGAGCGGTATCAACTGGCCTATGTCACCAGTGGTCGGGAATTGGTTGGCGTGGAAGGGGCTTCGCCCCGGCCTGATAGCGACCTCCTTTTGGTGGCGAATCCGTCCTTCGACCAGAAGGGGTCAGACGCCGGCCGCCCAGGAACGGCGCTCCGCTCGCGGGAGTTTCGCGGCGTCTTCACCCCGTTGCCGGGCACCGAGCGCGAGAGTCGGGAGATTCCGCCGCTGGTGGTCGCGTCCAAGGAGCAGAAACAAGTCCTGGTCGGCGAGCGGGCGACGGAGACGGCGGTGAAAGCCGCCCGCAGTCCGCGCATCCTGCATCTGGCCACCCATGGGTTCTTCCTTCCAGATGATGAATCTGCTTTGGATGCCGTGAAGCTTGGCGGCTTGCCGGACCGAGGGATCACGGTTGCGCCCCGCCCCACAGCCAAGCGCTATGAAAACCCCCTTGTGCGCTCGGGGTTGGCCTTTGCGGGGGCCAATCATGCAACGGGCATCACCGACGGCGACGATGGCATCCTTACCGCCTTGGAGATCACCGGCATGGACCTGTACGGGACAGAGCTGGTGGTGCTGTCGGCCTGTGACACCGGAGTTGGCGAGATAAAGACCGGCGAAGGTGTCTTCGGGCTGCGCCGCGCTTTCGCGCTTGCTGGCGCGAAGAATCTACTGATGAGCCTCTGGGAAGTGAGTGATGAAGTGACGGCCCGGCAGATGAAGATGTTCTACCAAAACTTGCAGAAGCTCCCACTGGCCCAGGCACTGCGTCAGGCCCAACTGGAGACCATCAAAGAACTGAAGGCCGAATACGGCGGCCTCGCCCCACCCGGCCTCTGGGCGCCGTTCATCCTGCAGGGGGCGCAGGCGTTGGGGCAGTAAACTTGAGGGGTTGTTTGAAGGTTGTCTGTAGCTTGGAGAGAAGACAAATGCCTTTGAATGACATACTTGCAATAATCCCACCAGACCCGGAATGGGAGCAGCGTCGTGTAGAGGCCAGAAGGAGATGCCTTGAGCAGGTGCAACTCGTCTGCTCCAGGCTACAGGTTGCTCCCAATTCTGTGACTGACAGGGAGCTCCTCGACTGCATAGATTACCTGTTCCACGAAGTCTACTCGACCACTCCTTTTGAAGAAGACTATGACCAGTTGATTGATGCGCTCTCATTTACGAAGAGACCGTTGGAGGAGGTGCAGTCTGGTGAACTCAGGAGAGCGTGGACAAACTTTCTTGAGGACAATGGCCTATCTCTTGGCTGGCCTCTGCACGAAGGGTTTGTGCAATGGTATGGGAGTGCAGAGATGCCCCTCCATGAGATCGCTGTTCTTGAGCACCTACTAACTATGCATCGCCAAGGAGAATTGGCTCCTGGTGAATCCGACTTGGAAGGGTGGCTGTTATCCCTCTTTCAGTTATGTGATAGGCAAAACCTTGCGCCGCGAGCTCGCCACGTCGCGGAGCTGATCGGGGATTATCACGAAGATGGTTTTGTGAGTCTCAGTGGCTATGCTGAGGTTCTGGCTCATCAAGGCACGTTATGTTACCGCGAGTTTGGGCAGGCCATTGAGGCGGACCGGGGTGAGGTCGAAAGACGTCTTCGTAGTGATTACGGCCCTTTGTTTCAGAACCTTCATGAGACCACGAGAAGTCTTGTGATTGACGCTGAGTTGTGGAGTAAAGCCAATCTCCGAGACATTGAGCCTGCCGCTGGTCCACTCCGATGGGCGAAGGCTGTAGAGGCGGAGTTCAATGCGAAGGTGTTTCAACCGAACCGCGATAAACTGGAGCTGGCTCTACAGGAAGGACGCCCTGCTCAACGGTCGCAACGTGCCCCGTCCTGCGGCATTGGAGAAATAGGTTTCTTGATTCGGATTTCAGGACGGGATGGCAGGACAGGAGCAACAATTCGCACTGCCTTCGAACGACTGGTAGGAGGACATGAACTTCAAACATGTAGAGATCTAGCCATTCCGTGGATTCTATTGGAGCATCGAAATCAGATTGCGCATGCTCAGGATCGAGGCTCCTACACTCCAACACTCTGCACTGAGTTTCTTCGATCTGTGCGTGAATCTGGGTGGGTGTTCAGGTTTCTTGAAGCGATTCAGCCAAGGTAGGGCGATGCGCCTCCGTAGAATTTGATCCCCCCTCACCCTGCCCTCTCCCCGCACGCGGGGCGAGGGAAAAGTTGGTGGTCCTTCGACATGCTCAGGACGAACGGATGGCAGGGGGAAGCCCCGCCACTGCGGATAAGAGTTCTTTTCCCCGCCACAAGGCTTTTCAAGTTGTTGCCACGCCTGCGGCAAGCCGATATACTCAGAGCCGCTAGGATTCCCCCTCACCCTTCCCTCTCCCTCCGGGGGCGAGGGAGGAATGGGCAGAGTTAAGGTTAAGAGGAACTGAGATCATGGCCCGTATCGGCACGACGCTGACCCGTTTCATTATCGAGACCCAGGCCGGGTATCCGGCGGCCAGGGGAGAATTTTCCGCTCTGCTCGCCCAGATCGGCCTGGCGGGCAAGATGATCTCCAACGACCTGCGCCGGGCCGGCTTGATCAACATCCTGGGCCTGACCGGTGCGACCAACGTCCAGGGCGAGGCCGTCAAGAAGCTGGACGAGATCGCCAACGAGACGTTCATCAAGGTCTTCCAGTACAGCGGACTGGTCTGTGCCCTGGCCTCGGAGGAGATGGAAAAGCCGGTCAAGCTTCCCGAGAACTGGCCGCACGGCAAGTACATGCTGTTGTTCGATCCCCTGGATGGTTCCTCCAATACCGACGTCAACATGCCCCTGGGGACGATCTTTTCGGTCCTCCGTTACAACGGCGACGGCGGGCTGCCGCCCGACTCGGAACTCGTGCACAAGGGCACGGAACAGGTGGCCGCGGGCTATCTGATGTATGGGTCCAGCACCATGCTGGTCTTCACGTCCGGCAAGGGCGTGAACGGATTCACCCTGGACCCCGGCATCGGGGAATACCTCCTGACGCATGAGAATATCCGTCTGCCCGCCAGGGGCAAGGTGTATGCCGTCAACGAGGGCAACTATCACAAGTGGCCGGAGGGCACGCGGCGCTATCTGGATTACCTCAAGGTGTCAGACAAGCCGACGGGCCGGCCTTACGTGGGGCGGTATTCCGGCTGCCTGGCGGCCGACGTGCATCGCATCCTGCTCGGCGGGGGCATCTATCTCTATCCCGGCGAGACGGACAAGCCGGAGGGCAAGTTGCGCCTGCTGTACGAGGCGAACCCGCTGGCGCTGGTCGTGGAGCAGGCGGGGGGCAAGGCCAGCACCGGCACCCAGCGGATCCTCGACGTCGAGGCGAAGGCCCTGCACCAGCGCGTGCCGCTGCTGATCGGCAGCGCGGACGACGTGAGCCAGGCCGAAGCGTTCATTCAGGGGAAACACAAATAGGGGTGAGCCATGACGAACCGTGTGCGTGAAATCCTGAGCTGGTACGGCGCCGACAATACCGGCGTGAAGACGAACCTGGCGCGCATCCTGAACCACGGCACGCTGAAGGGGACCGGCAAGTGCCTCATCCTGCCCGTGGACCAGGGCTTCGAGCACGGCCCGGCCCGCAGCTTTGCGGTCAACCCCCCGGGCTACGATCCGCGCTACCACTTCGAGCTCGCCATCGAGGCCGGCTGCAACGCCTACGCGGCCCCGCTGGGGTCCCTGGAGGCCGCCGCGGGCGATTTCGCGGGCGACATCCCGCTGATCCTCAAGCTGAACAACCATGACGTTCTGAACGACGACAAGGACCCCATCTCGGCCGTGACGGGAAGCGTGCGGGACGCGCTCCGGCTCGGCTGCGCGGCGGTGGGCTACACCATTTATCCCGGATCCTCGCACTGCAAGGTCATGTACGAGCAGTTGCGCGAGATCGCGGAGGAAGCGAAGGACGCCAGTCTGGCTGTTGTCGTCTGGTCCTACCCGCGCGGCAGCCAGCTCAGCAGGGACGGCGAGACGGCGATTGACGTTGTCGCCTACGCGGCCCAGATCGCGGCCCAGCTGGGCGCGCACATCATCAAGGTGAAGTTGCCGACCGAGCACCTGGAGCAGGCGGCGGCCAAGAAGGTGTACGAGGCCCAGCAGGTGCCGATCAAGACGCTGGCGGAGCGGGTGCGGCACGTGGTCCAGTCCTCCTTCAACGGCCGCCGCATCGTGATCTTCTCCGGCGGGGCCACCAAGGAGGACGACACGGCCATTTTCGAGGAGATCCGCGCCATCCGCGACGGCGGCGGGTTCGGGTCCATCATGGGACGCAACTCCTTCCAGCGCAAAAAAGCCGACGCGCTCCAATTTCTGAACACGATCACGGGAATTTATGCCGGCACTATCCAATAAAAAATCCGCCGCTATCGGCCTGCTCCTGGTCGGGGTGGGCGTGATCTTCGGGCTGGTCGTCGCGTCCGACCTGGGCTGGCTTCCGTTCGGGCACGCCGTGCCCGACGCGCCGACTGTGACGAAGCCGGCGGCAGTGGCGCCTCCCGCGGCCGGCGCCGACCGGAATTTCGTCGAGGTGGCGAAGGCGGTCACGCCGACCGTCGTGAACATCTCCACGACCCGGATCAGCCGGCTGCCCGAAGGCCATGCCGGCGGCACGCCGCTTGACGATCCGTTCTTCAAGCGGTTCTTCGGGGACGAGCTGTTCCGCCGCTTCGAAGCGCCGAAGGACCGCCGCGAGCGTAGCCTGGGGTCGGGCGTGATCGTGGATGCCAACGGGTACATCATCACGAACAACCACGTCGTGTCCAAGGCGGACGAGATCCGCATCCTCTTCTCGGACAAGCGGAGCCTCACCGCCAAGGTGGTGGGCACCGATCCCAAGACCGACATCGCCGTCATCAAGGTGGACGCCAAGGACCTGCCGACCATTCCCTGGGCCGACTCCGACAAGCTCCAGGTGGGCGAGTACGTGCTGGCCATCGGCAATCCGTTCGGCCTCAACCAGACGGTGACCATGGGGATCGTCAGCGCGGTGGGACGCGCCAACGTCGGGATCGCCGAGTACGAGGACTTCATCCAGACGGACGCCGCGATCAATCCGGGCAACTCCGGCGGGGCGCTGGTGAACGCGCGGGGCGAGCTCATCGGCATCAACACGGCCATCTTCAGCCAGAGCGGCGGCTACATGGGGATCGGGTTTGCCGTGCCCAGCAACATGGTCCGTTCGGTGATGGATCAATTGATCAAGGGCGGCAAGGTCGTCCGGGGCTACCTCGGCGTGTCGATTCAGGAGTTGACGCAGGATCTCGCCAGGCAGTTCGGCGCGGCGGAGGCCAAGGGCGTGTTAGTCAGCGACGTCCTGGCCGACAGCCCGGCGAAGCGCGCCAAGCTGGAGCGGGGAGACGTCATCGTCGAGTTCGACGGCCGCGCGGTCGAGAACCCCACGCAGTTCCGGAATCTTGTGGCGCAGACCCCAATCGGCAAGAAGGTGCATGTCAAATTCTTCCGGGGCGGCAAGGAGCGCGACCTCGAGGTGACGATCGCCGAGCAGCCCAAAACCATCGCCCAATCGGAAAGCCCCGGGGATGAGGAAGGCGAGGCCCGCGCGTCCGGCGCGTTCGCCGGCATGGACGTGCGCGAACTCACCCCCGATCTGGCGCGGCGATTCAATCTGCCTCGGGAGGACAAGGGCGGCGTCATTGTGGCGCGCATCGCCGAGGGCAGCCCGGCGGGCGAGGCGGGCCTGCAGGTCGGCGACCTCATCACCGAGATCAACCGCAAGTCCATCGCCGGCCTGCGCGATTTCCAGAACGCGGCGGGTGGCCTGGCGGCCAAGGAGTCCGCGCTTGTGCTGGTCATCCGCAACAACCGCAACTTCTATCTCACGATCAAGCCGTAATGGGCCGGGGCGCGGCTGGCCGCGTCCCTACGTGCCGCTACTGTTCCTGGTGTGCTGGTTCGAGCGTCCTGTGCTATCATGGGAAAATTTCGAAAGGGGGTGGCAGTATGGTGCTCCGTGCGACATTAGTCGTTCTTTGCATCGTGCTCGGGCTGGCCCTGTTTTCGGACGGACCCGGCCAGGAGAACGGCTGGCTTCTGGCCGGAGGCGTCGGCCTGCTGGTGGCCGGCATTGCCCTGGGGGTGGAGTACACGCTGCGGGAGGCAACACCCGGCGTCCTGCTGGGAGGCGCGGCGGGCCTGACTGCCGGCCTGCTGCTGGCGGGTATCGCGGCGTGGGCCGTGGCGGCCACGATTCCGGCCTTTGAATCCGTTCCGGTGATCGGCTTCCTGTTCCTGGCGACCTTTCCTTATCTCGGCCTCATCTTCGGCATCAAGATTTTTACCGCCGCCGGAATCCTCGGCCAGACGGACCGCGCCGCCGGCGACGCGCGCGTGTCGGTCAGCAACAAGATTCTCGATACCAGCGTGATCATCGACGGGCGGGTCGCCGACCTGTGCGAAACCGGATTTTTGGAAGGGACGTTCATCCTGCCGCAGTTTATTCTGAATGAGCTGCAGCACATCGCCGACTCGTCCGATACCCTCAAGCGGGGGCGTGGGCGGCGCGGTCTGGACGTCCTGGCCAAGATCCAGAAGATGGTGGACATCGAGGTGAGCATCATTGACGAGGACTTCCCGCACATCAAGGAAGTGGACTCCAAGATCGTGATGCTGGCCAAGAAAATCAACGCCAAGGTGATCACCAACGACCTGAACCTCTGCAAGGTGGCGGAACTGCAGGGCGTCCGCGTGCTCAACATCAACGAGCTCTGCAACGCCCTGAAGCCCGTCGTGCTGCCGGGCGAGCAGCTCCGGGTCTTTGTGCTGAAGGAAGGGAAGGAGTCCGGGCAGGGCGTGGCCTACCTGGACGACGGGACGATGATCGTCGTGGACAACGCGAAGCGGTTCATCGGGTCGACCGTGACTGTGGTGGTCACCAGCGTCCTGCAGACGCAGGCCGGACGTATGATCTTTGCCCGTCTGAAGGAAGAGACGGAAGCCCAGGAAGTGCCCGTGGGCCGTAATTGAACCATTCGAGCACGAGCGTTCGATGAAGAGGGCCGGCAAAGTTGTGGCCGTGGTGCCGGCGGGCGGCACCGGCAAGCGGATGGGCGTCGGCACTCCGAAGCAGTTCCTGATGCTGGGCGGGGTGCCGATGATGCTGCACGCGCTGCGGGTGCTCGACCGGACTCCCGGCGTGACGGAAGTTATTCTGGTGGTGCCGAAGGAAGAACGGGACCGCGCGCTGGCCGAGGTGGTGGAGCGGTACGGACTCAAGAAGGTGCTGAAGGTTGTGCCCGGCGGCGCGACGCGTCAGGAGTCGGTGCAGCATGGACTGAACGAGGTGGACGAGGACGTCGAGATCGTGGTCGTGCATGATGCGGTCCGGCCGTTCATCACTGAGGATCGCATCGAGCGGTCGATCGAGGCCGCGCGCAAGCACGGCGGGGCGATTGTGGCGGTGCCGATGAAGGACACGCCGAAGCAGGCCGGCCCGGATCGGCTGATTCAGCGAACGCTTGATCGCACCGATCTTTGGCTGGCGCAGACCCCGCAGACGTTTCGGCGCGCGCTGGTTGCGGAGGCCTACCGGAAGGCCGCGATTGCGCACGTCCATGCGACCGATGACGCCGCGCTGGTCGAGCGCCTGGGGCACAAGGTCGCCATCGTCGAAGGCAGTTGGGAGAATATCAAGATCACGACGCCGGAAGATATGATTCTTGCGGAGGCGATTCTGGCGGCTCGGAAAGGCAAAGCGTGAGAGTCGGCATCGGCTATGACATCCATCCGCTGGTCGCCGGCCGCAAGCTGATTCTGGGCAGCATCGAAATTCCGCATGCGAAGGGGCTGGACGGCCACTCGGATGCCGACGTGCTCACCCATGCGGTCTGCGATGCCCTGCTGGGCGCGATGGGAGAAGGCGATCTGGGGGCGCATTTCCCCGCGTCGGACGCGCGCTACAAGGGCATCGCAAGCCTGAAATTGCTCGCTGAAGTCGCGGCCATCATGGCCCGCAAACGCTTCCGGCTGGTGAATATGGACGCGGTGATCAATGCGCAGGCACCGAGGCTGGGGCCGCATCTGGCGGCGATGAAGGACGCGCTGGCCAAAACGATGGGCGTGGAGCCGGCGCGCATCAACCTGAAGGCGAAGAGCGGCGAGGGGCAGGGGGCCGTGGGGCGCGAGGAGGCGATGGTGGCCCATGCGGTCTGCCTGATCGAGGGGATATAATACAGGCATGTTCGTGAAGATCAAAAACGACCTCACGGCGGCGCAGGAGCGGGACCCGGCGGCGACCAGCAAGCTGGAGGTGTTCCTCACCTACGCGGGCTTCCACGCGCTGATGGCCTACCGGATCGCGCATCGCTTTCACAAGTGGGGTATTCCGATCGTGCCGCGTGTCATCTCGCAGCTCGCGCGTTGGCTGACGGGGATCGAGATCCATCCGGCGGCGAAGATCGGCAAGGGCTTCTTCA
>JAVHQA010000166.1:0-2294 GCA_036170875.1 Nitrospirales bacterium
GGTAGGATCGGGAGGAACATCCAAATGAATAACGAGGCGCGCAAAAAAGGCATTTTGATAGCCGTAGCCGCAGCCGGCGTACTCGCCGGACTCGCCGGGGGCTACTTCGCGGCCCACGTGATGATGAGTGACATGGCCGGCATGAAGCCTACGGGCATGAAAGGCATGGGCGAAAAGGGCGCAGCAAGCAGCGCCCCTGCCGGCGCCATCGCCGTTCCGGACGTCATGCGGCAGTTGATCGGGGTCCGCAGCGCGCCGGCCACCGTCGGCACGTTGGAGCAGGAGATCCGGACGGTGGGGACCGTGGACTACGACGAACGCGCCTTCACGCAGGTCAATCTCAGGGTCTCCGGCTGGATACAGGAAGTCTTCGTCAATTCGGTCGGTCGGCCGGTGCGTAAGGGCGAGCCGCTCTTCACGCTCTATTCGCCGGATCTCCTGGCCACGCAGGATGAGTACCTGCTGGCCTTGAAGTCGAAGACGCAACTGGCGGCCAGCCCTTTGGCGGATGCGAAGGACTCCGCGGGCGCTCTCGTGGCCAGCGCGCGTGAGCGCCTTCGTCTTTGGAACTTGACCGATGAGCAGATTGCCGTATTGGAGCAGCGTGGGAAAGCCGAGCCGGTGCTGACCGTGTATGCGCCTTCCACCGGGATCGTCCTCAAGCGGGAGGCATTGCCGGGGAAGTATGTGGAACCGGGGACCACGCTGTATGAGGTGGCGGACCTGTCCCATGTCTGGGTCCATGCCGACATCTACGAGTCGGAGGTGGCGGCCGTGAAGCTCAACCAACCGGCCTCGGTCACGTTCACGTCCTATCCGGGCGAAACCTTTCGGGCCCGGGTTGCTTACATCTATCCGTCGTTGAACAGCGAGGCGCGCACGGTGCGGGTGCGGATGGAATTGCCGAATCCGGGGCTGAAACTGAAGCCCGGCATGTACGGGACCGTCACGCTGCGCACCGAGTCGGTCAAGACCCTGGTCGTTCCCAAAGAGGCGGTGCTGGATACGGGCCTTCGCCAACTCGTGTATTTGGATCGGGGTCAAGGCGTCTATGAACCTGCATCGGTGAAGCTGGGGCGGAAAAGCCAGGATCGCGTGGAAGTCCTGGAGGGCATCAAAGAAGGGGATCGGGTTGTGACCTCGGCAAATTTCCTGTTGGATGCGGAGAGCAAGCTGGCGTCAGCCGGGAGCATGCAGGAAATGATGGGGCGGATCGGCATGGCCGACTGGCAGATGCGCGGCGCGTACGAGAAAAAGATGGAGGGCGCGAAATGATCTCCCGTCTTATCGAAGCAAGCGCCCGGAACCCGGTGCTGGTCATTCTGCTTGTGCTATTGCTGGCCTCTTGGGGCGTGTGGGCGGTGCTTGCAGTCCCGTTGGATGCGATCCCTGACCTGTCGGACGTCCAGGTGATCATCTACACTGAATGGCCGGGCCGGAGCCCCACGCTCATCGAAGACCAGATCACCTATCCGGTCGTCACATCCATGCTGGCGGGCCCGAAGGTCAAACGCGTGCGCGGAGTGTCGGAATATGGGGCGTCCTACGTGTACGTGATCTTCGAGGACCGGACCGACCTCTACTGGGCGCGGAGCCGCGTGCTCGAATACATGCAGAAGCTGACCGGCAAGCTGCCGCCCGGTGTCTCGCCGACGCTAGGGCCGGACGCGACCGGCGTCGGGTGGGTCTATCAGTACGCCCTGGTGGATGAGACCGGAACGCACGACCTGGCCCAGCTTCGCAGCCTTCAGGACTGGTACCTGCGCTATCAATTAGAGGGCGTGCCCGGCGTGGCCGAAGTGGCGGCGATCGGCGGCTTCGTCAAGCAGTATCAGATCGAGGTGGACCCGAACACGCTGGCCGCCTATCGCCTGCCGATCAAGACCGTGATCGAGGCGGTCCGCAACAGCAATGCGGAAGTGAGCGGCCGCGTCCTTGAGATGGCCGGGACCGAGTACGTCATACGAGGGCGCGGCTACCTGCGCTCGATCGAGGACATCGAGTTGGTGCCGGTCGGCACGGACAAGCGCGGCACGCCCATCCTGGTCCGTGACATCGCGCGCGTGCAGGTGGGACCGGACCAGCGGCGCGGCATCGCCGAGTTGGACGGCAAGGGTCAGACCGTCGGGGGCATCGTCATCATGCGGGCCGGCGAGAACGCGCTGGCCGTGATCGAGCGGGTGAAAGCGCGACTGGAAGAAGTCAAGCGGACATTGCCGAAAGGCGTACGCATCGTGCCGACCTACGACCGCTCGGATCTCATCCATCGGGCCATCGCGGTGCTCCGCGAGAAG
>JAVHQA010000167.1:0-5169 GCA_036170875.1 Nitrospirales bacterium
GCTTCAACGCATTCTCCAGGCGAACACCTGCACAAGAAGTATGACTTAAACTGCCTGCTTGATCTGCCCCACTGATTTTGAATTGCTCTCACCAAAATGATGTTTGTAATGGCAGCTACGGCAAAGAGTTGTGAGGTTAAAGAGGTGATGTGTACCCCCGCCACCCACGGGTGTTTTATGATGAACTTGCAAATACTCGGCTGTTTCACAGTTTTGACAGCGGTAACCATCGCGTTCCTTCACCTTCGTTTTCCTTTGTTCCCAATCAGGCGGATATTCGGAAAGGAAATACTCCAGCAGCGATATGCCTTTTTTGTTTGCATGCCTCATGATTTCTGTATATCGGGAGAACAGTTGGGCAGCTTCACTTTCTGCTTGTTCCGCGACTCGCTTGTTAGACTGATCAAACTCTTCTTTTCTTCTTCTCGTCTCTTCGTCGATTGCCTCCTGGTCCTCCTCAAGTTCCACTTGGATTTTATGGGCAAGCTTGTAGGACTGCCCCGTTTTGTATTCTCTGGCAATGAGAATCGCCACAATTAATGCCGCTGCGACAGTGAGCAGAGATGCATTTCCAGAAAACCACAAAGCGATTGTTCCGAGCAGGAACAGCCCCCATGTGATTTGGGTGCTTTTATTGTCGAGTTCTACTTTAGTCCTTGAAGATGGGCTCCTTAATGAACCATACGCGTGCGTTTCATTAAACGCCTTCTCGGCAATGAAAATTTGTCCTTTTACCCAATTTTGCCTTTCTGATTCGATTTGCTTTTCATTCTTTCCCAGACCGTGCCGTAAGAGTACTTCATGGCAAGTTTGACAAATGGGAATTAGATCTATTGTCGCACATATGGCCCCCTCCGAATTATTGCAAAATTCGCATTTAATATATGTGGAGCCTTTGGACTTCATTTTCCGCTCTGCTTTGATCTAATCCCCCTCACCCTAACCCTCTCCCTCCAGGGGAGAGGGGAAATTATGTGGCGGCGGCGGCCATCGCCGACCGCAGATCGAGCAGGCCTTCGTAGAGCGCCTTTCCGATGATCGCGCCGATCACTTTCGGCCCGAGCGTGCCCAGGCGCTGGAGATCCTCCGTCCGCGTGATGCCGCCGGAGGCGATCAGCGGCACCGGGCAGGCCTCCGCCATGCGCCGCAGGCCGTCGATGTTCGGCCCTTCCAGCATGCCGTCCCGCGCGATGTCGGTATAGATCACGGCGTACACGGGCAGGCCTGCCAGCCGGCCGACGAAGTTGGCGGCATCGAGGTCGGCCACATCGGTCCAGCCCTGCACCGCGACCTTGCCGCCCTTGGCGTCCACGCCGACGATCACGCGGCCGGGAAAGCGGCTGCAGGCCTCCGCAAGAATGCTCTGGTCGCGGACGACCGCGGTGCCGAGGACGACCCGTTCGATTCCCGACGAGAGATACGACTCGATCGTCTCCAGCGTCCGGATGCCTCCACCGACCTGCACCGGAATGGTGACGGCCTTCAGGATCGCCTCGATGGCGGCGCGGTTGCGGGGCGAGCCCTCGACGGCCCCGTTCAAGTCCACCACGTGCAGAACCTGCGCGCCTTCGCTCGCCCAGCGGCGGGCGACGTCCGCGGGTTCCTGCGAATACACCGTCTCGTCCTGCATCCGCCCCTGGCGCAGCCGCACACAGCGCCCGTCCTTAAGGTCGATGGCGGGGATCACGATCACGGCGACGGGCCCATTTCTTCCTGCATCCGCTGGATCTGCCGGCCCAGGGGAAACGCGCGCAGCACTTTGTCCACGGCAGAATTGGCGAGTTGCTCAACCGTCAAAAAACGGGCGCCGCGTTCGAGGAAGCCGGACAGGTCCTCGGTCAGCGGGCGCTGCCGCTCGTAATATTCCCCGGTCCAGAGGGTCTTGCCGTCCTTCACGCTGACGAGCCTGACCGAAAACCCGACCGCAGCGGCATCCCTGGGCTGCTCCAGACCGATCGCGCTGCCCTTCCGCTCCCTGTAGACCCTCACGGTCCCTTCCAGCACGGCCCCCACGTCCAACCGCTCGCCAAGATCCCGGAGCATGCTACGGCCAGCCACCGATGCCGTGATGGAGGGCATCGCTTCGCGGACCATCTGGGGAGGCGCGACGGCAAGCCCCTCGCGGGTGTTCAGTTTGAGATAAAATACGTCGGCCAGTTTGTCGCCGGCGACGGCGGGCGGCGCCGGCGCCGCGTACCCTCGCTCCTGCCCCGGTGTGGGCGGCGAGACCATGAACGGCAGCACGGCGATCCGCACGATGCGGTACTGCTCGATCTGCGGCGCGGTGATCGTCTCCGTCGTGGTCGCCCCGCATCCGGTCATCGCGCCCGACAAGACGGCAGCCAGGAACAGCGTGCGCTTCTTCATGAAAGACTCCCGAAGTTGCGGATGATCTTCAACCCTTCGCCCTGGCTCTTCTCCGGATGAAACTGGCAGGCGAAAATGTTGTCGCGCGCGATGCTCGACACGAAGGGCTTGCCGTAGTCGGTCATCGTGCAGGCGACGGCCCGGTCGTCCGGAACCACGTAATACGAGTGGACGAAATACATGAAGGCGCCGTCGGGCACGTCTTCGAGCACGGGCGACCGTGTTCCGATCGCGATCGAGTTCCATCCCATGTGCGGCACCTTCAGGCGGGCCGGAGAGCCGTTCGACGGAAACCGCACGACCTTGCCGGGAATGACGCCGAGTCCGCGGTGCCGGCCGAACTCCTCGCTTTCGCTGAACAGCAATTGGAACCCCAGGCAGATGCCCAGGAACGGCTTGCCGGCGGCAATCGCCCGCGTGACCGGCTCGACCAATCCATACTGCTCGAGATTGCGCATGCAGTCACCGAACGCCCCCACGCCCGGCAGCACCACGTGGCTCGCGTCGGCGATCGCCTTCGGGTCGCGCGTCACCGCCGCCCGATGCCCGACGGCCTCGAAGGCCTTCTGCACCGACTTGAGGTTCCCCATGTCGTAATCCACGATCGCGATCATGCTCACAGGCTCCCCTTCGTCGACAGGACGCCCTTGACCCGGACATCGACCGCGACCGCCTGATCCAGCGCCTTCGCCAGGGCCTTGAAGATGCTCTCCATAATGTGGTGCGGGTTCCGCCCGTACGCCACGTTGATATGCAGGTTCATGGCCGCGTGCGTCGTCAGGGCCTGAAAGAAGTCCTCGAAGAGATACAGATCGAAGCCCTTGATGCGCCGGTGCGGCAGCTTGACATTATAGACCAGATAGGGCCGCCCGCTCAGATCCACCGTCACCTGCGCCAGCGTCTCGTCGAGCGGGACCCAGGCGTTGCCATAGCGGCGGATGCCTTCCTTCTTGCCGAGCGCCTTCTTCAGCGCCTCGCCGAGCACGATGCCGATGTCCTCCACCGTGTGGTGGTCATCGATGTGCGTGTCCCCCGTGGCCTTGATCGTGAGGTCGAAGAAGCCGTGCTTGGCCAACAGGTCCAGCATGTGGTCCAGGAAGGGAATGGACGTGTTGATCCGGCGCTTGCCGGTCCCGTCCAGGCCCAGCCCGATCGCGATCCGGCTCTCGGTGGTGTTTCGCTCGATCGTGGCCCGCCGCGCGCGCTTCATCGCAGGCGGATTTCCACGGAATGGGCGTGCGCGTCCAATCCCTCCATGTGAGCCATGCGGACGATGTGGTCCTTGGCCTTGGAGAGATCCTCCTTCGTGTACGACACGATGTTTGACCGTCGCACGTAAGCCTCCAGGGACAGCGCCGAGTGAAAGCGCGCCGAGCCCCCGGTCGGGAGAATGTGGTTCGGCCCGGCCACGTAATCGGCGACGGCCGGCGCCGTGTACCGCCCGACGAACAGCGCCCCCGCATGGCGGACCTTTTCGATGTACTCAAAGGGATGGTCCACCGAGAGCGACAGATGCTCCGGGGCGATCTCGTTCGCCAGGGCGATCGCCTCATCCATCGTGGGCACGACGAACGCCATCGCATGCTGCTCGATGGCGCGCGCGGCGATTTTCCGGCGCGCCATTGACTGGAGCTGCGCCTTGACCTGCCTGGCGACTTCCTTCGCCAGCGGCGCGGAGGTGGTCACCAGCCAGACGGCGGCCTGCTCGTCGTGCTCCGCTTCGCAAAGGAGGTCCGCGGCCACGTGCGCGGGATTGGCCCCCTCGTCGGCGACGACCAGCAATTCGCTGGGTCCGGCGATCATGTCGATATCCACGGTGCCGTAGACCAGCCGCTTGGCAGTCGCCACAAAGATATTGCCCGGCCCGATGATCTTGTCCACGCGGGGAATCGTCCTGGTGCCGTACGCCATCGCCGCGATGGCCTGCACGCCCCCGACGCGATAGATTTCATCCACGCCGGCGATGTCCGCCGCCACCAGCAGGTACGGGCTCAGCTCCCCATGAGGCGCCGGCACGCACATGACAATCCGCTTCACGCCGGCCACCTTGGCCGGGATCGCGCTCATCAGCACCGAGGACGGGTACACGGCCTTCCCGCCGGGCACGTAGAGCCCGACGACGTCCAGGGGGAGGATCGTCTGCCCGAGGGTGATGGTGCCGTCCTGCCACATCCAGGTCTGCGTGCGCGGCTTCTGCTTTTCATGAAACACGGTGATGCGGTGGGCCGCGTACCGCAGCGCATCCCCATCCTCCTTGCGGATCTTGTAGTAGGCCTCCTTGATCTGATCCGGGCTCACCCGGAACTGGTCCGGTTTCAAGGACACCTTGTCGAACTTGCGGGTGTAGCGGCTGACCGCGCTGTCGCCGCCGCGTTCGACGGCCTGGAGAATCGTTTTGACCGCGGCTTCGACCTTGCCGCCGCCCAAGCTCGAACGCGCGCTGATGGTCTTTACAGCCGCCTTGTAGGCGCGATCGGATGTCGTCAAGACCTTCATGCGCGTCCCCCTTGCAGCCCCGCCCGCAGCGCCTCAATCAAGCCGTTCACCCGTTTGTGCTTCAGTTTGAGGCTGGCCCGATTCACGATGAGGCGGGCGGTCGATTCCATGATCACATCCGTCACGACAAGATTGTGGGCGCGCAGGGTTTTCCCGGAAGAGACCAGGTCCACGATGCGATCCGCCAACCCCACCAGCGGCGCAAGTTCGACCGACCCGTACAGCTTGATGATCTCGATGGGGATGCCCTGCTGCGTGAAGTAGCGTTCCGTCAGGTTCGGGTATTTGGTCGCCACGCGCAGCCTG
>JAVHQA010000167.1:5269-11471 GCA_036170875.1 Nitrospirales bacterium
CGCCCGTTTCGCTTGACGGCCGACTCAGGCGCCGCGACGGCGAGACGGCAGCTTCCGAATTTCAAATCGAGCGGCTCGTAGACGTCGGTCGCCTGCTCCATCAGCACGTCCGCGCCAACGATTCCCGCGTCCACGGCCCCGTACTCGACGTAGGTCGGCACGTCGCTGGGCCTGATGATCATGAGCGTGGTCCCGCTGGCCGGGTGCTCGAAAATCAGCCGCCGGCTGTCGGGGGAAACGTCCTTCGGCGCAAGCCCCACACGCTTGAACAGCGCGAGCGCGGGCTCCAGCATTTTGCCCTTCGAGAGGGCGATCGCGAGAGTCTCCGTCATGCCCGCTCCATCTCCCGGCGGACCTGCGCCCCCAGCCCGGTCAGCTTGGCGTCCAGGCGCTCGTAGCCTCGATCCAGGTGATAGACGCGGGACACGCGGGTTTCGCCTTCGGCGGCCAGCCCGGCCAGGATGAGGCAGGCGCTGGCCCTGAGATCGGATGCCATGACCGGCGCCCCGCCCAGGCGCGCAACGCCGGTCACAACGGCGTGATGTCCTTCGATCTTGATGTCCGCGCCCATGCGCTGCAGCTCCAGGGCGTGGATGAGGCGGCCTTCAAAGACGGTCTCGGTGATCACGCTGCTCCCGCGGGCGATCGCCATCAGGGCCATCATCTGGGCCTGCATGTCGGTGGCAAAGCCGGGATACGGCAGGGTCTTCACATCGACGGCCCGGAGCTTCCCGCCGGCCCGCACCTCGATCGCTTCCTTTTCCACCTTCAGCTCCGCGCCCGCCTCCCGGAGCTTGGCAAGCAGGGCCTCGCAGTGATCGGGCCGGCAGCGCGTGACGCGCACGTCGCCGCCCGTGATGGCGCCGGCAACCAGATACGTGCCCGCCTCAATGCGATCAGGGACGACCTCATGATCCGCTCCGCACAGCTCCGGCACGCCTTCGATCGTGATGATGTCGGTGCCGGCCCCGTGAATCCGGGCCCCCCGCTTGCTCAGAAAATTCGCCAGGTCGGCGATCTCCGGCTCGCGGGCGGCGTTCTCGAGAACCGTGGTCCCCTCCGCCAGACAGGCGGCCATCATGATGTTCTCCGTGCCGGTGACGGTCTGCACGTCGAAGTAAATCCTCGCGCCTTTCAACCGCCCCCGCACTTTGGCGTGCACGTTGCCGTGCTCGATCCGGATCTCGGCTCCCATTTTTTCGAGCGCGGCCAAGTGCAGGTTGATGGGCCGCGCCCCGATGGCGCACCCGCCGGGAAGCGCGACGACCGCCTCGCCCCACCGCGCGACGAGCGGGCCCAGCACCATGACCGAGGCCCGCATCGTCTTGACCAGATCGTAGGGCGCCTCGCAGGAGGTGATGGCATCCAGGGACACCGTGTAGCGATCCTCTTCGGTTGCCACGCTCGCGCCGAGGTGCGCCAGGACCTTCGACATGGTGACCACATCCCGCACGGCGGGCATGTTGGTCAGGGTGCAGGTTCCCTTGCCCAGGAGCGTCGCCGCGAGGATCGGCAGGGCCGCGTTCTTGGCCCCGCTGATGCGGACTTCGCCCGCCAGGCGCCGGCCTCCCTGAATGACCATGCTCTCCATCACGACCCCCTCACCCCTCCCGCACCCACTCGCGCAACCAATACCCGCTCGATCCCGGCAGCATCCTTGCGGCACTCGACCGAGTCGAATGCGCCGCTCTGCCACGCCCGCCGTATCACAGCTTCGGACTGGCTGAATCCCAGCTCCATGATCAGGCGCCCGCCCGGCTTTAACAGCGGCGGCGCCTCCCGCAGGAGCCGGCGATAAAACGCCAGCCCGTCCGGCCCGGCGGCCAATGCCATGCGCGGTTCATAGCGGGCGACCTCCGGCTGAAGCTCTTCCAATTCGTGTTCCACGATATAGGGCGGATTGGAGACGATGGCGTCAAAAGCCCCCGCGAACTCGCCGCCAAACGCCTCCAGCAGGTCAGCCTGGATGAACCGGATACGATCGCGCATGCCGTGCCGGGTTGCATTGGATCGGGCCACCGCGAGGGCGCCACCCGAGAGATCAAGCGCGTACACCGTCGCGCCGGGACGTTCACAGGCAATCGCCACGGCGATGCAGCCCGATCCGGTCCCCACGTCAGCAATCATCGGCTCGTCACAACCCGCGACGGCCTGGAGCGCCTCCTCAACGAGAAGCTCGGTTTCCGGCCTGGGGATCAGCACATCCGGCGTCACGGCGATGTCCAGGCCGCGAAACTCCTGTGTGCCGAGAATGTACTGGAGTGGCTCGCGCGCGGCGCGGCGCCTGAGAAGAGACCAGGCCTGTTCAGCCTGCAGCACAGAGACCGGCCGCTCCCCTTCAAGGATCAGCGCGGGCGACGGCACGCCCAGGGCGGACGCAAGCAGCCAGTCGGTTTCCCTGACTACATTGACGATACCCGCGTCCCTCAGAAGATCCCACGCCTGCCGGCGCAGGTCGCCGATGGTCACGGTCTCCGCGGCAGCGCCCACGCTCATCTCTCCTCCGTCTCCACAACCTGGTCCGCGGCGATCAGCGCCTCGATGATTTCGTCCAGATCGCCCTCAAGAACCTGATCCAGGCGGTGCAGCGTCAGCCCGATACGGTGGTCGCTCACCCGGTTCTGGGGGAAATTGTAGGTCCGGATCTTCTCGCTCCGGTCGCCCGAGCCGACTTGTGACTTCCGTTGCTGGGCGATTTCGCTTTCCTGTTTTTCCCGCTCGGCTTCCATGATGCGGGCCCGGAGGTTGCGCATCGCCTTGTTGCGGTTCTTGAGCTGCGACCGCTCGTCCTGGCACGTCACGACGACCCCCGTCGGGATGTGCGTGATCCGCACGGCCGAATAGGTGGTGTTCACGCTCTGCCCGCCGGCGCCGGATGAGCAGAACGTGTCGATCTTCAGATCGTTGGCATTGATCTGCACGTCCACGTCCTCGACTTCCGGCATCACCGCCACCGTGACGGTGGACGTGTGAATGCGCCCGCTGGCTTCCGTCGCCGGCACGCGCTGGACCCGGTGCACGCCGCTCTCGTGCTTGAACCGGCTGTAGGCGCCCTTGCCCTCGATCAGCAGCACGGCCTCCTTCACGCCGCCGATCTCTGTGACGTTTGCGTCCATCACCTCGACCCGCCAGCGGCGCCGCTCGGCGTACCGGGTGTACATCCGGACAAGCTCGGCGGCGAAGAGCGCCGCTTCGTCGCCCCCGGTGCCGGCGCGCACCTCCAGGAACGTGTTCTTGTCGTCGCGGGGGTCTTTCGGAATCAGCAGCTCGCGGGCGCGCGCATCCAGCGCCGCCCGCCCGGCCTCCAGCTCCTTCAGCTCCTCGCGGGCCAGGTCTTTCACGCCGGACTCGACGCGGGCATCGCCCAGCATCTCCTCGGCCTCGACGAGATGCTTGAGCAGGGCGCAATACTCGCGATAGAGGTCGGCCTGCACGGCCAGATCGGCGCGTTCCTTGTTCAGTTTTTGAATCTTGGACGGCTGTGGCAGGACGTCGGCATCCGACAGCGTGCGGTCGATTTCATCCACCCGCTGCGCGGCTGCTTCGAGCTTGGCCAGAATGGGTGATTCTTTCACGGCAGGCATGACTGCGCCCCTCTCAAAAAACAACAACACCTGCCCCGCAACAGGAGGCAGGCGTTGCAGGGAATGCCAATTTATAGGACCGCCGCCGTCAGGCGGTCTTCTTCTTCGCCAATCTTTTCTTGAAACGCTCCACGCGCCCTTCAGCGTCCACGATCTTCTGCGTCCCGGTAAAGAAGGGATGGCAGTTGGAGCAGCTGTCCACCTTGATATCGCCCACCGTCGAACGGGTCTTGAGCTTGTACCCGCAGGCGCAACTGATCGTCGCTTCACTGTACTCCGGATGTATCCCAGCTTTCATGGCACGCGCACTCCTCTAGTTAACGGTTCATCGAGTCCAGAAAATCTTTGTTCGTCTTGGTGCCGCCGATTTTATCCTGCAGGAATTCCATGGCCTCCACCGTGCCCAGCGGGCTGAGCACCTTGCGAAGCACCCACATCTTGTTGAGCCGCTCCTTATCCACCAACAGCTCTTCCTTGCGCGTGCCCGAGGCGCCGATTTCAATCGCCGGGAAGACCCGCTTGTCGGCCAGGCGGCGGTCCAGATGGACTTCCATGTTTCCGGTCCCCTTGAATTCTTCGAAGATCACGTCGTCCATGCGGCTGCCGGTATCGACCAGGGCGGTGGCCATGATCGTCAGGCTCCCGCCGTCCTCGATGTTGCGCGCCGCGCCGAAGAACCGCTTCGGGCGCTGCAGGGCGTTGGAGTCCAGGCCGCCGGACAGGACCTTGCCGCTGGGCGGCGCGATCGTGTTGTAGGCGCGGGCCAGGCGGGTGATGCTGTCGAGCAGAATCACCACATCGCGCTTGTGCTCCACCAGCCGCTTGGCCTTCTCGATGACCATCTCGGCCACCTGGGCGTGGCGCTGGGCCGGCTCGTCGAAGGTCGAGCTGATGACCTCGGCCTTCACCTGCCGCTGCCAGTCGGTGACTTCCTCGGGCCGCTCGTCGATCAGCAGGACGATCAGGACGATCTCCGGGTGGTTCTTGATGATCGCCCGTGCGATCGCCTGCAGCATCATGGTCTTGCCGGTCCGGGGGGCCGCCACAATCAGCCCGCGCTGGCCCTTGCCGATCGGGGTGATGAGATCCATGACGCGGGTGCAGTACTCGCCCTGATCATGCTCCAGATTGATCCGCTCCTCCGGGTAGAGCGGGGTCAGGTTATCGAAAAGAATCTTGTCCCGCGCGATTTCGGGATCCTCCAGATTGATCTTCTCGACCTTCAGGAGGGCAAAGTAGCGTTCGCTCTCCTTCGGGGGGCGGATCTGACCGGACACGGTGTCGCCTGTCCGGAGGTTGAAACGCCGGATCTGGGACGGCGAGATATAGATGTCGTCAGGTCCCGCCAGGTAATTGGAATCGGGAGCGCGAAGGAACCCGAAACCGTCCGGGAGCGTCTCCAGCACCCCTTCCCCGTAAATGACCCCGTTCTTTTCAGTCTGGGCTTGGAGAATGGCGAAGATCAGCTCCTGCTTGCGCAGGTTCGCGGCTCCGTCGATCTTCAGATCCTTGGCAACCTCGTTCAGCTCGGTGATGTTGCGCTGTTTAAGCTTGCTCAGATACATGACCGTCTCTTTTGTTGGGGCCCCGTGGGACATATCACTCCCTTACCTCTCATATGAACGATTAAAGGACCGAACCGGCCCCTTCGCTCCGAATGCCGGGACAAACGCTGTCGACGTTGGAGCAATGCGGCAAGTTCCATTGAACGCAGGCAATACGCTACTCTTTACTTAACAGAGCCAAAGCCATTTGCATGGATGAAACATCTTGGTTTCATGAAGAACTGGCCTGGGGAAGAATCACAGAGGTGGTCGGCCTTGAACAGCCCGATTTAAAAATCAGCATAACCATCCGCTACGCCCTTTGTCAACCCTAATGTGAAAGGCCTCCTGAAGCTCCACCGGCGCCGCCTGCCTGGTTTGACGAGCATCGCCCCCCCTTGCTATCATAAAACCGCTTATGGACGAACGAACTTTCACCCTGACCGAAGCCAAGCAACTGCTTCCCCGGCTTGAGGCGCAGCTACTGGCCGTCAAGGAGGAGAAGAACGTCCTGGTCCACTCCCATGGGGAGATCAAGAAGGCCAGCGCGAACGCCCAATCCAACGGGGGCAGCTTCGCCGGCCCCCGCTACATCCGGGCCCTCGAGCGGATCAGCGACAGCGTCGAGGCCATCCAAGAGATGGGGGTGCTGGTCAAGGACCTCGACATCGGCCTCTGCGATTTTCCCTGCCAGATGGACGGCCGCGTCGTCTACCTCTGCTGGAAGCTGGGCGAGCCGGAGATCCGGTTCTGGCATGAGGTCGAAGACGGCTATACGGGCCGCCAACCCCTCGAAACCCTGACCGAGAGTTAGCCCGGACTGAGTGTGATCTTCGTCATCATCGGCTACGACGGGCCGGACGGTCAGGCCAGGCGCAAGCAGCACCGCCAGGCCCACCTCGACCGGCTGGATCCGCTCCACAAGGCCGGCAAAGTGATTCTGGCGGGCCCGCTTACCGACGGGGCCGGCAGCCTCATCGTCATTGAAGCCGGCTCCCTGGAAGAAGCCACGGCGTTCGCCGCGGGCGACCCCTACGTCACCCAGGGCGTCTTCGCCCGCTACGAAGTCCACCC
>JAVHQA010000168.1:0-2277 GCA_036170875.1 Nitrospirales bacterium
GACGCGACGATCCTGATCATCGAGGATGAAGAGAAGATGCGGCGGCTGATGGACCTCGTCCTTCGCCCCGAGGGCCATCGCCTGCTCCTGGCCGACTCGGGGGAGGCCGGGCTGAAGCTGATCGAGGAGGGCGGGATCGATCTCATCCTGACTGATTTGCAGATGGGCAAGGTCAGCGGGCTGGACGTCCTGGAACGCGTGATGCGGGAGTCGCCGGATGTGCCGGTCGTGATCATCACCGGGTTTGGGACGGTGAAGTCGGCGGTAGAGGCGATGAAGTCCGGGGCCTTCGACTATATCAGCAAGCCGCTCGACAACGACGAGCTGAAGATCATCGTCACGCGGGCCTTGAAGATGCGGCGATTGACGCAGGAGAACCGGGGGCTGAGCCGGGAGCTGCGCGAGCGGTTCGACTTCGACAACATCGTCGGGCGCTCCGCCGGGCTTGCCACGGTGAAGGCGCTCGCCCGCGACCTCGCCGCGACCGACTCGACGGTGCTGATCACCGGCGAGAGCGGCACCGGCAAGGAATTGCTGGCCCGGGCGATCCATTGCGCCAGTGCCCGCGCCGGCGGTCCGATGGTCGCGATCAATTGCGCGGCGATCCCGGAGCAGCTCCTTGAGTCCGAGCTGTTCGGCTACGAGAAGGGCGCCTTTACGGACGCCAAAAAGGCCAAGCCGGGCCGCTTCCTGCTGGCGCACCGGGGCACGCTGTTTTTGGACGAGATCGGCGAGATGAGCGCGCCGATCCAGGTCAAGCTCCTGCGCGTGCTGGAAGATCATACGATCGAGCCGCTCGGCGGGGTCAAGGGCGTCAAGGTGGACCTCCGGCTCGTGGTGGCGACGAACCGGGACCTGCGGGACCTGGTCCAGAAGGGCCGATTCCGCGAGGATCTCTTCTATCGCATCAGCGTGTGCCAGCTGCATCTGCCGCCTCTGCGGGAGCGGACGGGCGACATGCCGATTCTGCTGGAGCATTTTCTCGCCCGGTACCGGCGGGAGCGGGGCACGCGGATCGCGGGTCTCACGCCGGAGGCCCTGCGCGTGGTCGAGGCCTATCCCTGGCCGGGCAACGTCCGGGAGTTCCAAAACATGGTGGAGTGGGTCACCATCACCTGCAAGGGCGAGCGGGTGGATGTGCGCGATCTGCCCGCCTACCTCAAGGCCGGATTGCCCGCTGCGGGCGGCGCGCCGTCTCAGCCGAGCGCCGAGCGGCCGTCCCTCCTGTCCTTCGGCATGTCAGTGGAGGACGTGGAGAAGGCCATGTTGCAGGAGGCGCTGGAAAAGGCCCGTGGCAACGTTTCCGAAGCGGCGCGCCTGCTCAAGATCACCCGCAACACACTCCGTTACCGCATGGGCAAATACAACATCACGGTTCCGGAAGAATCCGAATAGGCGGTCCGCGACAATTCATAAAGGCTTGGCCATGGAAGTAACCTTTCCGTGATCCCGGTGTCTAACGATGAGATATGAGCAGTCGGCAGCGAGAGAACACCGCCAAATTCCTCTACGACATGGCAAAAGGCGTCGGGCTCATTGTCGTGGTCGGAGGCCTGGCCGGTGGACAGGTCAATTGGTGGGGTGTATCATTGGGTTTGTTCACAATGAGCTGTTTGTTCTGCATCGCCTATTGGCTCGACGGGGAGGAAGCTGAATGATTCCCGGGTGGACCTTCTTTGACCAGCTCATGCTTGTCCTCGCGGTGCTGAGTGGGCTCGGGGCCGTCTGGACCTACTTCTACACCCACCCCCGCAAGAGAACGAAATAAGTCACGCCTTCTCTCATTGCAAGTTGCGATTGGCAGGGACTGTGTCCGTTTCCGAGCCCCTCTTATGCCAACGGTCGGTTAATTGAATGAAGATTTGCAGTGGTGAGTGGTAATGGGGAAAGCCTGTCCAGACCACGATGAGCCGGTATTTGAATGTGAACACTGCTCTGCCACGGCAAGAATTCGACAAGCCGTTGAAGATGGCCGAATTGAACGGGCGCCAGACGTCATTGTTGAAGTCCTCGAGCCGTATGTGGGTCAGATACGGAAGGCGATTGATCAGGCATGTGAATCTGAAGAAATCGGGATGGCGAAGGCGGCGTGGATTTCTGATGAATCCCGTATTTGTGATTTTCCCATTGAGAAGCAGGAATTAGTCAAACTTCGTGAATTACTCGGCATCCCCATTGAAGAGCGCGATTATATTTACGAAATAGCGAAGCGATTACGGGATAAGAAGCCCGCATAGCTCAATCCGAACAGAAGTGGAACTCGCAGTGGCGGAAATT
>JAVHQA010000169.1:0-2263 GCA_036170875.1 Nitrospirales bacterium
TCACAGACGTCCTGCACAAGACCCGCTCGACCGGCGGCCGCCTGCACCTGCTGGGGCTCCTGTCGGACGGCGGTGTGCACAGTCACCTCTCCCACCTGGAGGCCACCTTGAATATGGTGAAGGCGGCAGGCCGCCCGCCGGTCTTCGTGCACGCGTTCCTGGACGGACGCGACACGCCTCCGCAGAGCGGCCTCGGCTATGTCAGGGAGGCCGAGGAGATCATGCGCCGGCTCGGCGTGGGGACGATCGCCACCGTGATGGGCCGCTACTACGCGATGGACCGCGATCAGCGCTGGGACCGCATCGCGAAGGCCTATGCCGCCCTCGTGGACGGCGTCGGCGCGCACCGCACGTCGGCCGAAGAGGCCGTGACGGCCAGCTACAACGAGAAAGTCACGGACGAGTTCGTGGTGCCCACCGCCGTCGTGGACCAGCACGGCAACCCGGTCGGCAGCATCGACGACGACGACGGCGTCTTCTTCTACAACTTCCGCGCGGACCGGGCGCGCGAGCTGACACGCGCCCTCACCGACCCGGACTTCGACGCGTTCCCCCGCAAGACCGTCCGGAAGCTGGCGGCCTTCGCCACGATGACCTCCTACGATGAAACCTTCACGCACCCGACGGCGTTTCCCCCGTTCCGCCTGACGCGGATTCTGCCGGAGATCATCAGCGAGCACGGGCTCAAGCAGCTCCGCATCGCCGAGACCGAGAAGTACGCGCATGTGACCTACTTCTTCAACGGCGGCGACGAGCAGACCTATCCGGGCGAGGACCGCGTCCTGATCCCCTCGCCGCGCGACGTCGCGACCTACGACCACAAACCAGAGATGTCCGCGCGGGAAGTCGCCGCCGAAGCGGTGCGGCGCATCGAGTCCGGCCGGTATCACTTGATCGTGCTGAACTTCGCGAACCCGGACATGGTGGGCCATACGGGCATCCTGTCGGCGGCCGTCCAGGCGGCTGAAGTGATTGACGAGTGCCTGAACACGGTCATCACCGCCATGCGCCGGATCGGCGGGGCCGTCCTCCTGACCGCAGACCACGGGAACCTCGAACAGATGGTGGATTACAAAACCGGCCAGCCGCACACGGCGCATACGCTGAACCCAGTGCCCTGCATCATCGTGGACGATAAGCCGCCGGCCCTGCGGGCCTCCGGCGTCCTGGCGGACGTCGCCCCCACGATTCTCAACCTGATGGGCATCCCCCAACCGCCGGAAATGACCGGCGTGTCTTTGATCAAGGAGTAACGGAAATGGACTATCGTATCCTGTCGGAAAAGGCGATCGCCGGCGAGGCGCCGTCACGCGAGGAAGCCCGGGCTGTCCTGCAAACCCCTGACGACCGCCTGCTGGAACTGCTCGATGCCGCGTATGCGGTGCGCCATAAATTCTTCGGGCGCAAGGTCCGTCTCCAGATGCTCCAGAACGCCAAGAGCGGCGCCTGCCAGGAAGACTGCGGCTACTGCTCGCAGTCGGCGGTCTCGACCGCGGACATCAAGAAATACGGCCTGCTCAAGAAGTCCCAGATGGTCGAGGCCGCCAGGCGGGCGGCGGAATCCAAGGCCATCCGCTACTGCATCGTCATCAGCGGGCGCGGCCCGCTGGAGCGCGAGATCAGCGAGATCAGCGAGGCCGTGCGCGAAATCAAAGGCTCGGTGCCGGTGCAGGTCTGCTGCTCGCTGGGCCTGCTCACGGAACAGGACGCGCGCCGTCTGAAGGAGGCCGGCGTGGACCGGATCAATCACAATCTGAACGCCTCGGAGCGGTTCCATCCGCAGATGGTCACAACGCACAGCTACCAGGACCGGCTCGCGACGATCAGCAACGCACGAGCGGCCAGCCTGGAGATCTGCTCGGGCGGGATCGCCGGCATGGGCGAGACGGACGAAGACCTGATCGACCTGGCGTTGTCGCTGCGCGAGGTGCGGCCGGACTCGATCCCCATGAACTTCCTGTACCCGGCGGAGGGTACGCCGATGCAGGATCAGAAGAACCTCACGCCGCAGCGCTGCTTGAAAATCCTCTGCCTGTTCCGTTTCCTGCACCCGCGCACGGAATTGCGCGTCGCGGGAGGCCGCGAGTTCAACCTGCGCTCGCTGCAGGCCCTGGCGCTCTATCCCGCCGATTCGCTGTTCGTCGGCGGCTACCTCACGACGCCGGGCATGCCCGCCGACGAGGCATGGAAGATGATCGAGGACCTCGGCTTCGAAGTGGACACCGTCGGCGCGCCGGTGACATCCTGAGGGGCCTGGCTCCAT
>JAVHQA010000170.1:0-2262 GCA_036170875.1 Nitrospirales bacterium
TGGGGCCCTGCATGCTGGTCCGCCGGGAGGTGTTCGACAAGGCCGGCCTGTTCGATGAAAGCTTCAGCTACGGGGGATGCGAGGACGTGGATTTTCTCTGGCAGGCGCAGAAGGCCGGAATCACGGCCGGCGTGGCCGGTTCGGCCTTCATCCATCATTTCGGCATGGTCACGCAGAAGGCCGTGAAGAAGTCCGGAACGAGCGCGTATGCGACGCAGAACCTGGCGTACTTCCAGCGCAAGTGGGGACGGACGGTGCGGGGCAACTGGTGGCAGCGGCGCTGGGCCGGCCTGCGCGACCGGTGGGTCGAGCGCATGGAACGGATGCGCTATGGGCACACGCTCGTGGAGCGGGGCTAGGGAGTTGTTGAAAAACCCTTGGGACCCCCCTTCGACAAGCTCAGGGCGAACGGAATATAGACGGATCTCGGCAGTTTTTTCCGTTCGTGGTGAGCCTGTCGAACCACACCAGCGACTTTTTCAACATCCTGCTAGGGGGCGCAGCAAGCGGCGCCCCTACATTAGGATCGGGATGAATCATGTGGTAGGGGCGCTGCTTGCTGCGCCCCATTGCCCTGGACATTTTGAGTCGTTTGAGGCACAAGTAGTTTCAAAAGGAGGAGTGCAATCGTGCGTATATTGATTACCGGGGGCGCGGGTTTTCTGGGGAGCCATCTCTGCGAACGCCTGCTCGGGATGGGCCACGAGGTGACGTGCGTCGACAACCTGATCACGGGGTCGATGGACAATCTGGCCCACCTCGTGGGGCACGAACGGTTCCGTTTCGTCCAGCACAACGTCTGCGATTACCTGTTCGTCGAAGGCCCCCTGGACGCGGTGATGCACTTCGCGTCGCCCGCGAGCCCGCAGGACTACCTCGAATACCCCATCGCCACCTTGAAGGTCGGGGCGCTCGGCACGCACAAGGCGCTGGGACTCGCCAAGGCCAAGAACGCCCGGTTTCTCCTGGCCAGCACGTCGGAAGTCTACGGCGATCCCCTCATCTCGCCCCAGCCGGAATCCTACTGGGGGAACGTCAACCCGATGAGCCCACGCGGCGTCTACGACGAGGCCAAGCGCTTTGCGGAGGCCATGACGATGGCCTATCACCGCTACCACGGAGTGGACACGCGGATCGTGCGTATCTTCAACACCTACGGTCCGCGGATGCGTCCGCATGACGGCCGGGTCGTCTCGAACTTCATCGTCCAGGCCCTGACCGGCACGCCGCTGACGATCTTCGGGACCGGCGCGCAGACGCGCAGTTTCTGCTACGTGGACGATCTGGTCGAGGGGATCACGCGCCTGCTGATGGTCCCCTCCGACCGCACGCCCGAGCAGCGGACCGACCGGCAGTCCTTCCTCTATAAGGGGGAATCGGCAGGCGAGACGATGCACGAGCCGATCAACATCGGCAACCCGCACGAGCTGACCGTGCTGGAGATCGCGAAGAAAGTCCAGGCGATGGTCGGCAAGCCGCCCCGGATTGAATTCAAACCGCTCCCGGCCGACGACCCGAAGGTCCGCTGCCCCGACATCCGGCGCGCGCAGACCCTGCTGGGGTGGGAGCCCAAGGTGAGTCTCGACGAGGGGCTCGCGCGCACCATCGACTACTTCCGGAAGAAAGTCGGATGACGCTGCACTGCTTTATCTGCGCGACGGTCGTCTTCCCCGACGACCCCGAGGCCGACCGCAGGCATCACGCCTACTTCCTGCACGCCCAGGTGGCCGCCTTCCAGAAGACGGGGGTGCCGGTCACCCTCATCCAGAACGGCTGCGAATTTCCGTCCCTGGGGTTTCCGGTCATCCGCAACCCGGTTCCCAAGAGCCTGGCGTACAATTATCTTCTGTGCGATGCGAACTGCGCCGGCGACTACTGGGTGTTCCTGCCGGAGGACTGCCGGATCACGGCCGAGGGCTGGGATGCGATCCGCAAGCATAGCGGCCGCGCCTGCTTTGCGCTGGCCAAGGACCCCAAGTGCCTCGTCTGCCGCAAGGGGGCCTTCGACGGGCTCGCGCCGGAGGCCCGCGCCGCCAGCGACCTTAATTTTCTGGGCAAGGAGATCAGCCACATGCTGGTCCGCGGCGAGCTGGAGAAGCAGGGGTTTCACTGCATCAGCCCCGACTGGCCCAAGGTCAGCGAGGAGCCGCCTCTCTGGGCCAACCGCTATCTGGAAATGATTCCCGGCGTCCATCCCAACGCGAACATCCTCCGGCGCATGCCCGCGCTCGACGACTACGGCATCAGCGGCTATAAGGCGAG
>JAVHQA010000171.1:0-2256 GCA_036170875.1 Nitrospirales bacterium
TGTCCGTTCTGTGCCTTTGGGTTGGAGAAGCGGCTTGGTCAGATTGAGGGCGTGGCCCATGTCAGGATCGAGATGAAGACCGGGGAGGCCATTGTCACGCTTAAACCGGGGGCAACAGTGTCCGAGCAGGCCCTCCGTCAAGCGGTGACCGAAGCCGGATTCACTCCGCGCGAGATCATTTTGCCTGCCAAGCCGGAGCCATAGCCTAACGCGGCAAAAGCCAATGTTTCGGCCCAGGATATGCGCGATTCGAATGGGGTCAACCATGGCTCTGGTCGTGGTCTGTGGCCTGCTCCTTGGAATTCGGCCTGCCGTTGCAGGGCCGATTACCTTCAATACGGCCCTGCCCGTCACGGAGGGCGAGTTCATCCTACGCGAGCAAATCCAACTCCTTCGTTCCACGCGTGATCCCTCTCCCCTGAATCAGGATTTGCGGGTGCTCGCCGTCCCGTCTGTGTTGGCGTATGGGGTCACGAGGGATCTGGCCCTCTTCGGCATTGTGCCGTATCTCGATAAGACCCTTGATCTCACCACCAGCGCCGGGCGTCAGCGGCGTGGCGATTCGGGGCTTGGCGATGCTCTGCTCATCAGCCGATACACGCTCTATGCCTTCGATAGGCTCGGCGAGACCAGGCGACTGGCGCCCTTCTTGGGGCTGAAGGTTCCCACCGGGAAGAGCGATCAGAGAGACAGTCTGGGGCGTCTTCCGCAATCTTTACAACTTGGGTCTGGCTCCTGGGATCCACTCGCCGGTCTGATTTTCTCCTGGCAAACGTTTGACTGGGAGTTTGACTCCGCCGTCCAATACCGAGTCAACACGAAAGCCCATGATTTCGTCTTCGGAGACGAGGCTCGCTTGGATCTCTCGTTCCAGTACCGCCTTTGGCCTCGCACCCTGGGAGGTGGTGTGCCTGCCTTTCTCTATGGCGTCCTGGAAAGTAACCTGATTTGGGCTGACAAGAATAAAGCTGGTGTGGTCCGCGATCCCAACTCAGGTGGGACCACTTGGTTTCTGGCTCCAGGGTTTCAGTATGTGACCAAGCGAGTCATCCTGGAGGCCATTGTCCAGATTCCGGTACGTCAGGACCTGAATGGCCTGGGGCTTAAGAATGACTATATTGTCAGCGGGGGATTCAGGGTGAATTTCTGAGGATGCGCTCGCCCAAGAGAAGAACTGCCGTATGAAGACTCGAAGACTTGGCCTGGCTGCCGTCATCTTTGTGAGTCTTGTGGCATTGCTCGGCTTGGCGGACCCTGGACCAGGAGAAAAATCTCAGAATGGTTCTGTCGAGTTCGTCTCGACGTGGGGTCGTTTCGGAACTGGCCCTGGAGAATTTGCCTATCCGTTTGATGTCGCGGTCGATGCGGAGGGGTTTGTCTATGTGACCGACACCGGGAATCACCGCGTACAGAAATTTACACGGGACGGGGCGTTCCTGCTCCAGTGGGGCAGTGAGGGAACGGAGCCGGGCCAGTTCAAAAAACCCGCCGGGATCGCCATTGGGCCGAATTCGAGCATCTATGTCTCGGACTTTTTCGCGGACACGATTCAGAAATTTACGCCGCAGGGGGTCTTCATCAGCCGGTGGGGGAAGTCCGGGAATCAACCAGGCGAATTCGATTCTCCGGCTGGAATGGCGGTCGCGCCGGATGGCTCGGTATATGTCGTTGATGAGTACAATTTCCGCGTGCAGAAATTCACGTCTGACGGGCGGCTGCTGCGAGTCTGGGGCGCCAAGGGAAAGGTCAATGTTGTGCTTTCCGCGCTCAATTTTTTTCTCCCAGAGGGGCGGAATGGCGCGTTTTACTATCCGGCCAGGATCGCTGCCGGGCCTGACAGTCAGGTCTATGTAGCGGACTCGTACAACAACCGTGTCCAGGTCTTTACTCCGGACGGAGGGTTCGTTCGGAAGTGGGGATGGCTGGGAGTCTGGAGCGGGCGCTTCCGGGTCTCTTCCGGGATTGCGTTGGATCCTGCCGGCCGTGTCTACGTGGCGGATTTTTACAACGACCGTATTCAGATCTTCTCCCGGGATGGCGAATATCTTGGGAAGTGGGGAGCTTATGGAAACGGGCATGGTCAGTTCGACGGCCCGACCGCTCTGGCGATCAGCCGGGCCGGGGATATCTACGTTGTGGATTTCCATAACAACCGAATCCAGCAATTTCGCCTCCAGGAGCATGGCTCCTGATCGCGCTGCACTGACCGCTCCGGTGCTTTGGATTGGATTGTACAAGGGTCCGCTCGCGGAGTAG
>JAVHQA010000172.1:0-2246 GCA_036170875.1 Nitrospirales bacterium
TCGAACCGCTCGTACCGAACACGGTCCGCATGTACGTGTGCGGCGTCACGGTCTATGACGATTGCCATCTTGGCCACGCCCGCAGCGCCGTCGTCTTCGATGTCATCCGGCGATATCTGGAGCACCGGGGACTCACGGTGACGTTCGTCAAGAACTTCACGGACGTGGACGACAAGATCATCAACCGGGCCAATCAGCTAGGCATTCCCTGGCAGGACGTCACGACGCGTTATATTGAGGCCTACGCTCGCGACATGGGGCGGCTGGGGGTGCTCAAGGCGACGGAGGAGCCCAAGGCCACCGAGCACATGGACGACATCGTCCGGCTCGTGCGCACCCTGATTGACAAGGGAGTCGCCTACCCGGTTGCCGGGGACGTCTACTTCCAGGTCTCAAAATATCCCGGCTACGGCCGTCTCTCGAAGCGCAAGCTCGACGACATGCAGGCAGGCGCCCGCGTCGAGGTGGACGAGCGGAAGCGGTCCCCGATGGACTTCGCGCTGTGGAAGGGGGCCAAGCCCGGCGAGCCCGCGTGGCCGAGTCCCTGGGGCCCGGGGCGGCCCGGCTGGCACATCGAATGTTCGGCCATGTCGATCCGCCATCTCGGCGAGACGTTCGATATCCATGGCGGAGGCCAGGACCTGATCTTTCCGCACCACGAAAACGAGATTGCCCAGTCCTGCTCGGCGACCGGCAAAGAATTCGCCCGCTACTGGGTGCACAATGGCTTCGTCACCGTGGACCAAGAGAAGATGTCGAAGTCGCTCGGCAACTTCTTCACGATCAAGGAGATCTTCGAGAAGTTTCCAGCGCCAGAGAAGGTCACCGCCGAAGTGGTACGATATTTCCTGCTCTCGACCCACTACCGTGGTCCCATCGATTTCTCGGACAATGCGCTGCGCCAAGCGCGGGCCGGGCTCAACAACTTTTACGACCTCTTGCTTCGTCTAGGTGAAAAGACCCCAGCGAAGGAGGCGACCGACGGCGACGTCAAAGAACTCTTGTCGAAGTTCGCGGTGGCGTTTGAGCAGGCGATGGACGACGACTGCAACACGCCCGTTGCCATCGCGGAATTCCAGCGCCTGCGGGGCGAGCTCAACACGAAGCTGCAGGTTGGGTTGTCACCCAAAGCGAAGGCCGAGGCGCGAGACGCTTTTCGTCGTTTCGGCCTGGTCTTAGGGCTGTTCCAGGTGCCGGTCAAGGATTGGGAATTCAAGGAGACAAAGGATGTCACAGTTGCACTCACCGGCGTCGAAGCTAAAGTCCATGCAGGTCAAGTGTCTGTGGATGTCAAAGTCGCGCTCACTGGCGTTGAAGCGAAAGTCCATGCCGGTCAAGTGCCTGTTCAGGCTGTGAATGATGCTGAGATTGAACGACTGATTGCCGAGCGGAACGAAGCCAGATCGAAAAAGGATTTTGCGAAGGCCGACGCAATTCGGAAAGAACTCGCCGCGCAGGGCATCATTCTTGAAGACCGTCCCGACGGCACGACGCGCTGGAAACGATGAGCGAAGCTGCCTCCACCGACCTGCTTTACGGCCTGCATCCGGTGCTGGAAGCGCTCCGCTCGAAGGACCGTGACCTGCATCGGATTTATCTGGAGCAGGGCCGCCGGGGCCGTACGGTGGAGGAAATACTCGAACTGGCCAGGGCGCGTCGCGTGCCCGTGGCGTTTGAACCTCGCGAAGGCCTGGACCGCCGGGCCGGCACCGCCCGGCATCAAGGCGCGATCGGGGTTGCCGCGGCCAAGGCGTACCTGTCGCTCGATGACCTCCTTGAGTCGGTCAGCGGGCTCGATGCGCCGCTGTTGCTCGTGCTGGACGGGGTCGAGGACCCGCACAATCTCGGTGCGATCCTGCGCACGGCTGAGGCGGCTGGAGTGCATGGGGTGGTGTTGCCGACTCGCCGTGCGGTGGGACTGACCGGCACTGTCGCCAAGGTGTCGGCCGGTGCGATCGAGCACATCCCTGTGGCCCGTGTCGTGAATCTCTCACAAGCCATCGAGCGGCTGAAAGAGGCCCGGTTCTGGATCTATGGGCTGGATGCGAAAGGAAGCCGAAGCTACGCGGAGGTGGATTACCGTGGGCCGGTGGCGCTGGTGGTGGGCGGGGAAGGCCGGGGCCTGCGCCCTCTTGTCGCCAGCCGGTGCGATGGCACGGTCAGAATTCCGATGCGGGGGAAGGTGGAAAGCCTCAACGTCTCCGTGGCGACCGCTGTCGTGCTGTATGAAATTCTGAGGCAGCGCG
>JAVHQA010000173.1:0-3033 GCA_036170875.1 Nitrospirales bacterium
TATTTGATCTTCGACCCCGGCGGAATGTCTTCGAGCGTGGTGAGGAGCGCCGAGACCTCGTCGTCGCCGGCGGCCAGCACCATACCTTGCGACTCGACGCCCATGAGTTTGGCCGGTTTCAGGTTCGCCACGATGACGATGCGCTTGCCGATCATGTCTTCCGGCGCGTACTTCGTGCCGATGCCCGCCACGATCTGGCGCTGCTCGGTTCCGATATCCACCTGCAGCTTGAGGAGCTTGCTCGATTTCGGGATGCGCTCTGCCGCCAGAACCTTGCCGACGCGCAGGACCACTTTTTTGAACTCGTCGATGGAGATGTGTTCCGGCCCGGCTGCCTGCGGTTGAGCCTGTGTTGATGCTGGTTCCTGAGTCACGCGTGCCTCTCCTTGTGTTTTGACCGTCTCGATTCTTGGGAACAGCGGCTGGCCCTTCGCGACCCTGGTGCCCGGTTGCAGATAGCCCCAGTTCAGCTCGTCGGCGCTGGGGTTCGACAAGTCCACCGTGAGGCCAAGCTGCCGGACCATCTCCCGGGTGGTCTGCGGCATGAAAGGATGCAGGGCCAGGCTGAGGATGCGCAGCGTCTCCGCGCCGTGATACAGCACGGTGTCGAGGCGGGCCTTGTCCTCGGCCTTTTTGGCCAGGGTCCAGGGCGCGCTCTTGTCGATGTACTGGTTGCCGAGCTGGACCAGCTCCCAGACGGCTTCCAGCGCGCGGTTGAATTCCAGATTCGTGATGTGCCGCTCGGCGATGGCGAACAGGCCGGTGATCGTCCTGCGGAGCCGGAGTTCCATCTCGGTGTCGGCGGCCGGTGCATGGGCCGGCACCGTGCCTCCCGCGAACCGCTCGATCATGGTCAGGCTGCGGTTCAGGAGATTGCCGAGGTCGTTGGCCAGCTCGCTGTTGATGCGGCCGACCATCGCGTCCCGGGAGAAGTCGCCGTCCTGGCCGAAGGGCACCTCGCGCAGCAGGAAGTAGCGGAACGCGTCCACGCCGAACTCGTCCACGAGGGCGTTCGGGTCCACCACGTTCCCGCGGCTCTTGGACATCTTCTCACCCTCCACGGTCCACCAGCCGTGCGCGAAGAGGGTGGTCGGCAGCGCGTGTCCCAGCGCCATCAGCATGGTGGACCAATAGACGGCATGCGTGGTCAGGATGTCCTTGCCGACCAGATGCATGACGGTGCGGTCCGATGCCGCGTCGGCTGAATGCGTGGCCCAGTATTTCTCGAACGAGGGCTTCGGCGTGAGATAGTCCAGCGCCGAGATATAGTTTACCAGGGCGTCGAACCAGACATAGGTGACATAGTTGGCGTCGAAGGGCAGCTCGATGCCCCATGACAGGCGCGACTTGGGCCGCGAGATGGACAGGTCTTCCAGGGATTTTCTGAGGAAGCCCAGCACTTCGTTGCACCTGGATTCCGGCTGGATGAAGTCGGGATGATCCTGGATGTAGGTGATGAGCCGCTCCTGGTACTTGCTCATCCGGAAGAAGTAATTGCTCTCGCTGAGCCGTTCGACCGGACGCTTGCAGTCCGGGCACAGGCCGCCCACCACGTCCTTCTCCGTCCAGAAACGCTCGTCGAAGGTGCAGTACCAGCCGGTGTAGTCGGCGCGGTAGATCAAGTCCTTGTCGTACAGGGACTGGAGCGTCTTCTGGACGTACGCCTTGTGCCGGGGGTCGGTGGTGCGGATGAAGGCGTCGTTCGAGATGTTCAGCCGTTTCCAGAGAGTGTGAAACTTCGGCGCGAGCTGGTCGCAGTACGTCTGCGGATCGATGCCGGCCTTCTCGGCGGCCTGCTGGACTTTCTGCCCGTGCTCGTCGAGGCCGGTGAGAAAAAAAACGTCGTGCCCCCATTGCCGGTGGTAGCGCGCCAGCACGTCGGCGGCGATGGTCGTGTAGGCGTGGCCGATGTGGGGCACGTCATTGACGTAGTAGATGGGCGTCGTGATGTAAAACGTCTTGAGCACGAAGTCTCCGAAGCGTCAGGCTGCTCTGGTCTGCAGCGCCGCCTGCAGCCGCAGCAGCAGGCATTCGAGCATGAGTTGCTTGTTGAGATTGCGCTCCAGGCCGCGATGCATGGACTTCACGTAGGCGGCGAGGTCCAGGATCGTTTCGATCGCGAGCCTGGCCGCGAGCGCGTCCAGTTGAGCCAGGCAGTCCGAGTTCACCAGGCGGGAGCGGTCGCCGCCGGCCTTCACGATGGCCAGATCGCGGAACCAGGCGGTCAGCCAGCCCAGCGCCGTCTCCGCCTGATCGGACTTGCCGATCGCCTCGCACACGGCCAGGAGTCCGCTGGTGCTCTCCACCGAGTCCGGACTCACGAGCCGGAGGTACCCGGCGCGTTCGGCGCGCAGCGCTTCCGGCTCGGCCTCGAGGGCCAGGCCGAGACACCCGCCCGAGATCACGGCCAGAAACCGCGCGTCTGTGTCCGATAGCCCGCGCCGCTGCCGCACGGCGGCTTCCACCACGTCGAGGGCCAGGGGCGCGAACCGGATCTCCTGGCAGCGCGACCGGATGGTCGGCAGCAGGGCTTCGGGCCGCGAGGAGACGAGCACGATCAAACTGTCCGGCGGCGGCTCTTCGATCGTCTTGAGCAGGGCGTTGGCCGCTTCGCGCCGCAGCAGGTCGGCATTGTCCAGGATCACGATCTTGAGCCGGCCGATCAACGGGCGGTAGATGAACCGCGACTCGATCTCGCGCGTGTGATCGGTCTCGCCCTTTTCGCCCGTCGCGGTCAGGATCGTGACATCTGGATGGGCGCCGGTTTCAATCTGCCGGCAGGACCGGCAGGCGCCGCAGGCATCGGGCGGGTCAAGCGGCGGAGCGGCCTCGCAGTTCACGGCCTGCGCCAGCACGCGGGCCATCAGCAGCTTGCCGATCCGCTCCTCACCGTGGAACAGGAGCGCGTGGGCCAGCCGCTCGCTGCGAAGCGCCGATTGCAGGAACCGCTTCGGCCGCTCGTGGCCGATGATCGCGTCAAACGGCATGGCGCTCGACCCGGGTCAGGCCGTTTTTCCGGGCGCGCAGACGGCT
>JAVHQA010000173.1:3133-7568 GCA_036170875.1 Nitrospirales bacterium
CCGGACGTGGCGAAGCGGTTCAGCCTGGCGACGAGCGCGGCCCCCAGCCGGCGTGCGCAGCCCTGGTAGGCGACCGTGGCATCCGTAAAGCGGTCGCAGAGCACCACGGCGCCTTTCTCCAGCGCCGGCCTGATGATCTCGTCGACGTGCTGGGCCCGGACAGCCAGGAAGAGCAAGAGCTCACAGCGGGGGTCCATGCCCTGATTTTGGGGGTCGAGGAGAACGGCCCGAATCTGTTCGCTGATGGGGGAACCGCCGGGCTCGCGCGTCTCGACGACGAGATAGCCGAGCGCCCGGAGGCGGCGGGCGAGTCCTCGGAGTTGTGTGGTCTTCCCGCAGCCTTCGATCCCCTCGAAGCTCAGAAAAAACCCTCGCTTGAGACGACCCTGCGGCACGGCCTGACGACCTCGCTCAGAAAGTGAAAATTTGATGGGCCGATCATAGTCCAACGTATTGAGAAATAGCAATCTTCCGCTTGCGCGGTCGAATGAAACTTTGTATGATGACATGCTTAGGGGAAGGCCGACCACAACCATGCTGAAAGTCTCGCTGAAACGCTACTTTATCACCGGACTCCTGGTGATCGTTCCGATCTGGGGGACGATCCTGGTGCTCAAGACTCTGTTCGTCACTCTCGACGGCATTCTCGGTGATATTCCGGAGAAGTATCTGACGCAGCGTTACGTGCCGGGCGTCGGCATCCTGGTGCTGTTTCTCCTGATCATTCTGGCGGGCCTCCTGGCGACGAACATCATGGGCCGGCGGGTCGTGCAGTTGTGGGAGGCCCTCCTGCAGCGCGTGCCGCTGGTGCGCGGGATCTACACGACCATCAAAGCGATGATGGACGTGCTCGCGTTCCAGGAAAAGACCGGCGGGACCAAGAAGTACAGCCGGGTGGTGATGATCGAATTTCCCCGCAAGGGCCAATATGCCCTCGCGCTGGTGACCGGCGTCACGCCGGGCGAAGTGCAGGACATCAGCCCGGACCGGGTGATCAACGTGTACGTGCCGACCTCGCCGAATCCGACCTCCGGCTACCTGTTGTTTGTCCCGGAGAGCGAGTTGATTCCGGTCAGCATGAGCGTGGATGAGGCGATGAAGATGATGTTCTCCGGCGGGATGTACACGCCGCCGGCGCCGGAGGCGGTCGGCGTGGGCGCTGTCCTCAAGGGATAGAAGGGAATAAGGGATGAAGAAGCTTGCGGTCATCGTGCTGGCGGCCGGGCAGGGGACCCGCATGCGGTCCAAGCTCGCCAAGGTGCTGCACCCCGTATGCGGGCGTCCGATGGCGCTCTACGCCGCCGATCTGGCCGAGGCGCTCGCCGGGGGCCGCGTCGCGGTGGTGGTGGGGCACCAGGCCGAGCAGGTCAAAGACCTGCTGGCCGACCGGAAGGTCGAGTTGGTGGTGCAGGCGCGCCAGCTTGGGACCGGCCATGCCGTCACGCAGGCGCAATCCGTGTTTCAGGGTCGCGCGGGGAATGCATGGCGCGGCCTGCGCTTCGTGATCCTGAGCGGGGACACCCCGCTGCTGACCGAAGCGACGGTGCGGGGGCTGCTCGCCGCGCACGAGCGTGAGCGCGCCACGGTGAGCATACTGACGGCCCACCTCGACCGGCCCGCCGGCTATGGGCGGATCATGCGGGGCCGGGACGGCGCGGTCTGGAAGATCATCGAGGACAAGGACGCGTCGCCGTCGGACCGGCGGCTGACCGAGGTCAACGCGGGCACCTATGTGGTCGAGGGCGAGTTCCTGTTCCCGGCGCTGGCGGCGCTTAAGCCCGCGAACATACAGAAGGAATATTACCTGACGGATATCGTGGAGGCGGCGATTCGGCAGGGGAAGAAAGTGACGGCCTACATCACCTCCCATCCTGTCGAGGCGCTGGGCATCAATACGCGGGCGGAGCTGGCCGAGGCCGAGCGGGTGCTTCGCGGCCGCGTGCGGCAGCGGCTGATGGACGCGGGCGTGACGTTCCTGGCGCCGGAGACGAATTTTGTGGACGCGGGCGTGAAAATCGGGCGCGACTCCGTCATTCACCCGCATGTCACGATGGAGGGCCGGACGGTCATTGGCGAGGACTGCGTGGTCCGCTCACACAGCCGGCTCGTGGAGAGCGTGTTGGCCGACGGCGTCACGGTACTGGACGGCTGCGTGATCGAAGGCAGCCGACTGGAAGGCGGGTGCCGCGTCGGCCCGTTCGCGCATCTGCGGCCCGGCACGATCGTCGGGCGCAATGCCAGGGTGGGCAACTTTGTGGAACTGAAAAAAGCAGAACTCGGCGAGGGGTCCAAGGCCAATCACCTCAGCTATCTCGGCGACGCGCGGATCGGCAGGCGGGTGAACGTCGGGGCCGGTACCATCACATGCAACTATGACGGGGTCAACAAGCATCAGACGGTGATCGGGGACGATGTGTTCATCGGGAGCGACGTGTCGCTGGTGGCGCCGGTGAAGGTGGGCAAGGGCGCCATGATCGCCGCCGGCTCGGTCGTTACGCAGGACGTGGCCGCGGAGGCCCTTGCGCTCGGACGGGCCCGGCAGGTGGTCAAGCCTGGTTGGGTCAAGAACTGGCGGGAGAAAACGAAGAAGTCCCACTCCCAATCCAAGGGTAAACACTAGGACTGCCATGTGCGGCATTGTCGGATATGTCGGGAGTCAGGAGGCGGTGCCCGTGCTGCTGGATGGGCTGAAGCGTCTCGAGTACCGGGGCTATGATTCGGCCGGTGTCGCCGTGCTTCGCGACGGGAAGATCGACATCCGCCGCAGCGTGGGCAAGCTGGCGAATCTGGAGAAAGCCTTGAACGGCACGGGGCTGAGCGGGACCGTCGGGATCGGCCATACCCGCTGGGCGACGCACGGCAAGCCGTCGGAGCAGAACGCCCATCCCCATCGGTCGGGCCCGCTGGCGCTGGTGCACAACGGCATCATTGAGAACTACGTGGCGCTGAAGGAGCAGTTGCAGAAAGACGGCTACACGTTCGAGTCCGAGACCGACACCGAAGTTATGGCGCATCTGATCGCGCGGAACCTGAAAGCCGGAGCCGGTCTGGAATCGGCCGTCCGCGCGGCGACTCACGAGGTCCGCGGCAGCTACGCGATCGCCGTCATGTCCCAGGACGCTCCAGGGACGCTTGTGGCCGCGCGCTCGGGCTGTCCGCTCGTGGTAGGCAAGGGCTCGCACGGCGCGTTCGTGGCGTCGGACGTGACCGCGATTCTCGCGCACACGCGGGACATGGTCTTTCTGGAAGACGGTGACATCGCGGTCCTCTCGGAGAACGGCCTGGCGGTGAAGGATGCGGATGGCAAGCCGGTGACACGCACGGTGACCCGGATCGCGTGGGACACGGCCGCGGCGGAGAAGGGCGGCTACCCGCATTTCATGCTGAAGGAGATCCACGAGCAGCCGCAGGTGATTCTGGATACGATGCGCGGGCGCTACACCTACGAGCAGGGCGAGGCGGACCTGCCGGACATCGGCCTGACGCCGGACCAATTCAAAGCCATCGATCGCACCTGGATCGTCGCCTGCGGGACCTCATGGCACGCCGGCCTGGTCGGGAAATATCTTATTGAGGAGATGGTGCGGGCGCCGGTCCAGGTGGACATTGGGTCGGAGTTCCGCTATCGCGACCCGCTGATCGGGAAGGGCGACCTGCTCATCGCGATTTCGCAGTCCGGTGAGACGGCCGACACGCTGGCGGCCGTCCGCCATGCCAGGCAGCAGGGCGCCCAGGTGGTGTCCATCTGCAATGTCGTGGGGAGCAGCCTGGCCCGCGAGTCCGAGGGCGTGCTCTATACGCATGCCGGCCCTGAAATCGGCGTGGCGTCCACGAAGGCGTTCACGGCGCAGCTCACGGCGCTCTACCTGCTGGCTCTGCATCTGGGGCGTGTGCGGGGCAAGGTGTCGGCCCAGGACGGCAAGGCATGGCTCGACCGGCTCGTCATGCTGCCGGCGCACGTCGAGCATATCCTGGGACGCGAGGCAGAGCTGATCGCGATCGCCAGGCGGTACTACGACAAGAACAATTTTCTGTACCTGGGGAGGGGGATCAACTACCCGATCGCGCTGGAAGGGGCGCTGAAGCTCAAAGAGATTTCGTACATCCACGCCGAGGGTTACGCGGCCGGCGAGATGAAGCACGGCCCGATCGCGCTGATCGACAAGGACATGCCGGTGGTGGTGCTGGCGCCGCGCGACCGCCTGTACGAGAAGACGGTGAATAACCTCATGGAAGTGAAGGCCCGGAGCGCGCCGGTCATTGCGTTTGTGACCGAAGGGGATCGGGAGCTGGGCAAGCAGGCCGACGCGGTCTTCACGGTGCCGGACGTGCATCCCCTGCTGACGCCGGTGCTGTTCACGGTTCCGCTGCAACTGCTGGCGTACCACATTGCGGTGCTGCGGGGCGCCGACGTGGACCAGCCGCGGAACCTGGC
>JAVHQA010000173.1:7668-11264 GCA_036170875.1 Nitrospirales bacterium
ATGTTTCGACAGATGCTGCGATCGAAGATTCACCGGGCGACGGTCACCGACGCCTGTTTGGACTATGAGGGAAGCCTGACCGTGGATGAGACCCTGCTGGAGGCGGCCGGCATCCTGCCGTACGAGGCCGTGGTCATCTCCGACCTCAACAACGGGGAGCGGTTCACGACCTACGTCATTCCCGGCAAGCGGGGGAGCGGCACGATTGCGCTGAACGGCCCCACGGCGCGCAAGGGCGCGATCGGGGACAAGATCATCATCTTTTGCTACGAGTTTTATAACGAGGACGAGATCAAGCGGCACGAGCCCAGGATCATCAAGGTGGACGAGAAAAACAGGCTGGTATCCTAGATGTCGTTGCGGAAACTGACGCTCTTCGAGCTCAAGGACAAATTCACCAAGGGGGAGGTCTCCGCCGGCGAGATTGTCAAGGCCTATTTCCAGCGCATGGCCGTGGTCGAGTCCAAGGTGAAGGCCTATATCACGCCGGCCAGGAAAGACGCCCTGACGAAGGAGGCCGACGACCTCGACTACACGCTACGCGGCTGGCGGAAGACCCTGCCGCTGACGGCCATGCCGATCGCGGTCAAGGACAACATCTGCACGGAGGGCGTCAAGACGACCTGCGGCTCGCGCATGCTGGAGGGCTTCGTGCCGCCCTACGATGCGACGGTGGTCTCGCGCCTGAAGGCGCAGGGCTATTTCCTGATCGGCAAGACGAACCTGGACGAATTCGCAATGGGCTCCTCGACCGAGAACTCGGCCTTCGGCCCGACGCGCAACCCCTGGAATCTGGCCTGCATTCCCGGCGGGTCCAGCGGCGGCTCGGCCGCGGCCGTGGCCGCGGACCTCTGCGTGGCGGCGCTGGGCTCGGACACCGGCGGCTCGATCCGGCAGCCGGCGGCCTGCTGCGGGGTGGTGGGACTCAAGCCCACCTACGGCCGCGTGTCGCGCTACGGGCTGGTGGCGTTCGCCTCGTCGCTCGATCAGATCGGGCCGATCACGAAGGACGTGCGGGACGCGGCCCTGATGCTGCAAGTCATCGCGGGGCACGATCCCCTGGATTCCACGTCGGCCGACGTGCCGGTGCCCGACTACCAGAAGGCGCTCAAGTTCAATCTGCGCGGGATGAAGGTCGGTGTGCCGATGGAGTTCTTCGCCGAGGGGCTCGACCCGGAGGTGGAGCTGGCGGTGCGCAAGGCGATCATCAAGCTGCAGGAGCTCAAGGCCGAGATCAGGGTGATCTCGCTCCCGATGACGCCGTACGCCGTCGCGACGTATTACCTGATCGCCACGGCCGAGGCGTCCTCCAACCTCGCCCGGTACGATGGTGTGAAGTACGGGTACCGCGCGGCGAAGGAGAAGGGCCTGCTGGAGATGTACATGAAGACGCGGCAGGAGGGCTTCGGCGCGGAAGTGAAGCGGCGCATCATGCTGGGGACCTATGCGCTGTCGGCCGGCTATTACGACGCGTATTACGGCAAGGCGCAGGCCGTTCGCACGCTGATCAAGCGGGACTTTGACGAGGCCTTCAAAGACGTCGATGTGATCGTGACGCCCACGATGCCCACGCCGGCCTTCAAGCTCGGCGAAAAGGTGCAGGACCCCATGCAGATGTACCTGTCGGATATTTACACGATCTCGGTGAACCTGGCCGGGGTGCCGGCGGTCGTGGTGCCCTGCGGGTTCAGCAGCGGGAAGCTGCCCATCGGCCTGCAGATCATCGGGCGTCCGTTCGAGGAAGACAAGATTCTCCGCGCGGCGTACGCCTACGAGCAGGCGACCGACTGGCGCGCGAAGAGGCCGGCGCTATGACAAGCCGGGAGACCATGTATTCTTGTCATTGCGAGGAGCGGTTCTTGCGACGAAGCAATCTCTGCCAATGGCTGCGAGGGAAATGAGATTGCTTCGCTGCACTCGCAATGACGTGACCGCGAATTTTTCCGTGGCTCACTAGGGGAAAAGCCTATGTTCATCGAGATTGCAGTGGGAGTTATGGTGCTGGCGGTAGTGGTGTTGGTGGCCGTCCTCGTGCCGATGCTGATGCAGCTCCGCAAGACGGCCGAGGAGTCGGAGCGGCTGTTCCGGCGCATGAACGAGGACATGCCGGTCCTGTTCCGGGAAGCGACGCAGGCGGCTCAGAACATGAACCAGGTGGCGGGCGACCTGCGGCAAGCTGCGGCCCATGCGCGAGCCCTGGGGGACGCGGTGGGCGGGGTCGGGGAGACGATCAATGAAGTGCGCGAATTGGTCCGTGGAGGGGCCGGCAGCTTGCTGACGAATGTCGGCAGTCTGCTGGCGGGATTTCGGGCGGCGTATGGAGTGTTCACACAAAAATCGGAATCACATCATCAAGGAGGTCCATCCAATGGCGGCTGAAGACAACGGGTATTCTGCGGGAGCGGTTGCGTTTGCCTTTTTAGCGGGGGCCGTGATCGGCGCCGGCGCGGCCTTACTGCTGGCGCCCCAGTCCGGGGCGGAGACGCGCACGATGCTGAAGGGGTACGCAAAGAAGGCGGAAGAGGAAGTGCTGGAGAAGGCCAAGGAGGCCAAGGCCACGATGGACACGGCTATCGAGCAGGGCAGGCAGTTCCTCAACGAGAAGAAGACGGTCCTGACGGCGGCCTTTGAGGCCGGCCGGGACGCTATGAAGAAAGAACGCGCCTGAACTGACACATGGCGTATGAAGTCGTCATTGGGGTGGAGGTGCACGCGCAGCTCCTGACTGCGTCCAAGATGTTCTGTGGATGCGGCACGGTGTTCGGCGCGGCGCCCAACTCGCAGACCTGCCCGGTGTGCCTCGGCATGCCGGGCGTCCTGCCGGTCATCAACCGCAAGGCGGTGGAGTTCGCCGTCCGTGCGGGGCTTGCGCTGCACTGCGCTATCGCGCCGATGAACCGGTTCGCCCGCAAGCACTACTTTTACCCGGACCTGCCGAAGGACTATCAGATCTCGCAGTACGAGCTGCCGATCTGCGAGCACGGCTGGCTGGAGATCGGGCAGAACGGGACGCGCAAGCGCGTCCGCATCCGGCGGGCGCATCTGGAGGAGGACGCAGGCAAGAACCTCCATGCCGGGATCGCCGGGGCGTCGCACGTGGATTTGAACCGGGCGGGGACGCCGCTGCTGGAAATCGTGACCGAGCCGGACATGGGCTCGCCGGACGAGGCGGTCGCCTACCTGAAGGCGCTGCGCGACATCCTGGTCTCTCAGAAGGTCTGCGACGGCAACATGGAGGAGGGGAGTTTCCGATGCGAGCCGAACCTCTCGCTCCGGCCGTCCGGCGCAAAGGAGTTCGGCACCAAGGTCGAGCTCAAGAACATCAACTCCTTCAAGTTCGTGAAGGCGGCGATGGAGTACGAGATCAAGCGGCAGACGAAGGTCCTCAATGAGGGCGGGAAGATCGCCCAGGAGACGCGTCTGTGGGATACGGAGAAGGGCGAGACGGCGGTGATGCGCAGCAAGGAAGAGGCGCACGATTATCGCTACTTCCTTGACCCGGATTTGGTGCCGCTGCGAATCACGGAGGAGATGATCGAGGAGGCGCGGCAGTCTCTGCAGGAGCTGCCGGAGGCCAAGCACAAGCGGTTCATGGA
>JAVHQA010000174.1:0-2238 GCA_036170875.1 Nitrospirales bacterium
AACATCACATTCTGAAGAATTTCTACGCCTTCGAGCTGATGATGGCCTCCTATGCTGTCGGGCATCTCAAGATGTCGTTTCTCCTGGAAGAGCTGGGCTACCGTCTCAAAAAAGAGGACCGATTCAAACTCTACCTGACCAATACGCTGGAGATGGAAGAACTGGCCCAGTCCAAGCTTCCCGGCATGTCGTCCTTGGCGGAAGAGTCACGGCTGGCGGGCAAGGTGAAAAAGGAAACGCCGATTCTGGTGATTCTCGGCAATCCGCCGTACTCCGGACACTCCTCGAACATCGGTGATTGGATTTCCAAAGAGATCAAGGCTTACTACCAAGTGGACGGCAAACCATTGGGCGAGAAGAACCCCAAATGGCTCCAGGACGATTACGTCAAGTTCATCCGCTTCGCCCAGTGGAAGATTGACCAGGCCGGCGAGGGGGTGCTCGGATTTATTACCAACCACAGCTACCTGGACAACCCCACGTTCCGTGGGATGCGGCAGTCATTGATGACCAGCTTCGATCATATCTACCTGCTCGACCTGCACGGCAACAGCTTGAAGAAAGAGAAATGCCCGGACGGCAGCGAGGATAAGAACGTCTTTGACATCAGGCAAGGAGTCGCCATCGGCCTCTTCATCAAGCAGAAAGGCCTCAAGAAGAAGATTGTCCACGCCGACCAATGGGGACTTCGAGAGGACAAATATGAGTGGCTGAGCAAAAACGACCTCAATACAACAAAGTGGAAGCCGATCAAGCCAAAGTCGGACGGCTACCTCTTTGTCCCAAGAGATGAAAGGGCGTTGGATCGGTACGAGCAATATCCCAAGGTTGCCGAGATTTTTCCTGTAAACAGTGTGGGAGTCGTCACATCGAGAGATTCCTTCGTCATCGATTTCGACAAAGAGGCGTTGAAGCGCCGGATCGAGATGTTCCGAGACATAAATAAAATGCCTGATGACATAATCAAGCAGACGTTTGGATTGAAGGACAAGGTCAACTGGCAACTGGAACTGGCAAGAAAAAAGGTTGCCAACGATGAAGAGTGGGACAAGGCCATAACCAAAATTCTTTACCGGCCTTTCGATGAGCGGTGGATTTTCTATCACGATGAAGTCATAGAACGTTCGCGAAAAGAAGTCATGCGCCATATGATGCAGGAGAATTTGGGACTGATACTGCCTCGCCGGGTTGAGTTGGAAGGTGGATGGCAACACGCATTAGCTACTGATCGTATTGTTGAACATGTGGCTGTTTCATTGAAGACGATTGACTACGTTTTTCCTCTCTATCTCTATCAAGATGCTGAACTCCCCAAGAAGGGAAGAGGTTTTGGCACAACTATGATGCTCTTTGAACCGGAAACCCCATATCGGGTTCGTTCGGCAAATCTGGACAAAACGTTCGTAGAAACATTGTCCAAAGTCTACGGCAAGAAACTCACGCCGGAGGAGATTTTCTACTACATCTACGCCGTCCTATACTCCAACACCTACCGAACCCGATACGCCGAGTTCTTGAAGACCGACTTCCCGCGCGTGCCGTTCACCAAGAGCCACAAGGTATTTGTCGAGATGGGCAAGCTTGGAAAGCAGTTGGTGGAGCTGCATCTTCTCAAAGCGCCTGATCTTGAGCATCCTGCCGCCCACTTTCAGGGCAAGGGCGACAACCGCATGGAGAAGCAGCGATACGACGAAAAAGAGCAGCGGGTCTACGTCAACGCCGTCCAATACTTTGAGGGGATAGAGAAGGATGTTTGGGACTACCAGGTGGGCGGATATCAGGTAATGGACAAATGGCTGAAGGACCGCAAAGGACGAACCCTCAGCTTAGAAGACATCCAGCACTACTGCCGCGTCGCCACGGCGCTCCAAAAGACGATCGAGACTCAAGCAGAGATTGATAGCATCTATCCGAAGATTGAGCCGGACGCTCTTCCGATCCGACTGGCTTAAGAAAATAGGTTTCGCCTTCCTTTCCCCCTCCGTTCCTCCCGCCTCAAGAGGGCGGGATAAATCCCGCCCCTACATCGGACTGAAAACCAAGATGGGCGCGGCAGCGCCGCGCCCCTACGAAGATCTGTTCCAGGATTGAAAGAGGGCGTATGGCCATACGCCCCTACAGCGGATGAAGAACCCCTCACCCTGGCCCTCTCCCGCAAGGGGCGAGGGAAAATTCTAGGCGAGATCCTTTGCTGCGCTCAGGATGACTGTGGAGAGTCCTTCGACAGGCTCAGGACGA
>JAVHQA010000175.1:0-2229 GCA_036170875.1 Nitrospirales bacterium
GCCCGCCTGATGGCCTATCTCCGTCAGCGGGAGCCCGACGACCAGGTCGGCTATTCGATTCTGATTTACCGCCTCTCGGACCAGGATATTCAGCACGCGCTCGATGGGCCGCTGGCGGAACTCTCGCGACGCCTCATCCGCTGACCGCCCGGCGTCCGGCGGAATCCGGGACTATTTCGCCAAGGCTTCCCTGGCGACGGCCTTGGGATAGTAGTGGCTGAAGCAGTCCGGACAAATCCCGTGGGTGATCTGCGCTTCCGAATGCTCGGCGACGTAGGCGTCGAGACTCTTCCAATAGCCCTGGCCGTTGTGGACTTTTTTGCAGGACACGCAGACGGGCAGGAGCCCTCGCAGCGTCTTAATGTGCTCGATGGAGTCCTGCAGGTCGAGGATCAGCCGCTCGCGCTCCTGCTGGTCCCGCTTGAGCAGGAACGAGAGGACCGCCGCGATCCAGATGGTGAACAACGAGAGGACGCGATTGGAAAGCGCCATCCAGTTGGCTTCGCCGGGGTCCAGGAAGAAGGCGAGAACGGTCAGCACGGAGACGATTGCGGCGACGCAGAAGATGAACCACCGGTGCTGCGACCACATCGACAGCAGGACGAGGATCGTGTATAGCACGCCGACGGCCACGCCGAGCGGCAGCAGGAGGTCGATCGTAAAGATGATGCAGGCAAGGACGGCAGTTCCGCCGGCGAGCAGCCGGAAGTCGACCTTCGGGCGCGTGAGGGTGCCCCCTTGTGCCGCCGCTTTCTTTCTCTTGACCATGAGCTTGTAAGTGCTATCACCAACAGGAGAGAGTGTCAATATCGTCTAGCGAATCCATGAACTGGCGCATCTTTCTACACTGCCCCGTCCTGCCCTGTATCATTTCTCCGCAGCCCCCGGCTTTGCGTACGGATGGGTTCCTGTAACTGTTTGAATCATATCCATTTTGCGTCTTCGCTTGCGCGGCACTTCTTTTGCGTTTCTATTATTTGAGAACAACGTCAGTTCATTACATATATGAAGGAGGGTCATCCAATGGCGGCTGAAGATACTGGATATTCGGCAGGAGCGGTAGGGTTTGCTTTTTTAGCAGGGGCCGTTATCGGCGTGGGGGCGGCATTGCTGTTGGCTCCCCAGTCGGGGGTGGAAACCAGGAAGCTGCTCAAGACCTATGCCGAGAAGGCCGAGGAGGAAGTGCTGGAGAAGGCCAAAGAGGCCAGGGCGACCCTGGATACGGCCATCGGACAGGGCAGGCAGTTCGTCAACGAGAAGAAGGCGGTTCTGGCCGCAGCCTTTGAAGCGGGCAAGGAAGCCGTGAAACAGGTGCGCGTCGGCTGACCCGACTGAAAGGAGGCAGCAGGTGGCGCTGTCAAAGAAAGCGAAAAAGCCGTCGGCTGTGACGAAGCCGGCGGCACTCCCTGACGATCTGCACAGGTGGATCGCCAAACGCGCTTATGAGCTCTTTGAAGAGGGCGGCTGCATGGACGGAAACGACATGGATCACTGGCTGGAAGCGGAACGGGAAGTCAGGGAGCACCAGCCGGCAGCCTAGTGGTTGCGTCTAGAATGCCAGCGGAGGGGCCCCTGCGCTTCGACAAGTTCTCGTTCGGCTCGATTCAGATCGACGGCGTCACCTACGGGCACGACGTCGTGATCGAGAGCGGGGAGGTCCGCAAGCGGAAGAAAAAACCATCCAAGAAATTCCGAGATGAGTTTGGGCACACGCCGTTGTCCATCGAGGAGGAGATACCCTGGAAGTGCCGCCGGCTGGTCATCGGCACCGGCGCGAACGGCGCCTTGCCGGTGATGAAAGACGTGAAGGCCGAGGCCAGGGAGCGGAAAATCGAATTGCTCGTCCTGCCGACGTATAAGGCCATCGAGGCGTTGATGCGCGACATGGACGGGACCAACGCGATCCTGCACGTCACCTGCTGAAGCACCACCATCGCCCAGATCGCCTTGTGATTGAATGAGGCATTCCCTGCGGCCTCAGGGCTCCACGATTTCCAGCCATGGAACCCGCGCGAAGTGCTTGCGGTCATATGTGAGGATGCGTGTGAGCCCGCGATCTTTCATGTGGAACGCATGATAGGCGTCGATGAAATCGATGTTGTGGTGAACGTAGAGGTCGAGCGCCGTGAAAATGAGAGAGGCCTCCGCGCATTCCAGATTCGGGGTGTTCAGGATCATCTCGACCTTCGACGCGATCTCATCTTTCTCCAGCTTGTAGAACGATTCCAG
>JAVHQA010000176.1:0-2175 GCA_036170875.1 Nitrospirales bacterium
CTGCAATACCAGTAGCAGCAACAGAAGGCTTACACACTGGGTTGCCACTTCGACTGGATTCCAGGCAGTGCTTCGGTCGTTCACGATGTAATCTCCCGATTCAGCATGCCCGTCCCGGCGCCCCCAACATATCCGGCGGCGGACAGGGCGGCTTGGGAACCAGCGGGCGCCCAATAGGCTCCAAGCGATCAATCCGGCGCTGCAAGTCGTCCAGAGAATCCAAAATCGGATCGGCCGCAGCGGCTTCCGGGGTCTTGCGTTGCGCCAGGGTACGGTCCAACTCGTCTATCGCCGACTTCGCGCGGGTGCGGGTCTCCTCCATCAGCTTCCGCTCCAATTCCTGGGCTTCCTTGTACAGGGCTTCAATCTCGCGCAGACGCGCTCCGTACTCCTCTTTGGTTGCCAGCCCTGCGTTGTATCGGGCACACAGCTCCACATACCTGGCGATCAGCCCCTGGACCGTGCGATCCCAGGCAATCCCTGTTTGGTTGCTGAAAGTGACTTCGGGCCCCATGTTGAACAGCAGGTTGCCCACCTTCAGCCCAATCGTGGTGATGTCCTTCTTTGTCTCGTATACCCGGCAATCCATCGGCTCGGACGGGGGCTCCGCAGCCCACGCCGGCGAAGCTGCGAGCAGCAGACCCACGGCGCAACCGGCCAGAAACCGATTCACGGCCTGCACCATCCATCGACACCTAATAGCGACGTGACGCATGAAAACGCTCCTTATCTTTAGCGAGGGCGAGTCCTCTTTCGCATCTCGTCGGCCATGTCAGTGAGATCACGTTCCACCTGGGCAAAGCCGCGAATCAGCCCATCCAGATCGTAGGGGCGCTTCTCGGTATGGACCCGCTCGCCCGGCGGTGGCGCGGCCTTGGGCGGCGGCGCTTTTGGCGCGGGCAGTTGGGGCGCGTCGGCCGCCGGTGGCGCGGGCGGCGGGCTCGCCGACTTTGCCGGCAACCTTTCCGCAGGGGGTTGTGCCATCGGTTTTTCGGCCAAGGGAGCAGTCACGTAGTCCACGTTCAGGCTCTGCGCTCGGAGCCACGCGCGGGCAACGCTGGATTTCAACGCGAAGCTGATGCTGGTGATCGGCAAGCCGTCCGCCGCCACGCGTGAGATCGAGGTATTCACGCCGATGATTTGCGCCTGGGAGTCCAAGAGTGGTCCGCCGGAATTCCCGCGGTTTAAGCCCACCTCTGTCTGGAACACATCCTTGCCTTTCGTGTTGTTGAAATCCACAAACTCCGCGCTCACAACCCCCGTGGTCAGCGTCCAGAGGCCGCCCTGCTCCGGATGGCCAATGGCCGCCGCCCGATCCCCGATCCGAACCTGGTCCGGATTCCCCAGACGTATCACGTGCAGGTCGGGAGGAGCCTTTTCGATCCGTAACAACGCCAGGTCCAGCGCGCGATCGAAGGCCACCACGCCGACTTTCGCCAGGCGAGCCAGATCCTTGGCCTGGCTGCCCGTTACGCGGTCGGGTTTGAAAAACACAAAGAGCCGCGCAAATGGCTGCCTGAGTTCTAACTCCAAGTGCAACACTGCAGGCCCTGATGGGCTAAGGTGTTGCCATGTCCAAGAAATGCTACACGCACTTGAGTGCTGAAGAACGGGAGACCCTGAGCCTGGGACTGGCCCACGGCCAGTCGTTGCGAACGATGGCGACGGTATTGGCGCGGGCTCCCAGCACGCTGAGCCGCGAATCCAGCCGCAACACCGCGCGAGGTCGCCCCTATCGCGCCTGCACGGCGCAGACGCTGGCGGCAGCCCGGGCCCGTGAGCCACGGCGACCGCGTAAACTCCTCGACCCCTGGCTGTGGCAGTATGTGCAGGCGCATCTGGCTGAGGGCTGCTCGCCCGAACAGATTGCCGGACGCCTCCAACGCGCGTATCCTGACGACATGCGCAAACAGCTTTCGGCCGAGACCATCTATGCGGCGTTGTACGTGCTGCCCCGCGGCAGCCTGCGGAGCGCACTGCTGGCGGCGTTGCGTCAAGCGCGCAAGGCGCGCCGACCTCGGGCGCGGGGGACGGATCGACGGGGCCAGATCCCCAATATGACGCCGATTGCCGAGCGTCCCGCCGAGGTGGTGACCCGTACGGTGCCGGGCCACTGGGAAGGCGACCTGATCAAGGGGGCACGGAATGGCTCGGCCGTCGGGACCCTGGTGGAGC
>JAVHQA010000177.1:0-4393 GCA_036170875.1 Nitrospirales bacterium
GGTTGTAACTGATGAACGCAAAGAGCCCGACTCCGCACAGCAGCGCGAACTGGCGGGTTTTCACACGTATTTCCTTAGCAGGTTGCAGGAAAGTTTCATCGTTGTCATTGCGAGAAGCGTAGCGACGAAGCAATCTCCTGGTAGTGATGGAGCCGAGATTGCCACGCTCCCTTCGGTCGCTCGCAATGACAGACCTTTTTCGTTTTCACTTAAGATAGCCTTCGACCAGGATGTCGGGACCGCAGCGCATCACCGACACCCGTTTCAACTGCAGGGCCTCGCTCAGGTGAGCAGGCGATCGTCCTCCGATCGCGCCCACGGCGTCCCGCCCTCCGAGCATGCGGGGCGCCAGAAAGTACAGTACGCGATCCACGGCGCCCTCGCGCAACGCCGACGCGTTCACTTCCGCGCCGCCTTCAATCAGGAGCGACGCGATGCCGCGCCGTCCGAGTTCCGACAGCAGCACGCGCCACTGAATCCTCCCTCGCCGCGACGGGAGCACCAGCACGTCGGCGCCGATCTTCTGCAGAGCCGCGCGCCTGGCAAGAGTGGCCTGCGGGGTGGTCACGATCAGCGTCGGGGCCTTGCGGCCCCTCAGCACCTTCGCGCGGAGCGGAATGCGCAAGGACGGATCGAGCACAACGCGAAGGGGCATGCGCCCCCGCACGGCGCCCGTGCGCGCCGTCAGGCTCGGATCATCCGCCAGAATCGTCCCAATGCCCGCCACAATCGCATCCGCCCGCCCGCGCACCTGGTGCACCAGCTTTCTGGCCGCCGGGCCCGTGATCCAGCGCGATTCGCCTTTCGCCGTGGCGATTTTCCCGTCCAGGGTGGACGCCACCTTCAGCGTGACAAACGGGCGGCCGGATGTCATCAGCGTCCGATATGGCTCAATGAGCAGTTCGGCGTCCGCACTCCCGACGCCGGGGTCCACGCGCAGCCCGGCCCGCCGCAACGCCGTGAGGCCGCGGCCCCGCACCTTGGGATTCGGATCGCGCGCGGCGATGACCACGCGCGCCACGCCGCTCGCGATGATGGCCGGCACGCAGGGAGGCGTACGCTTATCGAGGTGACAGCAGGGTTCCAGCGAGACGTACAGCGTCGCCCCGCGCGCGCGCGAACCGGCCCGGCGCAGGGCCAGCACTTCGGCATGAGGACCACCGGCGCGCCGGTGGTAGCCCTCGCCCACGACGCGGTTGCCGCGTACGACCACCGCCCCCACCGGCGGGTTCGGGCTGGTCGTGCCCATGCCACGCACGGCCAGTTCAAGGGCCCGCGTCATGAAGTGATGATCAAGCTCTCGGCTGCTGGGAGACAATTGCGGGTTAACGTTTCTTCCGATGGACCATCCGGCGTTTTGCAGGACGCGCGGCCTTGCGGCTCTCCGCCGTGTTGATGGCGGCCTGCGCCGCAGCCAGCCTGGCAATCGGCACGCGATAGGGTGAGCAACTCACGTAATCAAGACCGAGATCATGGCAGAAGGCCACGGACGCGGGATCGCCGCCATGCTCGCCGCAGATGCCGAGCTTGATGTCCGGACGTCCCTTCCGGCCGCGCTCAATCGCCAGCCTCATCAGGCCCCCCACCCCTTCCTGGTCGAGCGTGGCAAACGGGTCGGCGTCGAGAATATTCTCCGGCGCTCCGCTGAGCTGGAGGCCGCAGGCCCGACACGTCATGGTCTTCTGGTCCACCTCGCGACTGAGACAGCGGGGGCAGCGGTCGCGGCGGTTCATGTAAAAGTCGGTGAACTTCGCGGCGTCGTCGCGGGAAAACCCGAAGGTCGTTTGCGTCAGGTCGTTCGTCCCGAATGAGAAGAAGTCCGCTTCGAGCGCAATCTTGTCGGCAACCACGCACGCACGCGGGAGCTCGATCATCGTCCCGACCAGATAGGGGAACTTCGTCTGGCAGCGGCGCATGGTGTCGGCGGCCACCTCACGCACCAGGTTCTTTTGCGCCTTCATTTCGGCGGCCAGGCCGACCAGCGGGATCATGATCTCCGGCACCACCCGGATGCCCTCGCGAGTGACCTCGCAGGCGGCCTCCATAATGGCCTGCACCTGCATCCGGGTGATTTCCGGCATCGTGATGCCGAGCCGGCAGCCCCGGAGCCCCAGCATCGGGTTGAACTCGTGGAGTTCCTCGATGCGGGCCAGCAGTTTCCTTTTCGTCTCGATACTCGCGGCATCGGCATCATTCAGCTCCATGCGCGCGATCTCGACCATCAGGTCCTCGCGCTTGGGCAGGAACTCGTGCAGCGGCGGATCGAGCAGCCTGATGGTCACCGGATGGCCCTTCATCGCCCGGTACAGGCCGATGAAGTCGCTCTTCTGAAGCGGCAGGAGCTTGGCGAGTTCGCGTTCCCGATCCTCCCGGGTCTTCGCCAGGATCATCCGCTGCATGATCGGGACGCGATCCTCCGCAAAAAACATGTGCTCGGTCCGGCAGAGTCCGATCCCCGCCGCTCCGAATCCCCGCGCGATGATCGCCTGGTCGGGCACATCGGCGTTGGCGCGCACGCCGAGCGTCCGGAACTCGTCGGCCCACTTGAGCAGCGTGGAGAAATAGCGGTACTTCTCGGACTGCTCCGGCTTGAGGTGCCCCTGGATCACCTGGATGATCTCGGATTCGACGACCGGAATCTCTCCCTCGTAGACGGCGCCCGTGAAGCCGTTGATGGAGAGCGCGTCCCCCTCCTTGAGCGTGAGCGATCCGAAGCGGACGACGCCATCGTGGCTGACCTCCAGCGCCTCGCAGCCCGCTACGCAGACCTTGCCCATCTGGCGCGCGACGACGGCCGCGTGGGACGTCATGCCGCCCTTGGCCGTCAGGAATCCCACCGAGGCGCTCATGCCGTGGATGTCGTCCGGGCTCGTCTCGCGGCGCACGAGCAGCGCGCGCTCGCCCCGCTCCTTCATCTCCACCGCGCGCTCGGGCGTGAGCGCAATCCGGCCGGCCGCGGCGCCCGGCCCGGCGGGCAGTCCCTTGCCCACCACATGATGCGTGGACTCCTGCTTGGGATCGAAGATGGGATACAGGTATTGGGCGAGCTGCTCCGGGCCAACGCGCATCACCGCCTCGCGCTTGTCGATCACCCGCTCCTTGACCAGGTCCACCGCGATCCGGACGGCCGCGATCCCCGTCCGCTTGCCGACCCGCGTCTGGAGCATGTACAGCTTGCCTTCCTGGATCGTGAACTCCAGGTCGAGCATGTCCCGGTAATGGCGTTCCAGTTTCCTGTACGTGGCCATGAGATCCCGGTAGGCCTGCGGGAGCGGCCTGGCCAGGGCCTCGATCGGCAGCGGCGTGCGGATGCCCGCGACCACGTCTTCGCCCTGGGCATTGAGGAGGCATTCGCCGAAGAATTTCGGCACGCCGGTGGACGGATCGCGCGTGAAGGCCACGCCGGTCCCGCTGGTGTCCCCCATGTTGCCGAACACCATCGCCACCACGTTCACCGCCGTGCCCCAGTTGTCCGGGATGTCGTACAGCCGCCGGTACGTGACCGCGCGTGCGCCGTACCAGGAATTGAAGACGGCGTTGATGCCCATCTTGAGCTGCTCGTAGGGGTCCTCCGGAAAATCGCGCCCCGTGTCTTCCTTCACGATCTTCTTGAAGCGCACGACCAGGTCCTTGAGGGCCACCGCCGTCAGGTCGGTGTCGTGGACCGCGCCCGTCGCGGCCTTCTTGTCCTTCAGCGCATCCTCGAACCGCTCGCGCTTGAGGTCCATGACCACGGTCGAGAACATCGTGATGAACCGCCGGTGCGCGTCGTAGGCGAACCGTTCGTTGCCGGTTTTCCTGATGAGGCCCTGGACGGTCCGTTCGTTCAGGCCCAGGTTGAGGACGGTGTCCATCATCCCGGGCATGGAGGCCCGCGCACCCGACCGCACCGAGACCAGCAGGGGATTCGCGGGATCGCCGAACTTCGCCCCCATGGCCGACTCCAACCGCGTCATGTACCGCAGGACGTCCTCCCAGAGTCCGGGAGGGGATTTCTTCTTGTTCTTGAAAAACGCCACGCAGGCGTCGGTGCTGATCGTGAAGCCGGCGGGCACCGGGACGTTGAGGTTGGTCATCTCCGCCAGGCCGGCGCCCTTGCCGCCCAGCAGGTCCTTCATGCCCGTTTTGCCTTCGGCCTTGCCGTTCCCGAAGAAATAGACGAATTTCTTTGTTGCCACGCGTCCCTCGATTCTTAAAAAACTAATTCGATGGTTTAAATAAGTCAAACTAACCTATTCACATGTAAAGGCTTATCGTGATATTTAAAATTGCCTCTCTTGTCATTGCGAGGAGCCTGCGACGAAGCAATCTCTGACAGAAAAGAGATTGCCACGCTTCGCTCGCAATGACAGGGCTTGTGGTTTTTCAACATTCCGTTAATTCTTCATTATTG
>JAVHQA010000177.1:4493-10927 GCA_036170875.1 Nitrospirales bacterium
GCTCGCAATGACAGGGCTTGTGGTTTTTCAACATTCCGTTAATTCTTCATTATTGAATGATTTTAGAAAAGTCGGCGTACTGCCTGAAAAGGTTCCGTACGCGGACCAGCAAGGCCAGCCTGTTACCGCGGACCACGTCCTCTTCCACCATCACCATCACCCCCACGAAGAAGGCATCAATGGGCGCCTTGAGCGCGACCAGGGCGTCGAGGGCGTCTTCGTACTTCCGGCTTTCGATCAGGCCGGGCACGACATTCTCGGCGGCCAGCAGCGACGCGTAGAGACCTGTCTCAGAGGCATCCTGAAACAACGCCTGGCTCACGCCTTCCTCCTCGTGCGCCTTGGTGATGTTCTCGGCCCTCTTGAAGGCGATGACGAGCGTCTGGAACTCCGGGCGCTCCGCGAACGCATGCAGGGCACTGGCGCGCGCCACCAGATCCCGCGGATCGAATTCGCCGTATTGCCATTTGGACAGCACGGCATCCACCACATCGCCCCGCAGCTTGGTCACGTCCTGGCAGTAGTGCCGGAGCCGCTCGCCCAAAAACCGCTGGAGCTCGGCCGGGGCCTTGTCGTCAACGGGAATCCCCTGCTCCTTCAACAACCGCACCGCGTCGAGAATCGCCGCATTCACGCTCAACGACAGTGTCCCCTCAACCAGAATCCGGACCACGGCATAGGCATGGCGCCGGAGCGCGAACGGGTCCTGCGAGCCGGACGGCACGAGCCCGACGGCGAAAAAGGCCGCGAGGGTGTCCAGACGATCGGCCAGGGACAGGATCTTTCCCGCCAGGCTCGGCGGGATGGCGTCCTCGGCGAAGCGCGGCAGATAATGCTCGGCGATCGCATCCGCCACTTCCTTCGGCTCCCCGTCATGGCGGGCGTACTCCCGGCCCATGATGCCCTGAAGCGTCGGAAACTCCCCGACCATGCCGGTCACCAGATCGGCCTTGCAGAGCTTGGCGGCCTGCCGGCAATGCTCGACGGCGTCCAGATCGCCAAGCGTATCGGCCAGCCTGGTCGCGAACGCCATGATCCGCCCCACCTTCTGATGCAGCGTCCCCAGCTTCTGGTGGAAGGTCACGCCCTTGAGTTTCTCCAGACGGCTCTCCAGCCGTGTCTTGCGGTCTTCGTCAAAGAAGAACCGGGCGTCCGCCAGGCGGGCCGCCAGCACCCGCTCGTTCCCGGCCCTGATCGTGGCCGTCTGACTGCCCTTCATGTTGACCACGGCGACGAAATGCGGGAGCAGCCCGTGGTCCTTTTTGAGGAGGGAGAAAAAGCCCTGGTGCTCCTTCATCGAGGTCATGAGCACGTCCTGGGGAAGGGCCAGGTGCTGCGGGTTGAACGATCCGATGAGGACCTCCGGCATCTCGACCGAGAACACGGCCTGCTCCAGCAGGGCCTCGTCCTCATGCACGTGCCCCTTCTTCTCTTTGGCGATCCGATTCATCTGCGACAGGATCATGATACGTCGATTGTCGGGATCCACAATCACACCGGCCTTCTCCAGAGACGTTTCATAGGAGCGGCCGTCCTTGACGCGCAGAGGGCGGCCGGAGGACAGAAACCGGTGGCCAAACGTCTGGTCGCCGGCCGTCAATCCGGCGAACTGAAACCGGACGGGCTTTCCGCCGTAGAGCGCCAGCAGCCAGCGGACCGGCCGCGCGAACCGGACGCCCGTGTCGTTCCACCGCATGGCCTTCTGAAACGTGAGGCTGCCCGCCAATTCGGAAAGGAGCGCCGACAACAGCAGGGACGTCTTGCGACCGGCGTCCTGCTTGACGGCGAACAGGTACTCGCCCTTGGGCATCGTCCGCACGACCAGCGCCGTGACGTCCACGCCTTGTGAGGCCGCAAACCCGATCGCCGCCCTGGTCGGCTGTCCCTGGGCATCGAAGCCGACCGCTTTCGACGGCCCCATCGCTTCCGTCGCCACCGGTTCCTGGTGATCCGCCACCCCCTGCACACAAAGCGTCAGGCGTCGTGGCGTGCCCATCGTCTTCAGTGCCCCGTGCGACAGGCGGGCTTCCTTGAGCAGGTGCGTGGCTTTATCCTTTAAGCTTGCCAGCGCCGGCGGCACGAACTGCGCGGGCAATTCCTCGGTCCCGATCTCAAGCAGCAACTCACACCCTGAAGCCGGCTTGCGCGTCATGCCGTCACTTTGCTGTTCATGGCCACATAGCCTTCGGCGCACAGGCGGGCAAGCCCGCGGACGCGGGTGATGTAGGACGTCCGCTCGGCGACGCTGAGCGCGCCGCGGGCGTCGAGCAGGTTGAACAGGTGCGAGGTCTTCATGCAGCAGTCGTAGGCCGGCCGCACCAGTCCCTGTGCGATCAGGCGCTTGCCCTCGGCCTCGTAGCCGGTGAAGGTGGCCATCAGCAGCGTCACGTCAGCCGCCTCGAAGTTGTATCTGGAAAACTGCTTCTCGTCTTCCAGGTGGATGTCGCCGTACTTCACGCCTGTGGTCCACTCCAGGTCGAAGACGTTGTCCACTCCTTGCAGATACATGGCGATCCGCTCGGTCCCATAGGTGATCTCGGCCGAGATCGGATTCAATTCGATCCCGCCCACCTCCTGGAAATACGTGAACTGGGTGATCTCCATGCCGTCCAGCCGGACCTCCCAGCCCAGGCCCCAGGCGCCGAGCGTCGGCGATTCCCAATCGTCCTGCATGAAGCGAATGTCGTGGTGTTTGGGGTTGATCCCGAGCGCGCGCAGGCTCTGCAGGTACATGTCCTGCACGTCGGCGGGAGCCGGCTTCAGAATGACCTGATACTGGTAGTAGTGCTGGAGGCGATTGGGGTTTTCGCCGTAGCGACCGTCGGCGGGCCGCCGGCAGGGTTGCACGTATGCGGCGCGCCAGGGATCAGGCCCCAAAACCTTGAGAAATGTTGCGGGATGGAACGTCCCGGCACCGACTTCCAGGTCATAGGGTTCGTGGATCACGCACCCCCTATCGGCCCAGAAATGATGCAGGGAAAGAAGCAGGTTCTGAAGTGTCACCCGTGCTGTCTCCCGCGCAGAAATCGGAGGGCCAACCCTAACAAATGCGGTATGGGTTGTCAATCGAACGGCCGGCCTCCGATTGACTGTCCGCGGCGTGTTTTCGGGCTCCGCCGGGACTTGCAGACCAATGAAGCTCATCTCCTAGCGCAATAGGGACTGCTCGCCTTCTCAGGCGCGCCTGTCCCCGTTTTAATTCCGCTTGAGAGGCCAACCCGCTCGTGCTATAGTTTAACGGAGTTAAACAGCACAGAGGATAAGCTCATGGGGCGCAGAACAAAGGTTGTTGGCTTTTCGGTAAGTCCAGAGATTGCCGAAGAGTACGAGCAACTGACGGCACGCCAGAAAACCAGCAAAAGCGAGTTGTTTCGCCGGATGGTCGAGACCTATAAGATCAAGCTCGCAGAGGAAGAGTTCTTCCGTCTTCAGAAAAAAATGTCCGCCAAGGCACGGAAGATGGGAATATTCACTGAAAAGGAGGTCGACCGGATCGTCTTCGAGGACCGCTGATGAAAGTGGTCTTCGATACCAATATTTTCATCTCTGCTTTCATCGTCCCAGGCAGCCAAGGCGAGCAGGCCTTTTTCTACGCCCGTCAGGGACGCTTCGATCTCTACACCTCAGTCGCTATCCTCACAGAGACTGCCCGCAAGCTGAGGGAGAAGTTCGATCAGTCTGCTGAGGGTGTTACGGAAGCGCTTAAACTCGTCAGCCGCATTTCCGAAGTCCTGAAGCCCCGCACCAAAGTGACCGCCCTCGAAGACGATCCCGATAACAGGATTCTAGAATGCGCCCTGGAGGCCCGTGCCGACCTCGTGGTAACAGGCGACCGTCATCTTCTCAAGCTCAAGAAATTTCACGACATCCCGATCATCCGCCTGGCTGATTTCCTGAGAATGTTCCCGGAAGAGCACAGATGACAATCGGGCATCAAAAGTGGAACAGCCAACTTTCAGAAAAGTAGCCATGACCCGCGTCAGGAAAGATTCAGCACCAGCAGCTTGAGTTCGGTCATCTCGTCGATGGCGTAGCGGAGGCCTTCGCGGCCGAGGCCGGAATCTTTCACCCCACCGTAGGGCATGTGGTCGGCGCGGAAGGTCGGAATCTCGTTGATCAGCACCGCGCCGACGTCCAGATCCCGGAACGCTTGAAACGCCTTCTTGATGTCCCGGGTGAACACCCCCGCCTGCAGACCATAAGATGAGTCGTTGATCCCTGCCAGCGCGTCATCGAACTTCACATAGGGCGTCACCGTCACGATCGGCCCGAAGACCTCCTGACAGCTCACCTTCATCTCCGGCGTCACGTCCGTCAGGACCGTCGCCTCCACCACACTCCCCTGCCGCTTCCCGCCGATGCGCACCTTCGCCCCGGCCGCCGCCGCTTCCTTGATCCAGGCCTCGACCCGTTTGGCAGCGCCCTCGTCAATGAGCGGCCCCACGACCGTGGTTTCATCGGCAGGGTTGCCGGCCTTCAAAGAGCCGACCCGCCGGATCAGCTTATCGAGAAACGCCTGATAGACCGATTCGTGCGCGTAGATGCGCTGGACCGAGATGCAGGTCTGGCCCGAATAGGCATAGCCGCCGACGGCGCAGCGGTCCGCCGCCTGGTCGAGGTCGGCATCGGGCTCGATGATCACGCCCGCGTTCCCGCCCAGTTCGAGCACCACACGTTTCTTTCCGGCCTTGCCCTTGAGCATCCAGCCCACGGCGGCGCTGCCGGTGAAGCTGACCATCTTGAAGCGCTCGTCCGCGACCATCCGCTCCGCGACGGCGTTCGTGCACGGCACAATGCTGAACATGCCGGCCGGCAACCCTGATTGCAGAAAGACCTCGCCCAGCAGCAACGAGGTCAGCGGCGTCTGCGGAGCCGGCTTGAGCACGATGGGGTTCCCAACCGCCAGAGCCGGCGCAACCTTGTGGGCGACCAGATTCAAAGGGAAGTTGAACGGCGTGATGCCGAGGATGGGCCCGAGCGGCACCCGGCGCGTCAGGCCGACGTGATGGTCGGTGCCGGGGGTGATATCCAGCGGAACGATTTCACCGGAAATGCGCTTGGCTTCTTCAGACGCGATGATGAACGTCGTGATCGCCCGCCCCACTTCCCGGCGCGCATCGGTGATGGGCTTGCCTGATTCTGTGGACAAACAGCGGGCGAACTCTTCCTTGCGGGCCGTGACCTCGCCGGCGATCTTTTGCAATGCCTCGACCCGCTTGTGGGCGGGCAATCTCCGGCTGACGGCAAAGGCCGACCGCGCCGCACGGATGGCCTCGTCGGCCTCGGCCTCTCCAGCCAGGCAGACCTCCGCAAGGATCTCGCCGCTGTAGGGATTCCGGATCGGGCTGGCGGTGCCGGTTTCCACCCACCGGCCGGCGATCAGCATGGCGCGACGCGTCTTCATAGCGCCGCGATTCTGCCCACCGCTGCGAATGAAGTCAAGGCGCAGCTTTACTTGGACTGGGGCAGCTTGTACACTTTTACCGCGATGGACAAGACCTCACGACTTCGCGAGATTCCGCTCCTCTCGTTCCTGAAGGACCGCGACATGCAGTCCCTCACCACGGGGATGACGGAGGCTCACTACAAAAAGGGCCAGTACATCTTCAAGGAAGGCGACCCCGCCGAGTGGTTCCACGTCCTCACGTCGGGCGCCGTCAAGTGCGTCAAGTCGTCGCCTGAGGGCAAGGAAGCCGTCCTCAAAGTGCTCGTGCCGGGCGATCTGTTCTGCTGCGAGGCGGCCGTGTTCGACGGCACACCGCACCCCGGCTGCGCCTTGACGATGGGCCCCGTCTCGGTCATGAAGATCCGCAAGGCGGCCTACTTCAAGCTGCTCCAGCACAACCCCGAAGCCGCGCTGGAGATCATCAAGTACCTCGGAAACCGGCTGAATGAAGCGCAGGAGACGGCCAAGACATTCGCCCTCGAACGGGCCGACCAGCGCATCGCGTCGCTGCTGGCCAAGCTGGCCGAGCGCATGGGCAAACCGACGCCCCACGGACTGCTGCTGGATATCCGTCTCACCCGCCAGGATCTCGCCGACATGGCCGGACTGGCGCTGGAAACCACCATTCGCATGATCAGCAAACTCACCCGCAAGGGGCTGCTGGGCAAGTCCGGGCGCTGCCTGGTCATCAAAAACCTCAAGCGCTTGAAAACCCTCGCCGAAAGCACCGTCTAGCTCCTTCCCGCCGGCATTCGGCCTTTTTCCATAATATGACATAGATCATGTTGTCAAAATCACGGCACACGTATGCTCCTTTCTCAATCAACATGTATGGAGGCCGTAAAAGGAGATACGCCGTGACACGTACCAAGACACTTCTCATCATCGCTCTGCTATTTGGTTTTCTCATGACCTCCGCCGAGTACGCCCCTGTCCTGGCGAAGACCGTGAAGGTCGAATTCACCGCCGTGGAGACGGAAGTCGTCAT
>JAVHQA010000178.1:0-10886 GCA_036170875.1 Nitrospirales bacterium
ACCAGGACCTCGACGGTCTTTCCGATCATCTCCCGGTTTTTCTTCAGGGAGATACCCCGCTGAAACTCGACCAGTTTTGTCACGCGCGCGGCCTTCACGCCGGCGGGCACATCATCGGCGTACTTCCTGGCCGCGATGGTGTTCTTGCGCTCCGAGTACTGGAAAATGTATGCCAAATGGTACTCGACTTCCCGGAGAAGGTCTTCCGTGTCCGCGAACTCCTCGTCGGTCTCTGAGCAGAACCCGGCGATGATGTCGGTGGTGAGAATAATTTCCGGGCAGCGAGTCCGAATCTGATCCACCAGAGCCAGGTACTCCGCACGCGTATAGGTCCGGTCCATCAATTGGAGGATGCGGTCGTTGCCCGTCTGCAGGGGCAGGTGGATGTGCTTGCAGATTCTGGGGTGGCCGGCGACCGCCTCCAGCAGCTTCTCCGGAAAGTCCTTCGGGTGCGGCGAGATGAACCGCACGCGTTCGATGCCACGGACCTCGGCCACCGCCAGCAGCAGGTCCGCGAAGTCGTGGGCGCCGTCGCGGTAGGAGTTGACGTTCTGGCCCAGCAGGGTGACCTGCTTGCACCCGCTCGCGGCCAGGGCCTCGGCTTCCCGCACGACGCCGGCTAATTCCCGGCTGCGCTCCCGGCCGCGTGTATAGGGAACCACGCAGAAGGTGCAGAAGTTATCGCAGCCCCGCATGACGGCGATCCAGGCCGCGACGCCCTCGACCCGGTCGGGCATGATGTCGGTGTACGTCTCGTATTCGGACAGGTCCACCGCCATGCCCTTCCGTCCGGCGGCGGCCTTCTCCAGCAGCTCGGGAAGCGCCCGGTAACTGTCCGGGCCGGCCAGGACGTCGATGAGCGAATTTTCCTCCAGGAGATCCTTCTTGAGGTTCTGGGCCATGCAGCCCAGCACGCCGATCACCAGGCCCTTGTCTTCCTTGAGCGCCTTGAGCGCGCCCAGGTGCCCGTACACCTTGTTGTGCGCGTTTTCGCGGATCGCGCAGGTGTTCAGCAGCACCACGTCCGCGGTGTCGGCCGAGTCGGTGAAGCGATAGCCGTTGTCCTTGAGGATCGAGCGCACGAGCTCCGTGTCATACTCGTTCATCTGACAGCCGAACGTTTCGATGAACACCGCGGGTGGGCGCAACGGCATCAGCGCTCTTTTCTGATCGAATCGAGGGCGGCCGGCACGCCTTCCTTGATGGTGGGATGCGTGAGCGTCCATCCCAGCGCTGCTTTGGCGCGGTCGTTCTTGACCCGCGCCGAGCAGGTGATGGACTCCGCCCACAGCTCGCCGGCCTGCTTGGCGCAGTCCTCCTTCGAGACGGAGCCGGGAAGGGGCTTGCCGAGCGCTTGAGCGACAACCGACAGCCACTCCTTCTGCGTGACCGGCCGGTCGTCCACCAGGTTGAGCATCTGCGTCACGGGCCGGTCCTCCGACATGGGCGCGTAGCCGAGCTGCTCGGCCGCCAGCACGTAGGCCTCCGCGAGGTCTTCCGCGTGCACGAAGCTGATGTAGTTCTCCCCGGCGCCGACGAGGCGGGCCTGGCCCTGCTCCAGGCCCGGCAGGAGCCGGTCCTTGAACCAGCCGCCGTTTCCATAGACCCATCCGGGAAACAGAAACGTCGCGGGCAGACGCTTGGCTTCGGCCAAGTGCTTCAGTCGATCACGTGTCGCGCTGATAAAGCGCCCATAGCCGAGCGGCGCCCACGGGGTGTCCTCATCCACCCAGTCTTCGCCGTGCTCTCCATAGCCGAGGACTCCGAAGGTCAGGACCACACCCCTGACCTGCCCTTCCATCGCCGCATTGATGAGCAAGCTGCAGGCGTCGGTGTGCGATTTCAGGAGCTCGGGCACCTGCCGCATGGCCGGCGGCTGGCCGCGCTTGCCCGGCATTGTGCAGCCGACTGCCACGTCGAACTTCTCGATCTTGCGTTCCCAGGGTCCGTTGGTCAGGAGGTTGCCGATGATGGGCTCGCACCCCAGCTCCTCCAGAAGTTTGCCGCGCACTCGATCTCTGGCCAGGCCGTACACGTGATGGCCATGGGCCTTGAAGGCCTTGATCAAGTGGCGCCCGATGAATCCGTTTCCGCCGGCGATGAAGATTTTGAGAGGCACGCCCATCGTGTTACGCTCCGATCGTATGTAAAGGAAAAAAATCCGCGGCCGCGCCCAGGGCGAGGCCGTCCATGGCTCCGGTCAGCCGGACCGGTCTGAGTTGGTTGTGGAGATCCGACCCGGCGGGCACGCCGACCCGGATGTAATTGTCCGTGAGCCCGGTGAAGAGGCCGGACTGGTTACGGGCCTCAAACAGCACGGAGACGGTCTGTCCCACGCGCCGGTGATAGAACGCCAGGCGCTTGGCGCGGGAGAGCGCGCAGAGTTCTTCTCTGCGGGCCGTGATGGTTCCGGCCGGAATCGCATCGGGCAGTTTGAGAGCGGCCGTGCCGTGCCTGGGTGAATAGCTGAACACGTGGAAGTACGAAAACGGAAGATCGGCGGCCAGCCCGCGGGTGTTGGCGAACGCGCGGTCCGTTTCGCCGGGGAAGCCCACCATGAGATCGGTGCCGAGCCCGAGGTCCGGGACCATCCGGACCGCCTTCTCGATGAAGGCGGCATACGCCTTCGAGGTATAACGCCGATTCATGGCTTCCAGGACGCCGTCGTCGCCGCTCTGCAGCGGCACGTGGAGATACCGGCACAGCTTGGAGGGGCCGGCCATGCGTTCCAGCAGCTGGTCAGAGATGGTGGTCGGCTCGATCGACGAGATGCGGATGCGATCCAGTCCGGGCACGCCTTCCAGCATCCCGATCACGTCGTCGATCGAACGCCCTTCGCAGGCGTACCGGCCGACGTTGACGCCGGTGACCACCAGCTCCCGGTGCCCGCGCGCGACGAGGCCCTCGGCTTCCCGGATGATATCGTCGGGACGGCGGCTACGCTCGTGCCCGCGCGAGAAGGGGATGATGCAGAAGGAGCACATGAAATTGCATCCGTCCTGCACCTTCAACTGCGCGCGGGTGCTCTCGTAGTCGCCGATGCCTTCGATCGTGAAATCGTCGCGGCTGACCGTGCGGGTGTGCAGGACTTCCGGCGCGGGGCGGCGTTCCAGGGACGTCAGGTACCGGGGCAGCTCCATTTTGTATTGCGTGCCGACGATCAGATCGATACCCTCCATCTGTTGCAGGGCGTCCGCGCCGGTCTGGGCGTAGCAGCCGGTGACCGCCACAAAGGCATCCGGCGAGGCGTGGCGGATCTTGCGGATGAGGCGCCGGCACTCGGCCTCCGCGTTGTCGGTCACGGAGCAGGTGTTGAGAACGACGAGGTCGGCGGGCCGGCCGAACTCGACCAGGTCGTACCCGCGGCTGCGGAGTTGGTCTCCGAGGAGGGCCGTTTCGGCCTGGTTCAGGCGGCACCCGATCGTATGCAGCGAGGCGTGTGGCATGGGACACGAAAGTATAGCGAGGCGTCAGGCCGTGGCGCAAGGAAAAGGACGAGGGCAGACCGGGTTCGGCAGGCGCTCACGCGCCGCTCGTAAGCGGCCGCTTGATTTTCTGCAGCAGGCTCTCGATCGGAGCCGTCTCCGACGCCCCGGCGGTCAGTGCGCTGATGCGGGCCGCAATCCTGGAGGCGATCTCCATGAAGGCTTTGGCCTGCGGGGACTCCGGATCGGCCATGACGAGGGGCATGCCCGTGTCGCCGCCGGCCCTGATGGCCGGATCGATCGGGACGCGGCCGAGAAAAGGAACGCCCAGTTTGGACGCGGCGCGTTCCCCGCCGCCGTACGAGAAAATTTCGGTGCGCTCGCCGCACTTGCCGCAGACGAAGTAGCTCATGTTTTCGACGATGCCCAGGATCGGCACGTTGACCTTCTGGAACATGACGAGCCCCTTGCGTGAATCGTGCAGCGCGACTTCCTGGGGCGTGGTCACGATGATCGCCCCGGTCAAGGGAACGAGTTGCGCGATGCTGAGCTGGGCGTCTCCCGTGCCGGGCGGCAGGTCCACGATCAGGTAATCCAGGTCTCCCCAGATCACGTCACGCAGAAACTGCTGGATGGCGGTGTGGATCATCGGGCCGCGCCAGGTCAGGGGTGTGTCTTCGGGCACGAAGAAACCCATCGAGATCAGCTTGACGCCGTGGCTCTCGGCGGGCAGCAGCTTGCCGTCCTGCTGCGCGGGGGGCCGCTCCACGCCCATCATCATCGGGATATTGGGGCCGTACATGTCGGCATCCATCAAGCCGACCCTGGCGCCCTGCATGGTCAGCGCGACAGCGAGATTGACCGCCACCGTCGATTTGCCGACGCCGCCCTTGCCGCTGCTCACGGCGATGGCGCTCTTGACGGTCGGGATCAGGTTGTCCTTGCCTTTGGCCGGCTCCGGGTTCCCCTGACCGACCATGTTCAGTTCAGCCATCGAACGCTCTCCTCAATGATGTCAACACCCGATGCCTTCTATTCGGGCGCTCGTCGGCCATTCAGCGGAAACGGCCGTGCGTGCTGCCAGGCGGCCTAGTTCAACTGAGCGGCGAATTTCTTTCGCGAACGTCCCACAAGAGGCGCGTGGTGTGAACCACGATTCTGGGCGATCAGGGGGTCTAAAATTTCCCCGCAAGTCAGGCAACGCCAGCCCTTAAAGTTGATGTTGCCTGTATCGTCCAGCAAGTCCTCGAATATCTCCTGGGACATGACACCCTTGCAACGGGGGCAGTCCATATTCTTTCTCCTTGTCGCTAGCCTTTGCCTCACGCAAAGATGTATCCGATCACTTTAATCCCCGACCAGATCAATCGGAGACTCACTTGGTCGGATAGTAAGTCAAAGAAGCCATGATGTCAAGGGAGGCGGATCATTTTTTCAGCAGAGGTTCCACAACGGGCCACAGGCCATTAACGACTACGGCGTAGCCCTGGCCTGTGGGATGAATACCGTCCGCTTGATTGAGGTCGGTTTTGGCGGCCACGCCGTCAAGGAAAAACGGGATGAACTGGACGTTGTAGCGTCTGGCAAGGCCGGCATACATCGTATGAAATGCTTTTGTGTAGTCGGCGCCGTAATTGGGTGGGAGCTTCATGCCGGCCAGGATCACTCGGGCTCCGCCTGCCAGGAGGCGCTGGATGATCTGTTCAAGGTTGGCGTGCGTCTCAGTCAGGTTGAGTCCACGCAACCCATCGTTGGCCCCCAACTCAAGGATCACAATGTCGGGTTTGCTCTTGAGCACCCATTCCACACGCCTGACGCCTCCCGCCGTCGTGTCGCCACTGACGCCGGCGTTGACCACGCGATACCGGTAGCCGGAAAGAAGGAGTTTCTCCTGCAGGCGGGCCGGGTAGGATTCTTCCGGTGAAACGCCCAGCCCGGCGGTCAGGCTGTCGCCAAACGCCACGAGGATTCGTTCTTTAGAGCGGGGCGCGGCATTGGAGGGCGGCGGGGATTTGACGCCCGGCCGCGCGTCCACACTGGTGCCCTGGATCTTGGGCGCGGGTTTGCCGATCTGCTGATCGCACGCCCACAGGCTGGCGGCCAGCAGCGCGAGGCAGCAGACGGTTCTGGGCAACACCGGCATGTTCTGTATAATAGGGGCCATGATCGCGATCCGCAACCTCTCCATGCGGCTCTCCAGCGGCGGCCGCGAGGTCTCCATCCTGGACGACATCACGCTCGAGGTCCCCGCCAAACAGTTTCTCGCGATTGTCGGGCCGTCCGGCAGCGGCAAGTCCACCCTGCTTGGCCTGATCGCCGGCATGGACGCGCCGACCGCCGGGATCATTGCGCTCGACGGGCGGGACATCACGAACTTGTCGGAAGACGAACTGGCGCGTCTGCGGCGCGAGAAGGTCGGCTATGTCTTTCAGTCCTTTCACTTGATTCCGACGCTGACTGCGCGGGAGAACGTGGCGGTGCCGTTGGAACTGGCCGGCGATCATGAAGCCGTCCACAAGGCGGACGCGCTGTTGCGGGCCGTCGGGCTCGAGGCGCGCGGGCATCACTATCCGGCCCAGCTCTCCGGCGGCGAGCAGCAGCGGGTGGCCGTCGCGCGGGCGTTCGCGAACCGGCCCGCCATTCTGCTCGCGGATGAGCCGACCGGCAACCTGGACACGGCGACCGGGCAGCAGGTCATTGATCTGCTCATCCGGTTGAACCACGACCACGGCAGCACGCTGGTTCTGGTCACGCACGATCAGACGCTGGCTGCGTATGCCGATCGCGTCATCCGTTTGCTGGACGGCCGGATCGCGTCGGATGAGCTGCGGAGCCCCGCGTTCGGTGCGCATCCGTGAGCCTGCTCCCGAATTGCATGGCCCTGCGGTTGGCGTGGCGGGAAACCCGCGCCGACTGGCGGCGTTTCACCTACTTCTTTGTGTGCATCGCGCTCGGTGTGGCCGCGCTGGTGGGCGTGGGGCTCTTTGCCGCCAACATGGACCGGGCGATCCAGCGCGAGGCCCGCGGTCTGCTGGCTGCCGATGTGGAGCTGCGGACGGCGCGTCCGCTGACGCCGGAAGGCGAGACGATACTGGCCAGGTTTGACGGTCGTGGGATCGCCCGCATGCACGTGAGCGAACTGGTGGCGATGGCCGCGGCGTCGGCCGGCACGCAACTGATCGAACTCAAAGCGGTCGAGCCCGGCTATCCGTTCTATGGGAAATTGCGGGCCGATCCAGAGGACGCGCCGGCGGCGCTGTTCGGCGGCAGCCAGGTGCTGGCCGGGGAGACCCTGCTGATCCGTCTCGGTCTGAAGGTCGGCGACAGGCTGAAGATCGGCCAGGCTGATTTCAGGATCGCCGGCGTCTTGAAGAAGGAGCCGGACCGGGCGGCCGGCGCGTTCAGCTTCGGCCCTCGCGTGCTGATGTCCGGCCAGAGCCTTGACGCGACCCAACTCGTCCAGCCCGGCAGCCGGGTGACGCACCGGTATCTTTTCAAACTGCCCGAGGCGCTGAGCCCGCGGGCCGTTCAGGGCGAGCTGGCGTCCACCTTTCCGGACAAGACGCTGCGGGTGAGCACGTACCAGGAGTCCCAGCCGATACTCCGGCGGTTCCTCCGCCAGCTCACGATGTATCTCGGGCTGGTCGGGCTCATCGCCCTGATGGTCGGCGGGATCGGCGTGGCCGGCAGCGTCCGCGCGTTCCTGAAAGAGAAACTGGAAACCATTGCCGTGCTGAAGGCGCTCGGCGCCGAATCCCGCACGATTCTACAGGTCTATTTCACGCAAACGTTGCTGCTGGGGCTGGTGGGCAGTCTGGCCGGCGCGGCCCTTGGGGCGGCGTTGCAGATTGCCCTGCCTCCGCTGGTGAAGACCTGGCTGACGATCGATCTGGAGTTTCAATTTGCGTGGCTGCCGTTCGTGCGCGGCGTGGCGATGGGGCTCCTGACGACGGCCCTGTTCTCGCTCTGGCCCCTGCTGGAAGTGCGGCACGTGCGCCCGAATCTGATCTTTCGCCGCGAGGTGAGCGAGGAGCCGGCCGGTTCTCCGGGGCGGGCGGCCTGGATCGCCGGTGCGCTGCTGGCGTTGGCGCTGGCCGGGCTGGCGCTCTGGCAGGCGGGATCGTGGCGGGCGGCTGGACTGTTCATCGGCGCGCTGGTGGCGGCGCTGGGTCTGCTGCAGGGCGCGGCGTGGCTCGCGGTGCGGCTTGCCCGATTTATAGCGGGGGCCCGTGCGCCCATTGGAATGGGCTCCGATGCCCCCGCACCCCGCGCTCGCGCCGGCAGAGCCGGACGCTCGCTTTCTCTCCCAGGGCTCTCGCTGATCTGGCGGCAGGGGCTGGCCAATCTGTATCGTCCTGGCAGCCAGGCGAAGACCATCCTGGTGTCGGTGGGGGTCGGGGTGATGGTGATCCTGGCGATCCATCTGGTGGAACGGAACATCCTGTGGGAGATCGGCGAGAATATTCCGGCCGACGCGCCGTCGTTTTTTTTCATCGACATCCAGCCGGACCAGAAGGACGCCTTCGCGCGCCTGATGGCGGAGCGCGGGCACGCTGATATACGGCTCACGCCGCTGGTGCGCTCGAGGCTGTGGGCCTTGAACGGGAAGCCGGTTCGGCGGGAGAACCACGAGGAACGCGAGCACGACTGGTACTACACCCGCGAGTACGTGCTGACCTTCCAGGAAGGCCTGCCCAAGGACAATGTCGTGGTGAAAGGGCAATGGTGGGACAGTCCAGGGTCGTCCGGGCACATGCGGGTGTCCGTCGAAGAAGAAGCGGCGCATCGGTTGGGGCTCGACCTCGGTTCGACGGTGGCGTTCGACATCCAGGGCGCCACGGTCTCCGGCACGGTCACGAGCATCAGAAAGGTGGAATGGGGAAACATGTCCACGAACTTCTACTTCATCTTCGAGCCGGGCGCGCTCGACGGCGCACCGATGACCTACGTGGCAACGGCCCGCGTGAATCCCACGGAGGAGGTCCCGTTGCAGCGCGCCGTCGTGGCGGCCTTTCCGAACGTGTCGGCGATCAATATCCGGGACGTGCTGGATTCCGTGGCGCGGGTGGTGGACCGCATCAGCCTGGTCATTCGTTTCATGGCGGGCTTGAGCATTCTTGCGGGGAGCGTGGTGCTGGCCGGCGCGCTCGCCGCCACGCGGTTCCGGCGCATCTACGAGGCGATGATCCTGAAGGCGGTCGGCGCGACACGCGGGACCGTGGCGGGCATCTTTGCGGTGGAGTACGCACTGCTGGGAGCCGCCGCGGGCGTGATCGGCACGGGCCTGGCCGTTGCGCTGGCCTGGGGCGTGGGACGCTGGATTCTCGATGTGAAGTGGCTCTTCCAGCCGGCGGCGCTGGCCTGGGGGATTGCGGCGACGATGGCGGGAACGATCCTCGTCGGCTTCCTGTCCACGTACCGCATTCTCGGCCAGAAACCCCTGCCGGTGCTCCGGCGGGAGTGAAACGATTCGATCTTCGTAGGGGCGCCGCTTGCTGCGCCCCAAAGGCTTTGTGTTCTGCTGTATGAACGATTACAGTGGGGGCTCAAGGGACGTATGTCATGAATGAAACGGCGCTGATCATCCTTGCGCTGGTCTGCGGACTTGGAGCCGGGGTCTGGCTCGGAGTCTTGTGGGGCGGCGCGCGCGCGCGGGCGGACATGGCGATGCGCCTGGGAGAGGCGGAGGCGCGCGCGCAGGAGGCCCAATCCCGTCTCGAAGAGCAGAAAAAGGAATTGGCGAAAGCGCGGGAGGAGCTCACGCAGGCTTTCGCCGCGCTTGCGGGCGAGGCCCTCAAGAGCAACAACCAGGCATTCCTGGACCTCGCCAAATCGGCATTCGCCACACTCCAGGCCGAAGCCAAGGGCGATCTGGAGCAGCGCCGGCAGGCCGTTGAAACCCTGATCACGCCTCTCAACGACGCCCTCAAGCGGTATGAAGACCATGTCGCCGAAATGGAAAAGTCCCGTCAGTCCGCGTACGGCGGGCTGGACGCGCACCTGAAATCACTGGCGGAGGCGCAGGAGCGGTTGCAACGGGAGACCGGCAACCTCGTGAAGGCCCTGCGGGCGCCGCAGGTCCGTGGGCAATGGGGAGAGATCACACTGAAGCGGGTGGCGGAGCTCTCCGGCATGGTCGAGCGCTGTGATTTCTTCGAACAGGAAACCGTCGAGGGAGAGGCGGGACGGCTGCGGCCGGACATGATCATCCAGTTGCCGGCCGGCCGCCAGATCGTCGTGGACGCCAAGGCCGTCCTGTCCGCATACCTGGAGGCGGTGGATGCGCAGGATGATGTGGTCCGGCTGGAGCGATATCGCCAGCACGCTGCGCAGGTCCGGGAACGGTTGGTCCAGTTGAGCGCCAAGGCCTATTGGAGCCAGTTCCCGCAGGCGCCGGAGTTCGTCGTCCTGTTTCTCCCCGGCGAGCAGTTTATGGGAGCGGCGCTTGAGCACGACCGCACGCTTATCGAGGATGGGTTTGAGAAGCGGGTGGTGATCGCGACGCCCACGACGCTGGTCGCGCTGTTGCGGGCGGTGGCCTACGGGTGGCGGCAGGAGCAATTGGCGGAGAATGCCCAGGCCATCAGCGCGCTGGGCAAGGACCTGTTCGAGCGTATGGCGGTGCTGGCCGAGCATCTTGACGATGTGGGGTCCGCGCTGGGCAAGGGCGTGACCGCCTACAACAAGGCGGTGGGCTCGCTGGAGGCGCGCGTGCTTCCGACGGCGCGCAAATTCAGAGATTTGGGAATCGGCTCGGAAAAGGACATTCCCAAGCTTGAAGCCGTGGAGCAGGCCCCACGCCCGGCGCCTGAGGTCGCCGATTAACGTCCTCCCCTCTTGGGCACTTGCGTCCCTCTCGAAGCCTGTGCTAGCGTGGGGTTGCGTTTCATCGTTGAAGGAGTCCGGCGGTGCGGCGCCAGATGATAAGGACTCCATCGCGATCGTGCCTTGCAGTAGGAATTTGGGCTTGTCTTCAGTGGTCTCCTTGCCCCTCTCATTCCTTACTCCCAAGACCGCGTCGCATCAGTAAAGGAGGTACCCGATGGGTACGAAGTTGTATGTGGGCGGCCTGCCCTATTCCACCACCGAACAGCAGCTCAGCGAACTGTTCGCACCGCAGGGTTCCGTGACATCGGCCAAGGTGATCACGGACAAGTTCACCGGCCAGTCTCGCGGGTTCGGATTCGTCGAGATGTCCACCGAGGATGAAGCCCAGAAGGCCATCGCGGCGTTGAACGGCACGCAGCTGGACGGCCGGACGATGACGGTGAACGAGGCCAAGCCTCAGGAGAAGCGTACCGGCGGAGGCGGCGGCGGCTTCGGCGGGGGCGGAGGCGGCGGCGATCGTGGTGGAGCGAGCCGGCGCTGGTAAGCCGGCTGCGCTGAAATTTACCCAGACGATTCACGGGTGGGCAGGGGCGCCGATGGTGCTCCTGCCCATTTTTTTTGGAGACCCACCGC
>JAVHQA010000179.1:0-4528 GCA_036170875.1 Nitrospirales bacterium
GCATCCAGGTGGAGGAACCGATCTACATCCGGCCGGCGGAACGCGTGACCTGGCTCTGATTTCAACGCCACGCGGCCGAGACCGCGTGGCTACGGAAGTTCAGGGCTGAGCCAGGCCATCAGGTTGTGCGGAGGGCGGGGTTCCCCGAACGGGGGGCCCCGCCCTTCGTGTTTTGACGGGTCTCCTGCTTGAGACTATAATGAGATTTACGAGGAGGGAGCATGAGACTTGAGTGGAGAGACATAATGGCGGCTATTCTTTCGGCCGCGATGCTTCTTGTGGGGCTGGGCGTTCCACCCGTGAACGCAAAAGAAACGTTTAAAGATGAGGCCGGAAGGGTCATCTATTCGATCGACGATGATGGGGTCGTGTCCATGTTCGAGAACAGCCCCACCGACCTGACGGTGTCGGTGACTCGGGGAACCCGCGAGCAGATGCAGCCGCAGATCACCGAGGTCATGCCGGACAGTGTTCCGGCCGGCGCTCCTGCGGTGCTCCGGTTGAAAGGGAAGAACCTGATCGGCGCGACGGCCAAACTGAGCGTGAAGGAAATTGAGGTGGGAGCCCATTCTGGCAAGCCTAAATCGTTGGACATACCTATCAAAGTCCCGCCCGACACAAAGCTGGGGGAGGTCACCATCGAAGTGGCGACACCCATTGGCAGTGCAAAGGCCACTTTCAAGATAAAAGACATACAGATCGGAGGCGCTGGGGCAGGCAGGCGGGATACTGCGGGGATTGTGAAAGTCGCGCCGTCGGCGCCGGCTTCCTGCCCGGCTGGAATGGTGGGGATCGCGGCGGAGCGCGGCGGCTTTTGCATCGAAATTGATCGGACCTTTAAAGGGGACTTTTACGTCTCGGAAAAGGCCTGTGCTATCGGCGGCAAACGGCTGTGCCAGGCGCCGGAATGGCAGGCCGCCTGCGAGCAGGCAAGCGCCGGCACGATCCAGTTGAAACATATCACGGGGGAATGGGAGTTGACGGGCTCATGGGATCCCTATCAGTATGACCCCGACATGCCGGGGATAGATTTTATACCCGACATCCGGTCCATCCTGATGGGCAAGTCTGATTGCCAGGGGAAAATAGTTTCCCCGCGGTGGAAACGGGAAGAATTCCCTGGCCGGTGCTGCAAGTAAGGCACGGAGAGGCGCGTAGCTCATGGAAAGCGTTCGAGTCCTGGCTATTGCGCTCATCCTTGTCACGGGGGCCTCGATCGTGCCCGTCCGGGCCGCGAAGATCCCGGATGATCCGGGCGGATTCAACGGCTACACCTGGGGAACCCCCCTGGCCAAATTCCCGGGCTTCAAGCTCATCAAGGACCTGGGGAGCACCGACTTTGTCGACAATAACGGCATCTATGAAAATCCCGGCGAAACGCTGAGGTTGAACGAAGCGCCCCTTGCCACGATCCGCTACCGCTTTGTCGAAAACCAGTTGGAGAGCATTGAGCTCCGGTACACGGGACGGGAGAATCGTGACAGGTTGGCACGCTGGCTCGAGGAGCACTACGGCAAGCTGACGGCCCACGAGCGCAAGATGGTCAATGCCGTGCTCTGGTATGGTGACAAGACCACGATCAACTTGAAATACGATGTCGCGACCAAACAGGGGACGCTCTACTTTCTTTCCCAGGTGCTGAGCGGCAGATTCAATGATCTCCATCAGGCGACTCAAGGCGATTGACGGGCACTGAGGATACAGCAATGGCTTCCCATCGTGTGTTCCATATCATCGGGATTGCGGTCGGCCTCTGGTTATTGGCCGGGCCGGGTGCTCCTTCTATCGCGCCGGCGGCCGAAAAGTCGGAAGACTATTATGATGAGGTGGGACGCCTCCTCTATTCCATCGACGCCCAAGGGATCGTCTCGATGTTCGAGACCGACGCCCTGGACAATACCCTTTCCGTCACGCGCGGCACACGGGAAAGCCTGCAGCCCCGCGTCACCGAAGTGTCACCGCCATCAATCGAAACCGGGAAGATCACGGTGGTCACCTTGAAAGGAAGGAATCTGGTCGGCGCCAAACTCTCCTCGAAGGTTCCCGGAATCAAGTTCGGGGGGAGCGCGCCCCGCGCGGCATCGGTGGGGGTTCCCCTTGATGTCGAGGGGTCGGTCAAGCTGGGCCCCCTCACCATTGATGTGACGACGCCCATCGGCAAGACCTCGGTCTCGCTCACGGTGATCGAGCCGCAAATAGACCTGGCGGCGCTGGCGCGGAAAAAAGAGCCGGCGTATCGTGAATTGCCGCCGGGGCAACCGGAGTCCTGCCCGGAAGGCATGCTCTCTGTGGCCAGTTCCAAAGGCGGGTTCTGCGTGGATATCAATGAAACGAAGTCGGGCGATTGGGTCGAGGTCGAGCGGATGTGCTCCTACAAGTTCAAGCGGCTGTGCTGGGCGGAAGAGTGGGAGCTGGCCTGCCAGGAGAACCAGAAGAGCGCCCTGGGCCTGCAGAATCTCTTCGGAGAGTGGGAGTGGACGCGGAATTCTGAATATGCCGCGGCCGGAGAGGAGGGCAGCGGCGGTATCACGACCGAAAATGAGGATTGGCTGGCGGTGGTTCGCGGGAAAAAGGACTGCACTTCAAAGAGCCGGAAAGATCCCTGGCTCAGCGGGACCAGGCCGGGCCGGTGCTGCAAATAAACGTCCATCCTGCCTGACGTTGTACTCACTCGTGCCCATGCCTCTCAATGACACGGTAGTGACGGACTTCCGCAGGCGCTTGCGTGAGGCCGTCGAGAACGACCGTGAAGCCTGGGCGGCCTCGCGCCGGCTGGTCGCGCCGGACGTCGTCGCCGATACGCTCCGGCGCCTGGAGGCGGCCGTCGCCGGCTCCGGGCTTGAGCCGGCGCTCCGCGACGAACTCCGCCTACTGCTGTCGCAAGGCGCCAGCGTCGGCCTGAAGGCGCTTCCCCAGGACGCGCTTCGCGGCCTGACCGGACTCAATCCCACCAAGGCCGTCAGGAGTTTGTGTCTCTTGCTGGGTGTCGGGATGGCTGCTCAGGCCGGAGCGGTCCCGGCGATGACGCAGGAAGCAGTCGAAGCGGTTGTCCGGAACCGGGAGAACCCGTTCGACGTCCTTTTGGAAGCGGATGTCGCGTCGGTTGTGGACCTGGGAGCCGGCGATCTCACCTTTGAAGAGAACGTCGTCGAGCAGTACCTGGCGCCGCTGGAGCAGGCCGGACGGGATTTGATTCTGCACGCGCTCGATCGGCTCGACCCCCGGGAGAAATTCGGCGGGCTGGTCCGGGCGGAACGCGACCGTCTGGACCGCCTCCGGCGCCACCCCTCGCCGCGCCTGCAATTCCATTTCGACGGCAATACGGATATGTTCGACCTCGGCCGCCGGTCCACAGGGCCGTCACGGTACACCGTGGCGGTCTGCCACAGCCCGGCCTCGCCGACCTTCGCGTATGAGCCGACGCGTCTTGGGATGCCTGCGATACAGAGTCGCCTGCGCGAGACCAAGGGAGAATTCCGGCTGGCGCGGGAAAATGGACGGGACGTGCTCAAAGTGTTGAACAAGGGAGAATGGTTCACCTTTCCCCCGTGGAAGTTCGATGTCTACGGCCCGCTGGCCTTGCTGGATCTGCTCTCCCGCAAGGGCAACGTGTGCGTCCTGGGCGCGGTGGACATGGAAGTTTTTTGGGAGATACTGTCCCAGTTGCTTCCGGATGAGGCGGCGCGTCCCCAGGGCGTATTTTTCACCGAGAGCAATGTGGGGCGATACTTCGGGCATCCCTACGAGCGTCTGTCGCGGCTGGCCGTCGGCGAGCGTGCGCTTCTTCCGGAGGTCCGCCCGGACATCCCCCGCGTGCTGGGCGATGAGGGCAAGCGAGGCGAGACATACGGATTTCGTTTCGTCGAGATCAGACGGGGAGCGGTCTTTCCGGGCGTGCCGGTCGGGAGAACCGCCTTGATATTCGACCAGATGACCACAGAGGCGGCCCCGTGGTTCCTGACTCTGGTGCCGGGGGGCTGAACGGACATGGGCACGAAGGTCATCCGCGACAAGACTCCCACCGTGTCCGGCCCGGTGTTTTCACCGGACGGCCGCGCCAACGCGGTCTATCTCAACGAGCTCTTCGATGCGGTGGCCAGGGAGACCTCAGCGAGGCTGTCCCGCCGCTATCGCGCCGACGTGCCGCTGATGGGCGGGCTCTGGGGCGGGTCCTGGTACTTCGCCGACGAGTGCGGCTATACCCGCTCCCGCTTTCGCCGCCTCTACAATCTGATGTGTGTGCCCCAGATCCCGGCCTTGAACGACGCCGAGAACTACAATCTGGTGTTTTGGCACTACTCCAAAGTCCTGGCGGAGGCCTTTGCGCCCTATGGAATCGCTCTGGGGGAAGAAGCGTGGGGCGAAAGCATCCATTACAGCAACCTGATTCGCCCGACGATTTCCCACCAAATGTGGGATGCCAACAAGAAGATCGATTACGTCCGGAGCTTCTTCACGTACAACTCCGCCGAATGGGAGGAGGCGTATCTGTACGAAACCGTCCGCCACATCAAGCAGGCGAAAGAGG
>JAVHQA010000179.1:4628-6488 GCA_036170875.1 Nitrospirales bacterium
GAGGGGCTATTTCGGCCTTGAGCCAGTTCCCGCAGTTCGGAAAGGCTTGGGACACCTTGGGCATGTCGGCGAGGGCTTTCCATCGCGTGCGGTTCATCGCCTCCTGAAAGGTAGCCATTTCTTTGGGGCTCCAGAACTCTTCCAGAATCAGCACCGGGTCGTTGTGAAACGTGAACCCGCGGGAAACGAACTCCTGAAAGCGTACGCGCATGTGTCACCTCATCCGTTCGCCACGACCTGCCTGTCATTGTCGCGCCGACAGACCCGACGGCGCAAGCAAACTGAGTAAACCATCAGCGCTCGCAAGTCAACCCGCTGCTTTAGCGGAAAGGAGCCTTCACCATGGCCAAGTGGTTGGACAGCATGACGAATGCGGGGGAGCCCCACATTCCGGAGAATCTCAAGAATCTGGTCTGGGAGCGCGACGAAGGGCAGTGCTTCAAATGCGGCGCCACGGAGGACGTCGCCGTCCACTGCATCGATCCCTACGGCATGCCGACCGAAGGTAATACCAAGATCGTCTGTGAGAAATGCCGGATGGAATTGTAGGGGCGCAATTCATTGCGCCCGGAAGCCGTTCGGATTCATGCATTGGCAGGGAATTGGGCGTGATGAATCACGCCCCTACAGCGACCGCACGTCCTTGAACGTGTAGGTCTGCCGGTTCAGGACCGGGTAGACGGTGAAGATGGGGGTGTTGGCGGGCACCAACGCCTGCTCGGTGTTCGGCAGCAGGCCGAGGTGCATGTTGATGTAGTTGAAGCTGAGCCCCTCCTGCCAGGGCTTCCTGGTGGCCTCCGCATAGGCCTCGACTTTTTCCGTTCCGTACGTCCGCACCGCCAGGCCGGAGGCGCCGAAGAGCCCGTATTCGTACAGGTCCGGCGCGCCTTGCAGCAGCAGCGCGACGCTTGAGGCGTCAAACCACACTTTCACGTTGCAGACGATCTGCACGAACGGACCCAGCGTATTCGAGCCCTCCAGGATGGCGCGCGGCAATCCGATCTCAGGCGGGACGTCCGGCGGCAGCGCGCGCTCCACGCTCCCCAGCTCGGTCTCCTTCACCTCCGACACCGACACGAACAAGAGGTCGGGGTCGTCCAGCGCGATGTCCAGCACCTCGTCGCCGAAATAGCTGCAGAGCTTCCCCATTTCGTACCGGAGCGGATAGGAGTAGCCCATCTTCGCGTACCAGATCCGGACGCCGGCGGCGAGGGGCTCGTCGGGCTTGCGGCTGATTTTCAGATCGAACGGCAGCATGAGATGAAATGCGTTGGTCCGCGCGTTCATGAAGGGGGCGCACGCGCCGGGGAACTCCTTGTGGACGATGAGGTTGTCGGGCTGGAACTTGCGCTCGGTACCGGGGTTCTTGAACTGCTGGGCCGTGTGCGCCTCCGTGGTGAGCTTGAACTTTTTCTGATAATACGCGGTGGCGCGCTTCTGCGCGGTGGTCAGGAAATAGTCCGGCAGGTCCGTCTCCACGATGATCTGAAACTTCCCGGGCGCGGACGGCCGTTGCGTCCGGTAGGCTTCGTTGTATATGGCCAGCTCGGCTTCGGTCTTTTGAATCTCCTGACGGAGATGCCGCAGCAGCTCCTGGTCGGCATACCGGGAACGATGCGTCACGTCGAGGGCTTTCTGCAGGGCCTCCAGCTTGAGCTTGAAGCGCTTGGGTTCGTCCGCGTAGGCGTCGGCGAGCGCCATCCAGAGGTTGAATTGCTCCTCCGGCAACAGGCCGAGTTTGTCCAGGTCGTACGTGCGGCCGAACTCAAAGGCCAGGGGACCAAAGGACTCTTCCTTGCGAAGGCACAGCGACATTAAATAATGGAGGTGCGCGCGGGCCTCCACGGGCGTCATGGCCGG
>JAVHQA010000179.1:6588-8877 GCA_036170875.1 Nitrospirales bacterium
ACAGCGACATTAAATAATGGAGGTGCGCGCGGGCCTCCACGGGCGTCATGGCCGGTTTCCCTTCGGGCGTGGACGGATTCATCTCCCGAATTCTGGCTGGCGCGGGAGGGTTTGTCAAGCCGCCTGAATGCCCTTGACCGGCATCTTCAGCAGGGCCTACAATTATCCTATTCGCCTGGAATCATGTGGGTAATCTTCGCTTCCTGTCATTGCGAGCGACCATCGGGAGCGCGGCAATCTCGTCTGCCCCACCGGGAGATTGCTTCGTCGCTGTGCTCCTCGCAATGACAAGAAGTTCGCGGGATAAAAGGAGTGGTCCGGCATGAAGGTCAAGTACGGAAAAGGCGGGCTCATCCAGCTGAAACCCCGCGCGGCGGAAGCCGGCAGCGGGCGGAAGATGAAGGTGATGCTGGTCTTTCCGCCGGACTGGTACCCCTCCGAACCCTATCTCAGTCTGCCCTCTCTCACCTGTGTCCTCCGTGCCGCCGGCCACCAGGTCGTCCAGAAGGACGTCAATCTCGAAATGTACGACTGGTATTTCAGCGGCGACTTTCTGCAGCGCATCGTCCTCAAGCGCGTGCCGCAGGCGCTCGATCGGCTGCGCAAAGCGTCCCGGTCCCGCAACTTGAGCGAAGCCGAACAGGCCTTGCAGCTGGCCCTGGTCGGCCTGACCCGGAGCCGTGTGGCCGAGCTGACGGAGAAGGCGGAGAAGGCCAAGGCCATCGTGAGGGGGCCGGAGTTCTATGACGCGGAAAGGCTGGAGTGGGCGATCAACACGTTCCGCGAAGTGACGGAGACGATCTCGCTGGTCTACGCGCCCGCCCGCATCTGCATGCCGCCCATGGAAACCGACCTGTCGTACAAGGTCTTCGTCTCCTCCGAGGTGCTGGATGCGGTCGAGGACACCCAGGTCAACGTGTACCGCGACGTCTTCGAGCATATCCTGAAGCCGGCGATCGAGGCCGAACGGCCGGACGTGATCGGGATCTCGATCGTCCTGCAGCAGCAGCTCTTCTCCACCATGACGTTCTGCGCCCTCATCAAGCGGCACTTTCCGCACATCCACGTGACCATCGGCGGCAACACGGTCACCCGCCTGCGCGACGTGCTGCCGAACAAGCCGCAGCTCTTCGCCCTGTTCGACAGCGCGGTGGTCTATGAAGGCGAGACCGCGTTTCTCCAGCTCGTCGAGGCGGTCGGGGCCGGACGCACGCTGGACGGCATTCCGAACCTGATCTATCGCGACGCGTCCGGCATTCAGACCTCGTCCGTGAGCTATGCCGAGGACATGTCTGCGCTGCCGCCTCCCGATTTCGACGGGCTGCCGCTGGAGAAGTACTTCACGCCGGCGCGAATCCTGCCGTATCTGGCGACCCGCGGCTGCTACTGGGGCCGCTGCGAGTTCTGCGACCACGGCGAGGGCTACACGGCCGGATATCGGACCAAAAAGATCGACGAGATCATCGAAGAGATCCGCGGGCTCAAGGAAAAGTACCACTGCCGCCATTTTCACTTCACCGACGAGTCCTATCCGCCGGCCCTGTTCCGCAAGCTGACGCGCAAGCTCGTCGAGACGAACATGGACATCGCCTGGACCACCCACATGCGGTTCGAGAAGAGCCTCTCGGACCAGGAGGTCTGGAACGATGCGCGGGCCTCCGGGTGCAAGTTCCTCCATTACGGCTACGAGTCCGGCAACGAGCGTGTACTGCAGCTCATGGACAAGGCCACCACGAAGGAGATCATCAAGCGGAGCCTGAAGCTGGCGGCCGACGCCGGCATCTGGAACCACTGCATGGGCTTCTTCGGGTTTCCGGGCGAGACCCGCCAGGAGGCGTTTGATTCCGTGCAGTTCCTTGAGGACAACAAGGATCTCGTGCACTCGATCGGGTTCGGCACATTTGACCTCAGCAAACACACGCCCGTCGCGAAGAACCCCGAGAAGTTCGGCGTCACGCCCTACATCAACCCCGAATGGGACCTCGCGCTGGACTATTACTTCACGGTCAAAGAGGGGCTCAGCGTCGAGGAGGCGGAACGGGTCTTCGAGGAGTTCGAGCGCAACCACTATCGGGGATGGGACCTGAAGATCTTCATCCGCGAATACATCTTCCTCTACATCGCCCATTTCGGAACCAGTAAGCTGCCGGCCCTCCAGTTCGGGCCCCCTGAAGTGGATGCAGGCAATCATCTCAGCGGCGTCGGCGCCTAGGGTTACAGCATGGCGAGCGACGTCATTCAGATCGAGAAGACGGTTCCCCTGAACGCCGGCGGGCGCAAGCTGAAGGC
>JAVHQA010000179.1:8977-10862 GCA_036170875.1 Nitrospirales bacterium
TCATTCAGATCGAGAAGACGGTTCCCCTGAACGCCGGCGGGCGCAAGCTGAAGGCCATGCTCCTGTTTCCGCCGGAGTGGGTGCCGACGGCGCCCTACCTGGCGCTGCCCAGTCTCACGGCGGTGCTGCGGCAGAACGGGCACGAGGTCGTGCAGAAGGACGTCAACATCGAGATGTACGACCACTTCTTCACGGACACCTTCCTGATCTGGGTCATGGCCCGCATGTCCACGCAGCGGCGCGCCCTGGCGGCCAAGGAGAAGCGCGAGGGACTGACGGAGCGGGAGGAGGCCCAGAAGGCGTGCCTGGACGCCGCGGCCGCGGTGGATGTGATCGAGCTGGCGGAGCGGGCGGAAAAAGCCAAGCGGATCACCCGCGGCGAGGATTTCTACGATGCGGACAAGCTGGAGTGGGCGCTGAATACCTTCCGCGAGGTCATGCAGTACATTTCCGCCGCCTATTACCCGGCCTCGCTCGTCTTCTATCCGATGGAGAGCAACCTGGGCTACCGTCCGGGCGTCTCGAAAGAGATTTTCGCCTGCCTGGACGACGAGCAGGTCAATGTTTACCGGGATGTGTGCCGCCAACTCGTGCTGCCGGTGGTGAGCCGCGAGATGCCGGACGTCGTCGGCGTGTCGCTCGGCACCCAGATGCAGCTTCAGGCCGGACTGACCTTCTGCAAGATGATCAAGGAGGCGTTCCCGCAGATTCACGTGACGGTCGGCGGGAACATCATCACGCGGCTTCAGGAAGAGCTGCCCAAGCACGGGCGGTTCTTTACCGAGGTGTTCGATTCCGCGATCATGTATGAGGGCGAGCACGCATTACTGTGGTTGCTGGAGGCGCTGGCGGGCGGGCGGGAGATGGCCAAGGTGCCCAACCTCATGTATCGCGACGGGGACGCGGTTCACGTCAACACCGAGGTCTATACGGAGAAGACCACGGCGCTGCCGCTGCCGGACTTCGACGGATTTCCGCTGGACAGCTACTTCGTGCCGGTCCGCATCCTGCCGTACCTCGCGACGCGCGGCTGTTATTGGGGCCGCTGCACGTTTTGCGATCACGGGCAGGGGTACTTCGATCAGTACCGGGGCATGCCGGCACATGAAGTAGTCCGGCAGATCAAGGCGCTGAAGGAGAAATATCACGCCGAGCATTTCCTCTTCGCAGACGAATCCTACCCGCCGGCGCTGTTCAAGAAAGTCATCCAGATGCTGGTGGAGCAGAACGTCGGGATCAAGTGGACGACCCTGATCCGTTTCGAGGAGACGCTGGAGGATCCGGAGATCTGGAAATTGGCGGCCAAGTCCGGCTGTTGCACGCTCTACTACGGGATGGAGTCGGCCAACGAGCGCGTGCTGGGCCTGATGGACAAGCACGTCAAGAAGTCCATCATCGAGCGCAATCTGCGAGAGGCCGCGAAGGCCGGCATCTGGAACCACGTGATGGCGTTCTACGGCTTTCCCGGAGAGTCCCGTGCGGAAGCGGAGGAGACGAGGCAATTCCTTCTCGACAACAAGGAGAACATCAACTCCGTGGAGCTGTTCTACTTTGTGGCCTACCGCCATACGCCGATGGTGCGGAGTCCGGAGAAGTTCGGGATCACGATCCACAAGCAGGAGGAGTACGACCTGCCGCTCGACTACTACTACACGCTGAACGAGCCGGGCGGGGTGACCTGTCTGGAGGCGATGCAGCTCTGCGAGGAGTTCTACCGGAACGATTTCGCGCCCTGGGCCGTGCGGGTCAACGCCCGCGAGCACGTCTTCCTCTACATCTCCAAGTTCGGCACGAACAGGCTGCCGCAGATTTACGCGAAGGCGGCGCAGGTGGGCGCCGGGGTCTCGGGTCTCGTGACCTGGCCGGTCGCGCGCGGCGACGCCGA
>JAVHQA010000180.1:0-2152 GCA_036170875.1 Nitrospirales bacterium
GCGTCCTATGCCATGCCCGACGCCCACTGGGGCTACGGTTTTCCGATCGGCGGCGTGGCCGCGTTCGATCCCGACCGCGGCGGCGTGGTCTCCGCCGGCGGCGTGGGGTTCGACATCTCCTGTGGCGTGCGCACGCTCCACACGGGGCTCACCCTGAAGGACCTCCAGCCGGTGAAGGAGCGATTGGCGGACGTGCTGTTCCGTAAGGTTCCCGCCGGTGTGGGCAGCACCGGCAAAGTCCATCTCGATCAGAAGGGCATGAACGCCATGCTAACAGGCGGCGCCCAATGGGCCGTGTCAAACGGCTTCGGCTCGGCGGATGATTTGGAGCGTATCGAAGAGCACGGCTGCATGGCCGGGGCCGAGCCCGATCAGGTGTCGGATGCCGCCAAGAAACGGCAGCAGGACGAGATGGGCACGCTCGGCTCGGGCAATCACTACCTGGAAGTCCAGCGGGTGGTGCAGGTGTTCGATCAGGCGGCGGCCGCCGCGTTCAGGGTCAAGGAGGGCGACATCGTGGTGAGCATCCATTGCGGCTCGCGCGGGCTCGGCCATCAGATCGGCACCGAGTTCCTGAAGCGCATGGTGACGGCCGCTGCCGGCCACGGGATTGAGCTGCCCGACCGCGAGCTGGCCTGCGCGCCCATCCATTCGGACCTGGGGCGGGCGTACTTGGGTGCGATGCGCGCGGGCATCAACTGCGCGCTGGCCAACCGCCAGATCATCACCCATCTGGTCCGGCAGGCGTTCGCCGAGGTGCTGCCGCAGTCCGGCCTGCCGCTGCTGTACGACGTGTCGCACAACACCTGCAAGATGGAGGAGCATGTCCTTGACGGCCAACCGCGGCGTCTCTTTGTGCATCGCAAGGGCGCGACGCGCGCCTGGGGGCCGGGCCATCCGGGGATTCCGGTCGCGTTCCGGGACGTCGGCCAGCCGGTGTTGATCGGCGGGACGATGGGCACGGCCTCGTACATCCTGGCAGGCACGCGCGAAAGCATGGAGACCGCGTTCGGCTCGGCCTGTCACGGGGCCGGGCGCGCCATGAGCCGCACGCAGGCCGCCAGGCGGTGGAAGGGCCGCGAGCTCGTCGATCAGTTGAAACGCCAGGGCATCCTCATCCGCACGTCGTCACTCCGGGACGTGGCCGAGGAGGCCCCCGGCGCGTACAAGGACGTCAACGCGGTCGTGGACGCAGCGGATGAGGCGAAGCTCGCGCGCAAGGTGGCGCGGCTGGAGCCGCTGGTCTGCGTCAAGGGATAGGGGGCGTCGGCGGCGGGCGAAGCGGCGCTTCACAAGTCATTCAGTGTGTGTTATTGATGCAGGGTAGAAAGTTCCCTGCGGAAACCCAGGAGGCCCCAATGAGAAAACCACAGCGGTTTATTGCTCCTCTCGCGCTCTGTATCGCGGTGTTGACCGCCGCGCTGTCCGGCTGCGCGGTCCCGCGCACCTGGCAGTATCCTCCCGATCCGCCCGGCAAGCTGCTCGACCTCAAAGCCGCGAAGTCCGTTCCTCGGACTGTGGCGGTGAAGCCTTTCCGCGATCTCCGCGGAGAAAAATCGCAAGAGGAAAGCTGGCGGGTCGCCATCCCGTTCTATCCGTACGCGGTGGACTCGTACGACCGGCCCGAAACCGCCAAGGCTGTGGAGGGTGTGCCGTTGATCAAAATGAATCCTTCGCAGGACTTTGCCCGGGCCATTGCGGATGAGCTCCGAAATGCCGGCGTGTTCTCCTCCGTGTCGCTTGTGGACGGCAATGGCGCAGGCAAAGCAGATCTCGTTCTGAGCGGAACGATTCGGTCCACAGACTGGAGGCGGACCCGCACTACCTACATGCTCGGGCCGGTGGGCGTCATCTTCTGGATTCTGGGGGCGCCCATGGGGGAGAACGCCAATACCGTCGAACTGGACGTCCAATTGGCTCCGGCGGGCGATCCCGGGCGGTCGGCATGGCAGTATTCGATGCAGTTCAAGGATGAGCACCTGGTCGGGGTCTATTATGGAAGGGAGGAGTCCGTCGAAAACTACTCCACGGCCATCCAGGAGACACTCAAGCCCGCGCTGGCGAATCTCGTGAAAATAGCCGCCGAGCGTCCCGAGGTCCTGCAGACCATGAAGTAACCCTTCCATGAATATGAGCGAAGCGGAGAGGTCAA
>JAVHQA010000181.1:0-8421 GCA_036170875.1 Nitrospirales bacterium
CCGAACTACTTCAACTGGGCGCAGGTCAACAACCTGGTGTTTGTGCTGGCGTTCACGGGCGTTCTGCTGGGGAGCATCGCCGCGGCCCGGCGCAATCCCCATGTCTACCTGCGGCGCATCGCCGGGTTGGACGCGGTCGAGGAAGCCATCGGCCGTTCCACGGAGATGGGCCGCCCGATCCTCTACCTCACCGGATCGGGGGGCATGAGCGACGTGTCCACCATCGCGGCGACCGTCATCCTGGGACAGGTGGCGAAGAAGGTGGCGCACTACGAGACGACCTTGAAAGTTCCGCACAGGGACCCGATTGTCATGGCCGTGTGCCAGGAAATCGTGAAGGAGGCGTACGCTGAGGCCGGCCGGCCGGATGCGTTCAAGGAAGACATCAATTTTTTCATTACGGACGATCAGTTCAGCTATACGGCGGCCGTGGACGGCATCATGCTGCGGGAGAAACCGGCCGCGAACTTCTTCATGGGCTCCTACTTTGCCGAGTCCCTGCTGCTGACCGAGACCGGCGCCAGCACGGGGGCGATCCAGATCGCCGGCACCGATTCGGACCACCAGCTCCCGTTCTTCGTGACGACCTGCGATTACACCCTGATCGGGGAGGAGCTCTACGCCGCCAGCGCATACCTCTCCCGCGAGCCGGTCCTGGTCGGGACCCTCCGCGGCCAGGATATCAGCAAGGCCTTCATCATGAGCGCCATGGTCATCGGGACGGCCCTGGCCACCGCCGGCGTGATGCTCCAGACGGACGCCTTCAATTACGTCCTGGACCTGTTCAGGGACTTCAAGTGATTTTTCTCAAGCGACAACTGCCGCTGGCCATCACGTTCGTCATGGGCGTGGCGTTTGCGCTCCAATACTACATTCCCCATCCGGTCTCGGAAGAGGCGATCACCAAAGTCTCCGACTGGATGAAGATCATTTCCGGGTTTGCGCTGGTGCTGGGGATCGCCAGCGTCTTCCACGTGCATGCCGTCAAGATCCGCCGACAGGCGCCGGGGTGGGGGTACAGCGGGGTGCTCTTTGCCGCCATCGTGACCACCATGGGGGTGGGATTTTGGAGCGGAGGGGAGAGCAAGGCTGACGGCGCGCAGACGGCCTTTGGCTGGCTGTACGACTACACGATGGTGCCGCTCCAGGGGACCATGTTTTCGATCCTGGCGTTTTTTATCGCGTCGGCGGCCTACCGCGCGTTCCGGGCCCGTTCCCCCGAGGCGTCCGTCCTGCTCGTCTCCGCCGTGGTGGTGATGATGGGGCGCGTCCCGCTGGGGCAGTTCCTCGCGCCCTGGACATGGCACGTCACCCAGTGGCTGCTGAACGTGCTGAACAGCGCGGTCCGCCGCGCCATCCTGATCGGCGTGAGCATGGGCTCGGTGGGGCTCTCCCTGAAGATCATTCTGGGCAAGGAACGGTCCTATCTCGGTGGAGGCAAGGACCAATGAAGGGGTCACTGAAAGACGTGGCCCGCCGCATGATTGCGATCGACCGCCGGATCATCTTCCTGTTGATCGCGGCGGCCACCCTGCTGCCGCTACTCAATCCGTTCGGTCTGCCGATCAAGGTGTCGCCGGAGGTGAAGGCGGTCTATGATTACATGGAAGCGCTTCCGGAGCGGTCGGTCTTTCTGCTCTCCTTCGATTTTGACCCGTCCTCCAAGCCGGAGTTGGAGCCCCAGGCCGTCGCGCTGCTCCGGCACGCCTTCCGCAAAAATCTCCGCGTCATCGTCATGACGCATTGGATCACCGGCACCGGCCTGGCGGACGGCGTTGTTTCGCAAGTGGCGGCGGAGACGGGGAAGGCGCGCGGGAAGGATTACGTCTTTCTGGGGTGGGCGCCAGGCGGGTATGCGTTGATCATCTCCATGGGGCAGGATCTCTACAAGGCGTTTCCCTCCGACTACTCGAAGACCCCGACCCTGGGGATGCCCGTGCTGGAGGGCGTCCGCAACCTCCGCGACGTGAATTACATGGTGAGCCTGGCGGCCGGCGGGGCCGGTATCGAGATGTGGTACGTCTTCGGCAAGGACAAGTACCGGTTCGAGATGGCGGGCGGCTCGACGGGCGTGATCGCGCCGGGCCTGTATCCGTTCCTGCGCAGCGGCCAGATCAACGGCCTCATCGGAGGGTTGCAGGGGGCGGCGGAATACGAAACCCTGATCGGCCGGAAGGGGATGGCGGTCGCCGGCATGGATGCCCAGTCGGCCACGCATTTCGTGATCATTCTTCTCGTCGTGCTGTGCAACGTGTTTTACTTTGCACTGCGCGGCGACAAGGGGAAGCAGGCCTGATGCCGGAACAACTGATCCCGACGTCCGCCGTCCTGGGCGCGTGGGTGGCGACCGGCCTGACGCTGTTCATTTACAGTTTTCTGTACAAGGACAATCCGCTCTTCAAGCTTGGCGAGCACCTGTACGTCGGCGTGTCGATCGGCTACTCCGTCGTCCTGGTGTGGTATACCGTGTTCTTCCGGCTGTTGTGGGAACCGCTCATGAAGGACATCGCCGCGCATCCGACGGCCCTGGGAACCTACGAGCCGGTCATTCCGGCCCTGCTCGGACTGCTGATCCTCACCCAGCTCGTTCCCAGGCTGTCCTGGCTGTCGCGGATCGCCTTCGCCTTCATTGTGGGGTTTGGCTCGGGCGTGGCGATTCCACGGACCGTCTCGTCCTACATCCTGAAGCAGATCGAGGATACCGTGATGCCCCTGATTACCATGGGCGCCCACGGGCTCTCGATGGGGCTGGATCTCGCCTCGCCGCAAAGCGGCATCAACACGATCATTCTGCTGATCGGGGTCGTGTCGGTGCTCTTCTATTTCTTCTTCTCGGTCGAGCACACCGGCCCCGGCATGGTCACGGCCCGGACCGGCATCTATTTCCTGATGATCGCCTTCGGCGCGGCCTTCGGCTATACGGTCATGTCCCGCATGTCGCTGCTCATCGGCCGGTTCCGGGACCTCATCACGTTCGCCGGCGCCGAGTACGGCTACGCGACGCCGGTCCTCCTTCTCGTCACCGTGCTGTCGCTGGCGGCCTGGGAACTCGCCACGCGCCGAAAGACCGGGGGAGAGTGATGGATACCCAGGCGAAGCTCGGCGCGATGGAGCATCCCAAGCTGCGCAATCTGGAATTCTTTCCGGTGCGCGAAGGGGAGGCGCAGTCGGTGGGCCTCCGCGATCCGCAGGGGATTTCTGACGGCATCCTGTTTCTGCCGCCCAACATCTTTTACCTGGTGCAGTTTCTGGACGGGGCGCACACGCGCAACCAGATTGCGGGCGAGTACCTCAAGCGCTTCGGGGAGCTCCTGATGCCGAACTGGGTGGACAAGTTTCTCGCCGATCTGGACGAGAAGTTGTTCCTTGAGGGCGAGCGGTTCGACGCCGCCAGGACGCGCATGGTGGACGCGTATCGCGCGGAACCCGTCCGTCCGGCGGTGTTTGCCGGGAAAAGCTACGAGGCCGATCCCGTGAAGCTGAAGGCCCAGCTCAACGGGTTTTTCAGTTCGGACGAAGGCCCCGGCAGCGCCCCGTCGGAGAACGCCGGCAAGGCGTTGAAGGCGATCGTGGCGCCGCACGTGGAGTTCAATCAGGCGGGCCCGATCTATGCGTGGGCCTACAAGGAGGTGCGCGAGGCGAAGACCCCGGACGTGTTCGTGGTGCTCGGCGCCGCGCGCGGGATCATCGAGTCCCTGTTTGCCTGCACCGACAAGGATTTTGAGACGCCCCTCGGGCTGGTCACAACCGACAGGGAATTTCTGCGATTGTTTCGCGAGCACGGCGGGGAGCCGTTTTTTGAGGAGGAGTTCGCCCACCGCAAGGACCACGCCATCGAGTTCCAGGCGCTGCTCCTCCAACACCTCTTCGGCGGCACGAAGCCGTTCACGATCGTGCCGGTGCTGTGCTCGTTCTCCCACCTGCACTTCGGCCATCCCGATCTGGCCGCGCAGGGCGCGCGCATCGGGCAGTTCATCGAGGCGTTTCGCAAGACGCTGGCGGCGTTCGGCAAGGACGTCTGCTTTGTGGTGAGCGGCGATCTCGCCCACATCGGGATGCGCTACGGGGACATCAAGCCCCCGACGGATTTTTCCTTCCACAAGACGATGCAGGCCGATCTGGCGATGCTCAAGCACGCGGAAGAGGGCAAGCCCGATGAGTTGCTGCAGTTCATCCAGAAGGAGGACGACGAGCGGCGCATCGGCCTCCTCCCGCCGCTCTACACCATGCTGAAGCTCCTGGGCAATCCTGACGGCACCACGCCGAAGGGCACCGTGCTTCGCTACGACCGCGCCACTGTGGACCAGTACAACTCCACCGTCACCTACGCCGCCATGGCGTTCTATTGAGCGAGCTTGCGGGTCCTGCCGCCGAGCCAGCCCAGACGTGCTCAGGTCCATTTCGCCGTCGCAGCCCCGCAGACTCGTCTGCATGGCCCTTCCGCTCCGCCTGGGCGCCCGTCTCGGCGTCACCCGCTATCGTACTTTCTCTTCAGCCCATCTCCAGGCCTCACCAATAGCCATAACAGGCCACCCAGCGCCGCGACGGCGGCCGCGACACCCAGCGAGACGTTCCACCCGTACTGCTCCGCCAGCCAGGGCGTGAGGGTCGGGGAAATGGTTCCTCCGATGTTGGCGCCGGTGTTCATGATGCCCGAAAGCGTTCCGGCATGGCGGGGGGCCAGGTCGATCGTGCTGGCCCAAAAGGCGCCGACCGTAAAGTAGAGAAAGCCTGCGCCGAGCGACAGCATGGTGATGGCGGCATAGGGTTCGGCGATCTGTGTGCCGGCCATGATGCACAATCCTGACAGCAGCATCCCCACGCAGCCCACACGGGAGCGCCCGCGGTTGACCCCCAGCGATACGGCGAGACGGTCAGTCACCCATCCGCCAAACGGACAGAGCACCGTGATGGCGATGAAGGGACCGGAGGCGAAGAAGGCGCCGCGCAATACATCGAACCCTCGTTCATTGACCAGGTACAGATAGAACCAGGACAGGTAGACATACGCGACGTAGCCCAGCCCGGTGTAGCTGAGCACGATCCACCAGATGGTGGGCGTACGAAGAAAGGCGGCCCATGGGACGGGCTCTTGCGCCCCTGCTGAAAGGGGATCGGTCCCTTTGATGAGGGCAAGTTCCTCCTGGTTCACTCCCCGGTGCTGCTCCGGTCGGTCCGTGGCATACCAGCCCCACAATGTGGCGATGGCGAGGCCGGCCAGCCCGGCCGCATAGAAGGCGCTCTGCCAGCCGTAGTTCACCATCATCCAGGCTACGATCGGCGGGGTGAGGGCCGATCCGAGTCCGATCCCGCCGATTGAAATACCCATGCCGAGTCCGCGTTCGCGGAGGGGAAACCAGTTGGCCACGGAGCGATTGAAGTTCGGCAGGGCGGCGGCCTCGCCCACGCCGATCAGGAACCGGATAAGGATGAGGGAGCCCAGGGCTCCCAGCCATTGCGCGGTCGGCAGCGTGGCGGCGACGGCGGTGAGGGCGGTGAAGAGCGACCACCAGATGACTGCCCCGGTCAGGACTCTGCGCGTTCCCCACCGGTCGCCCAGCCACCCGCCGGGGATTTGGAAGATGGCGTACCCCAGCACGAAGGCCGAAAACACATACCCCATCTGGATCTGCGTCAGGCCCAGCGCGGGCATCATCTGGCGGGCGGCCACCGAGATGTTGACCCGGTCCACATAGGTGATGACGCTGATGAGCGTGAGCAGCGCCAGAATGTTCCAGCGTGTCCTCGTGGGAGGCGGATCGGGCGGAGGGCTCGCAGTGAGGGACGACACGGCCTGCGGAGTATACCCTGCGCGCTCCGGCTTGAACAGGGAGGGCCATTGGCATTTCGCGTTGTGTCGGGTAAGATCGTGCTGTGTGGAATTTGCGCCGAAAGATCGCGTGGCTGGTCCTTATTCCCGTCGCCGTCCTTGCCGCCGTCATTTTCTCGCTCCCGCTTCTTCTGAACACCACCGACTACCGGGCATTTCTGGTCACGCAGGCCGAGCTGCAGCTCGGCCGCAAGGTGTCGGTGAAGCAGGCCTCCGTCGAGGTGTTTCCCTACCTCCGGATCGCGCTCGACGATGTGGCGATCAAGGAGCTCGACGGCACGACGCAATTTCTGTTCGCCGACCATTTCTTGATCGACCTGCGGGTTTTCCCGTTCCTTCAGCGCAAAGTAGTGGTGAAACGCATTCTGCTGGACAAGCCCAGGATGGCGATTAGGCGGGGCGCCGCCGGCATCCTGAACATCTCGGATATGTTTTCGCAGGGGGCGCAACCCTCGGATTTCACCACGCCGATGCTGGGCGATGAGATTTCCATTTCCGACGGCGAATTCGTGTTCGAGGACAGCTTCGGCGCGGAAGCATCCCGTACGGTCACGCTCCGGCACGTGACGGCCACCATAAAAAAAGAAGGCGTACAGCTGGGATTCAAACTGTACGGCGCGATCCCGAACGAGAGCGCCGAAACGACGTTCACGGTGACCGGCCGGGTCTCACGCGAGTCGCTCGTGGGCGCGCGCCCGGGTGGGAAGTCTGTGGGACGGGTGGAGGCCAGGGGGGTGAATCTGAGCCGGTTGGCCATGTTCCTGAACGACAATCCCATCCTCCGCAGCATCAGTACCCCCATAGACATGGCCGGCTCGTTCGAATACCGCTGGGCAAAGAGCGATCGCGCGCTGACCATCACGGAGCTGAACGTCACGGGCGCCGGCACGACGATCACGGGCAGCGTCGCGCTGAGCAAATTGTTCACGCCGAAACTGGCGCTGGTCTCGTCGCTTACCACCACGCCGTTTCGTCTGGAATCGCTTGTGAATGGTCTTTCCGAGGAAGCGATCCGGTCCTACGCGCTGGGATTTTTGAAGCAGGGGCAGGTGGCCGGTTCCATCCAACTGGTGTCGTTGCAGGTGGGGTGGGCTCCAGAGCAGGAGCCCCGGTTGACGGTCAAAGGCGAGGTGGATCTCCTGGACGGCAGCGCCGTCGTGGGCGCTCACCGCGTGCCGGTTTCGGAGGCCAAGGGGAAACTTCTGTTCGACCTCGACCGTATCGCGATTGAACAGGTGACGGGCAAATACGGGCTGGCGGAGGTGACGGAAGGACGGGGTGAGGTGACGCGCCTTACCGACAACCCGCAGCTGTCCCTGGACATCAAGGGCAAAATCTCCGCTCCGGAATTGGCCGTGATCGTGGCCCGCTTCGCGCCGAAGGCGCTGCTGCCGGCCGGCCCTGCCGGTCTGACGAAACTGCAGGGCGAGGCCGCCGCCGCTGTCAGGCTGGAAGGCTCGCTGAACCGGCTTGACGATCTGCATGCTGGATGGGAGCTTGAGGCGAAGGACGTCGGCTTCACGGACCGGCGGCTCTCCCTGCCGTTCGCCGGCCTGCGCGGGCGGGTGCGTTCCATTCCGCGCGGGGTGCTGTTCGAGGGTCTGGCCGGTCACGTGGGGCGCTCCTCTCTTGTGCTGGACGGAGAGATCGCGGTCCGCTCCGATGAGAAGGCCCACTATGCCCTGACGGTTTCCGGCCAGGCTGACGCCAAAGAGCTGCTGCGAGTGACGGCGGAGGGGCCCTCGAAAAAACTCTCGGTCAACGGCACGGCGGGGTTTGGGCTCAGTATTTCAGGAAGGACGGGGGAGCTCCGGGGAATCGGGCGGGCGGACCTCCGCCAGACGGCGATCAACCATGCGGCGGGCTTCAAGAAGCCCAAGGAGATGCCGGCCGCCGTCGAGTTCGATCTGCTGCTGGATCCCGGCCGCCGCCTGCAGGTGAACCGCTTGTCGGCGGAGATGTCTCCGTTCAAAGTCTTGACGAAGGGAACGGTGAGCTTCGAGCAGCCCCGCACCTTCAATCTCGACGTGCGGGTTCCGTTGGTCGCCTTGCGGGCCTTTCCCAAGGGCGTACTCGCCGTCAAGATGTCGTTTGACACGGGCACCTTCCGGACCCAGTTTACGGCGACCGGGCCGCTCGACAATTGGTGGGCCGCCAAGCTGAAGGGCCAGGCGGAGATCAAACAGGCCGGCTTCAAAATTGAAGGGTTGTCCGCGCCGGTCGAAGACTTGACGGTGGCGTTCTCCTTTGAGGAAGACCGCATCGGGGTCGAACGGGGGCTACTGAAGCTCTCGGACAGCCGGATCAACGCCACAGGAGAAATTCGCGGGTGGCGGGGGGTTCCGCGTATCCAGGCCGTCTTCGACTCGCCGGGTCTCGATCTGGCCTTGCTGATCCCCGAGGGAGAGCGGTCCCCCGTGCGCGCGGCGATGGAAGCGCTCACCCGCGGCGCCAAGCTCTCGGCGACCGTGACGATCCGGAACGGCCGCTATCACGGCGTGGCCTTCGATGAGATTAAGGCCAAGGTCACCGGGGAAGACAGTGTGCTCGTCCTGGATCCGGTCACCGGCCGGATGGGGAAGGGGACGATC
>JAVHQA010000181.1:8521-10648 GCA_036170875.1 Nitrospirales bacterium
GCCATGATAGCATCGCCCAGTATGCCGACCGACTCCGACGTCCTTCTCATCGCGGCGAGCGAGACCGACTCCAACCTCTATTACGCGACCCGGTTCCTGGCCCCCGATCCCTTCATCTTTCTTCGCGTCAAAGGCGAGAAAATTCTTGTCATGAGCGATCTGGAAGTGGACCGGGCGCGGGCCACGGCCACGGTGGACACCGTCCTGCCCTATTCGGACTATGAAGGGCGCGTGAAGCGGCGAGAGACGGCCCCTCCCACGGCCGTCGATGTGGTGGACCTGGTGCTGAAGGAGCGCGGCGTCACACAGGTGCTGGTTCCTGAGAACTTCGGCTTCGAGCACGCCCGCCGGCTCCAGGCGAAGGGGTACGAGTTGCGCACGAAGCGCGAGCCGTTCTTTGAGGAGCGGGCCATCAAGACCAGGGAGGAAGTGGCCGCAATTGAAGCCGCCCAGCGCGCCGTGGAGGCGGCCGTCCACCGGGTGATTGATCTCTTCGGTGCGGCCTCCGTGCGTGACGGCCTGATCGTCCACGAGGGCGAGCCCGTGACCTCCGAGCGCATCAAGAAGCTCATTAATGTCTCGCTGATGGAGCAGGATTGTATCAGCCAGCATACGATCATTGCCGGGGGACAGCAGGCGTGCGATCCGCATAACGAAGGGTCGGGGCCGCTGAGGGCCGGTGAGCCTATCGTCATGGACATCTTTCCCCGCAATGCGACGACCCGTTATTTCGCCGACATGAGCCGCACGGTGCTCAAGGGCAAGGCGAGCCCGGAGAAGAAGCGTCTCTATGAGACGGTGCTGGCCGCGCAGGAGGAGGCCATCGCCTCGGTCTGCGACGGCGCGGACGGGCAGACGATCCACGCACGGATTCTGGAGCGCTTCGAGCAGGCCGGCTACAAGACGGGTCTGATCGGCGGGCGCATGCAGGGCTTCTTCCACGGGACCGGCCACGGGGTCGGCATTGATATCCACGAGGCGCCGCGGATCGGCAAGACCGGGTCTCCGCTCACGGCCGGGCACGTGGTCACCGTCGAGCCGGGGCTCTACTATCTCGACATCGGGGGGGTCCGGATCGAGGACATGGTGCTGGTCGAACCGGGCGGCTGTCGCAATCTGACCAACTTCCCCAAAGTCTTTGAAATAGACTAGGCAATGCGCCTGGCCTTCACGATCCAACGGTACAACCCAGAACTGGACGCCGTTCCCCACGACGAGACCTATCGCCTCGACGTCACCCGCGGGATGACCGTGCTCGACGCGCTGATCCGGATTAAAAACGAGCTGGACGGCCGGCTGACCTTTCGCTATTCGTGCCGCTCCGCCATCTGCGGGTCGTGCTCCATGACGATCAACGGCGGGGAAAAGCTGGCCTGCCGTACGTCCGTCCGGAAGGAATGGGAACGGCACGGAGGGATCGCCGTTGGGCCGCTCCGCCACCTGCCGGTGCTCAAGGACCTGTCCGTGGATATGGGATCATTCTGGGGCAAGGTCCGCGCGATTGAGCCGTGGCTGCGTGATGAGAACCGTCCGACCGCCGCGGTGCCGGCGGGCGCCGCGCGGTTTTACAATGTGGATGCCTGCATCATGTGCGGGGCCTGCGTGGCGGCCTGCACGGTGCACGAGGTGGACAAGGGATTCCTCGGACCCGCCGCGCTGGCGAAAGCCTATCGGTTTGTGGCGGACCCGCGCGAGAGCGGCCATGCGCGGGACGCCCGGCTGGCGACCCTCCAGGGACCGACCGGCATGTGGGACTGCACGCGATGCAATTTCTGCGTCGAGGTCTGCCCCAAGGACGTGCAGCCGATGGAGGCGATCATCCGATTGCGCCGGGCGTCCATCGAAGCGGGCCACGACGAGACCAGCGGCGCCCGGCACGTCATGGGATTCAGGGATCTGGTCGCGCGGTTCGGCCGTCTAAATGAGGCCCTGATGCCGCTGAAGGTGATCGGCGTGAGCCTGCGGAAGTTTCTGCATATCCTGCCGCTCGGCATCCGGATGCTGCTCAAAGGGAAGGTCCCGAACCCGCTGCACTCGCCCATGGACGGTCCGGAGCGGGTGCGTGTTCTGTTGGAGCGGGACCGGCGATGAGTGCGCCGGACGCCGGCACCGGCGTGAAATACAAAT
>JAVHQA010000182.1:0-10642 GCA_036170875.1 Nitrospirales bacterium
GTGGACGCGCCGACGTTGATCACCGCCACGCCGCCGACGATCTTGGCCAGCCGCTCCTGCAGCTTCTCTTTGTCGTAATCGGAGGTGCTCTCCTCGACCTGCGCCTTGATCTGCTTGGTGCGGGCATCGATCTTCTTCTTGTCGCCATGTCCCTCGACAATGGTCGTGTTGTCCTTGTCGATCGTCACGCGCTTGGCCCGGCCGAGGTCCGTCAGCTTGACGTTCTCGAGCTTGAGCCCGAGATCCTCGGAGATCACCTGCCCGCCGGTCAGGATCGCGAGGTCCTCCAGCATGGCCTTGCGGCGGTCGCCGAAGCCCGGCGCCTTGACGGCGGCCACGTTCAGTGTGCCCCGCAGCTTGTTGACGACCAACGTCGCCAGCGCCTCGCCCTCCACGTCCTCGGCGACGATGACCAACGGCTTGCCCATCTTGGCCACTTGCTCGAGGATCGGGAGCAGGTCCTTCATGCTGCTGACCTTCTTCTCGACGATGAGGATGAAGGCGTCTTCGAGGGAGGCTTCCATCCGCTCGGCGTCCGTGATGAAGTAGGGAGAGATGTACCCGCGGTCGAACTGCATGCCCTCGACCACATCGAGCGAGGTGGTCATGGACTTGGCTTCCTCGACGGTGATGACGCCGTCCTTGCCGACCTTGTCCATGGCCTCGGCGATCAAATCGCCGATGGTCTTGTCGTTGTTGGCGGAGATGGTCCCGATCTGCGAGATCTCATTCTTGCCCCTGCAGGGCTTGCTGAGCTTCTTCAACTCCTCGTTCACAACCTCAACCGCCTTGTCGATCCCGCGCTTGATGTCCATCGGGTTCGCGCCGGCCGTGATGTTCTTGACGCCTTCGCGGTAGATCGCCTGCGCGAGCACGGTCGCGGTGGTGGTCCCGTCGCCCGCGATATCGCTCGTCTTGGACGCGACTTCGCGGACCAACTGGGCGCCCATGTTCTCATAGGGATCCCGGAGCTCGATTTCCTTGGCCACCGTGACGCCGTCCTTCGTGATCAACGGCGCGCCGAACTTCTTGTCGAGGATCGCGTTCCGCCCCTTGGGGCCCAGGGTCGCCTTGACGGCGTCCGCCAACTGGTTCACGCCCCTCAGAATCGCGGCCCGTGCATTTTCGCTATATAGAAGCTGCTTTCCTGCCATGTCAGTCCTCCTTCAATCGTGCAATCGCCATGTCCCCGCAGAAACGGGGGCTGATTATTTGTCGAAAATTCCCAGGATGTCCTCTTCCTTGATGATCAGGTAATCCGTGCCGTCCACATTGATCTTGCTGCCGGAGTACTTGTCAAACAGGATGATATCCCCTTCCTTCACGGCCTTCACGTCGGCGCCGATGCGCTCAATCTTCCCCCGCTGGGGCTTCTCTTTCGCGGCGTCCGGGATATAAATCCCGCCGGCCGTGCGTTCCAACTCCTCGGTGTAGCTGACAAAGCACCGATCCTTAAGGGGCTTGAACCCCGCGCCTGTCTTCGTTTCCTTCTCCTTAATTCCCGCTCCCATAACACTCACCCTCCTTGTTTACGCTGTTTACGCTGAATCAACGACTTGGTTGGATCTAGAAGAACACAGTACTCTTTATAAAGCCGGTTTCGACCCAATCAACCCCTCACAGACCGTTTCCTGGCGTTTTTTTACATCGCCCGTTCCACTCGGTCATCTTGCTTAACAGGGCGTAAGTCCTTGAAAATAACCCATGATTTCAGCAACTCCACCGCCTTCTGAAGCTGCGGATCGTCTTCTGCCTTCTCTTTTGTCTCCTTATCCTTCTTTCCGTCCTTCGATTCCGGCTTGGGGGCCGGCTGGCTTTCCGGCTGACCCTCCGGATGAGGCGGCGCCCCCTCTCGTCCCGGCTCCCTAAGTGTCTTGTCCAGGTCCTTCTCGCGGATCGGAGGCGTCGAGGACGGCTTGCCCTTGACCAGAATATCAGGCGTGATCCCGACCCCGTGAATGCTGCGCCCCTTGGGCGTGTAGTACTTGGCCGTCGTCAACCGCAGGCCCGAGCCGTCTCCGAGCGGCAGAATGGTCTGCACCGAGCCTTTCCCGAACGTCTGCACGCCGACGACGACCGCGCGCCCCCAGTCCTGGAGCGCCCCGGCCACGATTTCGGAGGCGCTGGCGCTGCCTTCGTTCACCAGCACAATGACCGGATAGTCATCAGGCGGCTCCTTGGTGTGGGAGACGTAATCGTCCTTTTTGCCCTCGCGGGTCTTGATGTATACGATCAGGCGATTCAGGCCGACGAACTGCTCCGACACCTCCACGGCGGAGTTCAGCAGGCCGCCCGGGTTGTTCCGGAGATCGAGGATCAGCGACTGCATCTTCTGCTCCCGCAGCTTGCGGACCGCGTTTGCCACGTCCTTCGAAGACTGTTCCTGGAACTGGGTCAGTCGGACATAGCCGATGTTGCCGTCGAGCATCTTGGACCGGACGCTTTCGATCTTGATCACTTCCCGCACCAGACCAAACACCAGCGGCTCCGCCGCCCCTTCGCGCTGGATCGTGAGCGTGACCTTGGTCCCCTTCAGGCCCCGCATCTTCTGCACGGCATCCATGAGGGTCATGTCCTTGGTCGACTCCTCGTTGACCTTGATGATGAAGTCCCCCGCCTTGACGCCGGCCCGCTCCGCCGGGGTGCCGTCGATCGGGGCGATGACCGTCAGCCGGTTGTCCTTCATCCCGATCTGAATGCCCACGCCGCCGAACTCGCCCTTGGTCTCGACCTGCACTTCCTTGTACACATCAGGCGGCATGAACGCGGAATGCGGGTCCAGGGTCGAGAGCATGCCCCGGATCGCGCCATACACCAGATCCTTGCTCTTCACATCCTCGACGTAATGCTTCTGCACGAGCGAAAGCACCTCGGTAAAGGTTTTCAGCTCTTCGTACGTCTCGGTCGCCAGCACGGTCCGGTCCCAGCCCTTGCCGATGAACACCCCTAGGACCAGGGTTCCCAGAAACACCACCACCCACCCCGCTTTCGTTTTCAACACCCGTCTTGTGCCTTCCATCACCATGCTCCTTCTTCCTCGGATCTGGACTTATCGCCGCCGCACCAGCCAGGCCAGCGGATCCAACGCCTCGCCGCCCTGACGCAACTCGAAATACAACGTGCTCTCACCGGTCAGCCCGGTATCGCCGATCTCCCCGATCGGCTGGTGACCCCGGACGCTGTCCCCAACACCGACCAACAACTTGGACGCGTGGGCGTACAGGGAGAAAAACCCCTCGCCGTGATCCACAATGGCCAGCAACCCATACCCGCGCATCCAATCGGCGAACGCCACAACGCCGTCGGAGACCGACCGGATGACGGTGCCGTGGCCGGCGCGGATTTCAATCCCCTTGCGCTGGACGTACGTGTCGAACTTCGGATGCTTCTGGCGGCCGAAGAGCGCCACCACGTCCCCCTCGGTGGGCCAGCCGAGCCGGCCCTTGAGCCGGGCCAGTCCCTCACCGGCCGGCGCCGTGCGCGCCGACGCGGATGCTTTGCGGCGCGCCTCAAACTCACGGATCAAACCCTCGATGCGCTGGGCGGACTTTTCCAGCTCCTCGACCGCCTTGACGTACATGACCTTCTCGCTCCGCACCCGCGCCAGCAAGCGGTCCTTTTTGGTCCGCTCGTCCTTGACGGCCGCCAGCTTGGTGGCGATCTCCTGCTGATACCCCTGGAGCTCGCCGCGGACCCGCAGCAGATGCGACTCGGTCGATTCGAGCCGGCCCCGGTCCGTGCGATGGCCTTCGAGCAGCTGGAACTCGCGCCGCGAAATCCACCGCAACGACGCCAGCCGCGCCTGTAGGTCATTGTATCCGCTGGACGCGAGCAGCAGCTTCAGTTGTCCGTTCGGCCCCTCCTTGTACATCACCCGCAACCGGCTCCGGATCGACCCTTCCCGCTGCGCGATCCGCTCGCGAAGACTCCGGAGCGAGGCATTCGTATCCGCAATCTCGTGGTCCTTCTCCCGGAGCTTCCCGTTCACCTGCACGAAATCCTCCCGGCGGAGCTTGATGCGGTGGTCCGCCTCCTCGAGCTCCTGCAGCACCGAGGCTTCCTTGCGCTGGGCCTCATCCGACTTCTGCTTCTTCTCCTTGATTTCATCTTTCAGCTTGTCGAGCGTCTGGCGCTCTTTCTTGATCTTCTCAGGCAGCGGCTCGCCGCGATCCGGCGCGGCCAGCGCGGGCGCGCCCGCCATGAGGGCCACCGCCGCCACCAACGCGACGATTCGCATCAACTCCTCGCATCGCGAAACTGGATCAGCGACACCAGGCTCCCCAGGCACCCCAGCATGACCCCGAGCAGCAGGAACGCGACCGTCACACGATCCGGAAGAAACGCCAGCCCGCGTCCCACGCCCCAAAAAGTTCCCTTCAGCGCCAGTTTGCTTTCCGCCAGTCCGAACAGCCCACGCAGCAGCACCAGTGAGCACGCGGCGCCGGCTCCGCCCAGCAACGCCCCTTCGAGCACGAACGGCATCTTGATGAACCCCGTCGTCGCGCCGATCAGCTTGAGGATCTCGATCTCCTCACGGCGCGCGTACAGCGTCAGCTTGATCGTGTTGGCCAGAATCGTGACCATGGACGCGGCCAGCACGACGCCGATGCCCATGCCCAGCACCCGCAGGTACCGGACTGCGACAGCCAGGTTGTCGATCCAATCCTGGCTGTAGAGCACCTCGTCCACCTCGGCGAGAGCCTTGAGCTTCTGAACCAGCGTCCCCACCTGCTCCGAAGACCGATGGGCGGGGCCGACTTTGACGACCAGCGATGCCGGAAACGGATTGTCACCCAATCCATTGAGCAGCCGCTCCTCCGAGGGGAACTGCGTCCGAAACGTGGCGAGCGCCTGCTCCCGGGACACGAACTCGACCGCCGCCACGGCCGGATCCCTGCTCAGCTCACTCCGCAACTGCGCGATCTCCCTGGAGGACGCCGAATCCCTGAGATAGACGACGACCTTGATCTCCTCCTTCAATGAACCGAGCGCTTCCTGCGCGTTCAGGTACAGGAGCAGAAACACGCCCATCCCCAGCATGGTGAACGTCGTCGTGGCCACCGCGAGCACCGTGGTGGTCCGGTTGGCCTTGATGTTGTTCGCGGCCTCCCCCAGGAGATAGCGGAACCGGGTCACACTTCGGGACATCCGTCCTCCACCACGCGCCCCTGCTCCAACCGCACGACCCGACGCCGCACGCGGCGCCACAGGTCACGGTTGTGCGTCGCCAGGAGCACGGTCGTGCCCCGCGCGTTGACCGCCTTCATCAGGTCCAGAATCTCGCCGGACAGCTCCGCATCGAGGTTGCCGGTCGGCTCGTCCGCCAGCAGCACCTGCGGATCGTTCACAATGGCGCGCGCCAGGCACACCCGCTGCTGCTCTCCCGCCGACAGCGTCAACGGCAGCGCATTCACTTTGTGCGCCAGCCCGAGGGCCCCCAGGGTCTCGGTGGTCTTCACGCGCAGCACGCCCTCCGGCACCCCGCCGACCTTTAACGCCAGCGCCACGTTCTCAAACACCGTCTTCTTCGGAAGCAGGCGGAAATCCTGAAAGACAAATCCCATCGTCCGGCGCAGGAGGGGCACGGCGGATTTCTTGAGATGCAATAGGTTCCGGCCATTCACCAGAATCTGCCCTTCATCGGGGGCATCGGCGCAAAAGATCAGCCGGAGGAGGGTCGTCTTGCCGGCCCCGCTGGATCCGGTGAGAAAGACAAACTCCCCTTTCTCAATCGTGAAGCTGACATCCTGGAGCGCCGGCCGGCCGTGATAGGACTTGGAGACATGGAAAAACTCGATCATGCGGTGGAGCGGTTCACCGGCGCATCAAACGCGCCGGGCAGCAGTTCAATCCGTCTGGTCCCGGGATCGGTGCCCCAGATCAGGACCACGTCGAACCGGCAGGGCCGCCCGCCGAGCCGCCGGCTCACCACATACTGCTGGGCCAGCCGGGCGATCCGGGCCTGCTTGGCGGACGTGATGGCCGCGGCGGGCCCGCCGAACCGGTCATTGCGCCGCACCTTCACTTCGACGAACACCAGTGTGCCTCCCTCGTCCGCAACCAGGTCGAGCTCCCCCAGCTTGGTCCGGTAGTTCCGCTCCAGGATTCGGTACCCGCGCGCTTCCAGAAATTCGGCGGCCGCGCGCTCGCCTTCCGAGCCGATTACGGCGCGGCTGCTCATCGGATGGCGGCTTCCCGGACCGGCGCGAAACTGCGCCGGTGCAAGTCGCACGGCCCGTACCGCTGCAATTGACGCAGGTGCTCGGCGGTGCCGTATCCTTTGTGCGCGAGAAACCCGTACTGCGGATAGCGGACGTGAGCCCTGACCATCAGCCGGTCGCGGAGGACCTTCGCGACGATCGACGCGGCGGCAATGGACCGGCACAGGCGATCGCCCTTGATGACCGCCCGCTGCTCCGCTGCAATCCCGGGCAGAACGACCGCATCGAGGAGGAGATAATCGGGACAAGGAGTCAGGTAACGAACCGCCTGGGCCATCGCAAGCCGGGTGGCCTCCAGGATGTTCAGGGCATCAATCACCCCGGCATCCACGACCCCCACGCCGATATCCACGGCCACCGTGAGAAGCTGGGCGTACACGCGCTCGCGCTGGCGCTCGCTCAGGAGTTTGGAATCCCGCAAGCCGTCCAGCCGGCACCGGCGGGGCAGGACGACCGCCGCCGCCACGACCGGACCAGCCAGCGGGCCCCGGCCGGCCTCATCCACACCGGCCACGCGCCGGAACCCGCGCGTCCACGCTTCGCACTCGAACGCATCGTCAGGGTCCCGCGGCACGTGCGCCCGCCCGCGCTCAGGCCCCGGCCTTGACCGGTTCCGGCGCGACGGCGCCCAGCTTGGGCTTGGCTTCCGCCATGTACTCCCGTTCGGCCACCCGGGCCATCCTGCCCTTCTTGGTCCGGAGATAGTACAGCTTGGCCCGTCGGACCCGCCCCTGGCGCACCACCTCGACCCGCTCGACGACCGGCGAATGCACCAGGAAAATCCGCTCGACGCCCACTCCGTACGACACTTTCCGGACCGTGAAGGTCTCGGCGCTCTGTCCGCCCTTGCGGCTGAGGACCACGCCTTCGAACACCTGCACGCGCTCCTTCTCCCCTTCCACGATCTTCACATGGACCCGGACGGTATCGCCGATCTCAAAAACCGGCATGTTTTTCTTGACCATCGCCGCATTCAACCGCTGGAGCCGATTCATGACAGTCTCTCCTCTCTCTTCCTGCGCGCCCTCAGGCACTGCCTTCGCGCGAGAATTCGTTCAACATGTGCCGATCTTCCGGCGTCAACTCTGCCCGCTCCAACAAATCGGGCCGCTTGGAATAGGTATTCCAGAGGGCCTGCGCCCGGCGCCACGCCCGGATGGCCTGGTGATCGCCGGAGCGAAGGATCTCCGGCACCTCCAACCCCCTGAAGACCGGCGGGCGGGTGTAATGGGGATAATCCAGCAGCGACCCCGCGAAGGACTCCTCCTGTGCGGACTGCGCGTCCCCCAGCACCCCCGGCACCAGACGCGCCGCCGCATCCACCACGATCAGCGCCGCCAGCTCGCCGCCGGTCAGAATGTACTCACCCACGGACAACTCTTCCGGCGCCATGCCCTGCCGGACGCGCTCGTCGATGCCCTCATAATGCCCACACACAAACACCACGCGCCGCGCTTCCACGGCGAATTCCTCCGCCAGAGCCTGGGTGAACAGCCGGCCTTGCGGCGACATCATCACCAGGCGGAGATCGCCATGCCGGGCGCGCAGATCATCCACGGCGCGAAAAATCGGCTCGGGCTTGAGCACCATCCCCGCACCGCCGCCGTACGGATAATCGTCCGCGACCTTGTGCCGCCCCTCCGCGTACTCGCGCAGGTTCACCGCGCGCACGTCCACACGGCCGCTCTCCCGGGCCCGCCCCACAATGCTGGAGCCGATCACCGCCTCCACCATATCGGGAAACAGGGTGAGAATGTCACAGCGCATGGGATGACTCGTCTTCCAATAGACCCGGCATCCGACGGATGGTCATCAGCCGTCCCGCCACATCCACCGCACAGACCGCCTCCCGGGTCGCGGGAATCAACTGCTCCCGCCCGTCCGCCCGCCGCACCACGAACACCGCATTGGCGCCGGTTGGAAGAATATCCGCCAGGGTCCCCAGCGGCATGCCCTCTTCCGTCCTGACCGCCATCCCCACGAGATCATGCTCATAGTACTGGCCATCCGGCAGCGGCGCCGACTGGTCTTCCGCGATCTGCAGCAGGCTGCCGACCAACGGGGCTGCGGCCTCAGGCGTCTCAATGCCTTCAAACGACACGAGGTAATCGCTCCCGATCGGTCGCGCGGCCCTGACAGCCAACGGGCGTCTGGCGCCGTCCGGGCCCTCCACCGTAACCTGCGTGAGCGTTGCAAAGCGGCCGGGCACGTCGGAGAGCGACCGCACCCGCACGTCACCGCGCAACCCATGAGCGCGCAGAACCCTGCCGATCGTTACCAACGCCCGCTCGCCTACTCCGGAATCTCCCATACGCATCGCCTACGTCTTGACAGGCGCCGCCTTCAACTGCTTGAGTACGCCGGCTTTCTTCAGCAGGTGATGGACCGTCACCGACGGCTGGGCGCCCTGCTTGAGCCACTCCAGCACCCGCTCCTGTTTGATCTCGACGACAGCCGGCGTCTTCAGAGGATCGTACGTGCCCAGAACTTCGATGTACCGTCCGTCTCTCGGCTTCCTGGAATCCGCTGCCACAATCCGATAGAAAGGCCGCTTGTGCCGGCCCCCTCGCGTGAGTCTCAATCGCACCACGTGGTTACCTCTCCTCTCTGTTTCTGTTACTCACAGCTTTCAGCTATCAGCTTGGAATCTCTTGGCTGACTGCTGAAGGCTGAACGCCGAATTATTTATGAGAACATCCGCATGGCCTTGCCAAGCTTCCTGTGTCCGCCCTGCCCGGACAGCATCTTCATCATCTTGCGCGCATCGAGATACTGCTTGATCAGCCGGTTCACATCCTGCACCGTGGTCCCGCTGCCCACCGCGACCCTCTTCCTGCGGCTGCCGTTGAGCAGGGTATGGTCACGCCGCTCCCGCAGCGTCATCGAATCAATGATCGCGGCCGTGCGCGCCATCTCGCGGTCCGCCTTCGCCTCACCGACGGCGTCCTTCAAGCGCTGCCCGCCGGGCAGCATCTCCAGAACCTTCTCCATGGACCCCAGCTTGTTGACCTGCCGAAGCTGCTCCCGAAAGTCCTCCAGGGTCAGGGTGTTCGCCTGGAGCTTCCGGGCCATGGCCTCCGCCTGGTCCCGGTCCACAACGTCCTGCGCCTTCTCGATGAGCGACAGCACGTCCCCCATCCCGAGAATGCGCGAGGCCATCCGGTCGGGATGGAACGGCTCCAGGGCGTCCAGCTTTTCGCCCGTGCCGAGAAACTTGATCGGCTTGCCGGTGACGGCCTTGATCGACAGCACCGCCCCGCCCCGGGCATCGCCTTCGACCTTGGTCAGGATCACGCCGGTCAGGCCCACCTGCCGGTCGAACTGTTCGGCCATGGCCACCGCGTCCTGCCCGATCATGGCGTCGGCGACCAGGAGCACCTCCTGCGGGGCCGTCTTCGCGCGAATCGCGACGAGCTCCCCCATCAATTCGTCATCGATGTGCAGACGGCCGCCCGTATCCAGGATCACGACGTCGAACCCCTGGGCACGGCCTCGCTCAACGCCGTCCGCGCACACGGACACCGCGTCGGACCCGGACGTTTCGGCCCGGTGCACCGGCACATCCAGTTGGGCGCCCAGGATGACCAACTGTTCCACCGCCGCGGGTCGGCGCGGATCGGCCGCCACCAGCAGGACCCGCTTGCCGTTTGCTTTGAAATGCCGCGCCAGTTTGCCGCAGGTCGTGGTCTTGCCCGCGCCCTGGAGTCCGACCATCATGACGATCGTCGGGGGCATGGACGAGAGCGCGAGGCCCGTCTGCTGCTGCCCCATGAGGGCGCAGAGCTCGTCCCACACGATCTTGACCACCTGGTGTCCCGGCGTCAGGCTCTGCAGCACGTCCCGGCCGATCGCCTTGACGCGGACGCGCTCGATGAACTCCTTGACGATCTTGAAGTTGACGTCCGCCTCGAGGAGCGCCAGCCGCACCTCTTTCAGTGCCTCCGTGACCGTCGCCTCGGTCAGGACGCCCTGCCCGCGGAGACGCTTCAAAACACTCTCAAGTTTCGCTGACAGAGCCTCGAACACGGCAACTCCTATTTATTGAAATAATTAGAGATTTGGATTGTTGAGTCTACTGGAACCAGGCCGGAACTGTCAAGACACTTGCCGAAGCGGCAGGCCCTGAAACAGACAGGTTTTCTCTCGCGGAGCAATCCCTGGCCAGCGGCATCCAGATTGCGCATCATTGGTGTTTGCATAGGCTTTGGGCTTGACTTCGAGGAGGTTCCTGAGTAGATTTGCGCCGTGCGTAAATCTCCTTGGATTCTCATCACCTGCGTCATAGTCGGCGGTCTGCTCGGCGGGTTGCTCGGCGAAATCCTGACCGCGGTCTTTCCCCCCGGAGTCATTCAAAACATCTTTACGCAAGCCGTGCATCCCGGCCTCGCCCCGCCGGTGAAGATTGATCTCTGGCTCCTCAC
>JAVHQA010000183.1:0-6544 GCA_036170875.1 Nitrospirales bacterium
AAGGAGATCACGCCATGCCACCGATACGCGGATACGCTGCAAAAGGTCCCACGTCGAAGCTCGAACCGTTCGCCTTCGAGCGGCGCGAACCGGGCCCCCACGACGTGCTCATCGAAATCCTCTACTGCGGCATCTGTCACTCCGACATCCATCAGGCGCGAGACGAGTGGGGCGGCGCGATTTTCCCGATGGTCCCCGGACATGAAATCGTCGGGCGCGTGACGCGCGTCGGCTCCGAGGTGACACGCTTCACCGTCGGCGAGCCGGCCGGAGTCGGCTGTTTCGTGGACTCCTGCCGGGCCTGCGGAAGCTGCCGGGAAGGCCTGGAGCAGTACTGCGAGGGACCCATCGTCTTCACGTACAACAGCACCGAGAAGGACGGCAAGACGCCGACGTACGGGGGCTATTCCTCGCACATCGTCGTGGACGAGCACTACACGCTCAAGATTTCCCCTACGCTCCCGCCGTCGAACGTCGCCCCTCTGCTCTGCGCCGGGATCACCACGTACTCGCCGCTCAGGCGCTTCAAGGCCGGCCCGGGCCGGCGCGTCGGCGTGGTCGGGCTCGGCGGGCTGGGGCACATGGCGGTCAAGCTGGCCGCCGCCATGGGCGCCGAGGTGACGGTCTTCAGCACGTCCCCCTCGAAAGAGCCGGATGCGCGCCGCCTGGGCGCGCACGAGTTCGTCGTGACGAAAGACCCGCAGAGCCTGGCGGCGCTCGCCAATCGGTTCGATCTCATCCTTGACGCGGTCTCCGCGCCCCACGATCTCAATGCGTATCTGAATCTATTGCGCCGGGACGGCGCGCTGGCGCTGGTGGGCGTATCGCCCAAACCTCTGGAGGTCAACGCCTTCTCGCTCATCCTCAAGCGAAGAACCCTGGCGGGCTCGCTTATCGGCGGCATTCGCGAAACGCAGGAAATGCTCGATTACTGCGCGGCCAAGAATATCACGTCGGATGTCGAGGTGATTCCCATCCAGCAGGTCGAAGCGGCGTACGAGCGGACGATCAAAGGCAACGTGCGCTACCGCTTTGTCATCGACATGAAAACGCTGTGACGCAGTCCGCGCCACCCGACCACAAATTTCGTTGACACTTCCCACCACAAAAGACAGACTGCTGAAAATGCAGCGTGTCCAATTGTTCTGTCTCGCGAGGTCGTGAAAAATTCTACGCATCCTTGAAGACGTGTCGCTCTTTTCCGATTTGACGGAGGGGGAACTTCTGTTGCTGGAACCGCTCGGTTCCGTGATCGAGGGTCGCGCAGGCGATGTGCTCATCCAGGAGGGCAAGGTCGTTCCCAACCTCTTCATCCTTCTGGCGGGAGAAGCCTCGATTAAAAAGAAACGCCCGGACGGAAGGCAGGTCGAGGTGACCACGGTGGGGAAAAACGATCTCCTAGGTGAGCTGACGTTCCTGAAAATGCCCCCTGCATCGGCCTCGGTGGAGGCGACGACTCGATTCAAGGCGCTGGTGTTGAGTCAAAAGGAGCTCCATGCCGTCTTGCGGCGTCATCCTGTCCTGGGTAGCAAGATCTATCGAAAGTTCGCCCGCGTGTTGTGCAGGCGTTTGGCCAAAATGACCGCCCAGTTTGCGGCATCCGTGCCGCTCCCCAAGTATCTTTAGCGCTTGGACCATGCAGAAGCTGAGCAAGCCGTGCCCACGACCCGGTTGCGGCGGGGAAATGCTCGGCCGGAGCACGACCGCGCTGTTCACGCCGACCATTAATTCCAGGACCGGCGATGGGATACTCTACTGCGGCCGCTGCGAACAGAAGGAATACCGCTACAAGCTGCACGGCATCACACTCCAGGTGGAGCTGCGGGAGCGAGGCCAGTGGTGGTGTCAGTTTTCGATCACGGTGGTGGGAAAAGGGGCAAACAGCGTCAGCAAGGGGTATGCGAAGGAATCGTGTGAACGGCCCTCGGACGCCGAGGCCGCCGGCCTGCAAGCCGCACAGCAATGGATTGACGGAAACAGTTGAAAGGTCTCTCACCAGATACAGGCTTACCGCAATTTTCATTGACACTTTTTACTGATCGGACACACTACTCGCAAAGAAACGGAGAGAAGGCCGAGGAGCAGGCCCACAAACGTGGGACGTATCGGGGCGAAAGCCGGGCTAATGATAGTCTGCTCATCATCAAGGAGGGTAATCATGCGGCATGTGTATCGCCTCGCGGTGTTATGTTTGAGCATCATGGGCGCCGGCGTCTTGGCAGCAACAGCAAGCCACGCAGACTCACGAATTATCGTCAGGCCCGGATCTGAGCATCAGGTTGACGCGAAGACAGCCGATCAGATCGTGGGGACGTTTGATCGCGTACAGGCGGCGATGGATGCCAAGGACCTGAAAGGCTTGATGGCCCTGTACTCAGACCATTACAACCACGGGGGACTGACAAAGAAGGATCTGGAAGAGTTCTGGAAAGGCATTTTTGCGCACTACAATCGGCTCATCGGCCACCATATTTTCACCAAAGTCACATTGTCTCCGGATAAGGAGAACATGGCGCTGGTGACGTGTACCGGAGCGTTCTGGGGAACCATCAGCGAGAAAGGCAAGCGTGAGCCGATCGACAGCTGGTACGAGGAAGAGCACCACCTGGTGTACGAAGACAATGCGTGGAAACTCGTTGGAGCAGGGCCGGGGGCTACGCGGTTGCCGGCATTCGGAAAGGCGCCTCATCCGCCTTTTTGACGAAGCGACGGCTAAAGGAGGTCGATCAAAAAATGAAGACGCGCACATCTGTCTGGCTGGCAGTGGCCCTCATCGTCGGATTGCCGGCGCCGTTTGCTTTTGCCGCCGGCGGCGATCCCGCAAAGGGCAAGGTGGTGTATGAACAACTCTGCGTGTTTTGTCATGGGGCTCAAGGGAAAGGGGACGGTCCGGCGGGGCTGATGATGACGCCTCGCCCCGCTGATTTTACCAGTCCCAAGATCAAGAGCAAGCCCGACGGCGAGTTGCTCAAGTCCATTCAAGACGGGCGACCTCCGACCACGATGCCGGCCTTCAAGGAGCAGCTTTCCGCCCAGCAAATCTCCGACGTGCTGGCCTACACACGCAGTTTGGGCAGGTAAGAGATGCTCCTCCTGTTTGTGCCATCCAGAACTTCGCCGCGCCCGCTCCATGTGCCCTCCACCCGACTCAACGCGCCCAATCGATACAGCCCTACGCAATTTTCGTTGACACTTCCCGCTCCAACAGACAGACTGGTCAGAACGTGAGTCAGGCAATGGGGTCTGGCCTCATTTTTCGCGAAGAGGCGGGAGTGCTGAAATCAAGACGGCAACAGCGGTGGTACGAGACGCTCACAGTTCTTGCCGTGATCGTCATGGCCATGGGATCGCTGGCGGGTTGCCTCAACACCGTGACCTCTGTGGGACACGCCATGGTCAATGTCGGAACCACGACCCAGGAGGACCGCTCGTTGTATAGGATCGCGGCAGACTATGCGATCAAGTCGGAGATCACCCACACCTATCTGGACGAAGCGATGCTGCTGGACATCAACACCGACGTCTATGCCGGGCGGGTCCTGCTCACCGGCGCCGTCAAGAATGCGGACGCCAAACGCAAGGCCGAAGAGATTGCGCGGCGGGTCAAGGATGTGCGTGAGATTATCAACGAAATCCAGATCGCCCCGGACGGCAGCATCAGCGCGAGCATCCATGATGTGCTCATTGAGAACGAACTGCAGTTGTTCCTCCTGATGGAAAAAGGGATCAGCTCGATCGATTACCGCTGGCGGTCCGTCAACTCAGTGGTCTACTTTATCGGGTTCGCGGCAAACCGCGAAGAACTCGACACAGTGCTGAGCCTGGCCCGCGACCTGAAAGCCGTCAAAAAAGTCGTCAGCCATATCCGCAGCCCGGAGAGCATGGCTCCACTGACGACAGGCCGGTAACCCGCCTCGCCGCGACATCCACGCCCACCCGTTTCACTGTGCCCTCATGTATAGTCTTGCGAGCTTAGACTCAACCCCTGATTAGACTTCCACTGCCCCTAGTCCCTCCAGTTTGCTTTGTAAGTCCTTGGGATTTATACTGTCTCACTGATTCACCCCTCACCCTGCCCTCTCCCTCAAAGGGCGAGGGATGATGATGGGAAAGCGGGTGGCGCCGAGCGGGCGCCCGGGCGGAGCGGAGACCGCTACAGCCGAGTCTGCGGGGCTGCGACGGCGAAAGCGGGCGAGCACGTCAGGGCTGCTCGGCGACAGGACCCGCGGATCGAAGAAGGGGGACAGGCACATGGCCCATTGCATGGGGACAAGCAATGGGCACCCCGAAATGGAGCCAGTCCCCTTGGATGACAGGACCCGCACAAAGGACAGGTCGTGGATTTCGTTGATCAGGTAAAAATTTACGTGAAGGCCGGGGACGGCGGGAACGGGGTGCGGAGCTTTCGCAGGGAGAAGCACGTCCCGTACGGCGGGCCGGACGGCGGCGACGGCGGGAACGGCGGCGACGTCGTGATGGAAGCGACCGAGCGCATGTCCACCCTGCTCGACCTGCAATTCCAGCAGCACCACATCGCGAAGGACGGCGGCCACGGCGAAGGCAACAACTCCCACGGCCGCTCCGCGCCGACGCTGACCATCCGCGTGCCCGTGGGCACCATCGCGAAGGACTTCGAGACAGGAGACATCCTCGCCGACCTGACGGAAAACGGCCAGCAGGAAATCATCGCGCATCGCGGCCGCGGCGGCCGCGGGAACGCCCGCTTCGCCTCCTCCACCAACCGCGTCCCGACGCGCTGCGATCCCGGCGGCCACGGCGAAGAGCGCTGGGTCCAACTGGAATTGAAGCTTCTGGCGGACGTCGGCCTCGTGGGCTACCCGAACGCCGGCAAGTCCACCCTGATCGGCGCAATCTCGGCCGCGCGCCCCAAGATCGCCGACTATCCCTTCACGACCCTGACGCCCAACCTCGGCGTCGTGGCCGTGAACGAGGACCGGCACTTCGTCGTGGCGGACGTGCCCGGCCTCATCGAGGGCGCGCACGAAGGCAAGGGCCTCGGCTTTCAGTTCCTGCGCCACCTGGAGCGCACGTCCTACCTGCTGCACCTGGTGGACGTCAGCGAAGGCGTGGCCGAGGACCCCGTCGAAAGCCTGCAGACCCTGCGGAGCGAGCTGAAACTGTACAACCCCGCCTTCGCGAAGAAGCCGTTCGCCGTGGCGGGAACGAAGCTCGACGTGGCGGGCGACTGCAAGAACCTCAAGAAGCTCGAAGCCCATTGCCGGAGGCGCCGCCTGCGGATGTTTCCGATCTCGGCCGTCACCGGCGCCGGCCTCAAGCCCCTGGTGCGGTTCCTCGGCGAGCAGGTCGCCAAGCTTCGGATGCCATTGAAAGTTGTAGGGGAGGGGTTTACCCCCTCCCGTGCGAGAAGGGCGGGTGTAAAACCCGCCCCTACAGTAGTGAAGGTATAGCGATGCGCGACCAGATCATCAAAGACGCCCGGCGCGTCGTCATCAAGGTGGGCAGCCGCCTCGTCGCGGCGAAGGAGACCGGGCTCAACAGCGAGCGCATCGACCGCCTCGCCGCCGAACTGGCCGATGTGAAGGCCCAGGGCCGGGAGATCGTGATGGTCTCCTCCGGCGCCATCGTGTGTGGCATCGAGAAACTCGGCCTGAAGGAATACCCCAAGAGCCTCCCGCTCAAGCAGGCCGCCGCCGCCGTCGGCCAGTCGCGCCTCATGTGGGCCTACGAGAAGGCGTTCGAGAAGACAGGCCAGAAGGTCGCGCAGGTGCTCCTCACGCGGGAGGACTTGACGAACCGCGCGCGGTTTCTCAACTCGCGCCACACCCTGGCGGCCCTGCTCGAGTACGGCGTCGTGCCGATCATCAACGAGAACGACACCGTCGCCGTGGACGAGATCCGCTTCGGCGACAACGACAGCCTGGCCGGCATGGTCGCGCACCTCGTAGACGCCGATCTCCTCGTGATCCTCTCCGACGTCGAGGGACTCTACACCGAGGATCCCCGCCACAACCCGAAGGCCACGCTGATTCCGGTGGTCACGGACGTGACGGCCGAAATCGAGCGGCGCGCCGGCGGCACGACCAGCTTCGAAGGCACCGGCGGCATGCGCACCAAGGTCCTGGCGGCGAAAAAGGCCGCCACGTATGGCGTAGCCACGGCCATCGTGAACGGGGAAAATCCCGGACAATTGACGGCGCTGTTCCACGGTAGCCAGGTCGGCACCTTCTTCCTGCCAAAGGGCGAGCGGCTCACCAGCCGCAAGCACTGGATCGGCTACACGATGAAGGCCAAAGGCAGCCTCACGCTGGACGACGGCGCCGTCGAGGCCCTCACGCGCAAAGGGAAGAGCCTGCTCGCGTCCGGCATCACGGCGGTGCACGACGAGTTCGAGGCCGGCGACGCCGTCGCCTGCGCGGACCGCTCCGGACGCGAATTCGCGAAGGGGCTCGTGAACTACGGCTCCGAGGCCATCGCGAAGATCAAGGGCCTCAAGAGCGGCGAGATCCAGAAGACCCTCGGCTACAAGGACTACGACGAGGTCATCCACCGGGACAATCTGGTG
>JAVHQA010000183.1:6644-10552 GCA_036170875.1 Nitrospirales bacterium
CGCATCAAGGAAATGGCCGCGGGCCTGCGCGAAGTGGCGGCGCTCCCCGACCCCGTCGGTGACGTGACGAAGGTGTGGCAGCGGCCGAACGGCATGAAAGTCAGCCGGGTGCGCGTGCCGATCGGCGTGATCGGCATCATCTACGAGTCCCGTCCCAACGTGACCGCCGACGCCGCCTCGCTCTGCCTGAAATCCGGCAACGCGGTCGTCCTGCGCGGCGGCTCGGAAGCCATCCAGTCCAACGCCGCCATCGTGAAGGTGCTGATGGAGGCCGGCGAGAAGGCCGGCATCCCGGCCGGCGCCATCACGTTCATCGACAACCCCGACCGCCAGGTCTCCACCCTGCTGCTCAAGCAGGACAAGCTGATCGACCTGATCATCCCGCGCGGCGGCGACGGGCTCATGCAGTTCATCATGAAGGAGTCCACCATCCCGGTCATCAAGCACGACAAGGGCGTATGCCACACCTACGTGGACGACAAGGCCGATCTCACGATGGCCGACGCCATCTGCTTCAATGCCAAGGTCCAGCGGCCCGGCACCTGCAACGCCATGGAGACGCTCCTGGTGCACCAGGCCGTCGCGCCAGCGTTTCTACCGCCGCTCATCACGCGCTACCAGGAAGCCGGCGTGGAGGTCCGCGGCTGCCCGAAGACCGTCGCGCTCGCGCCGGGTGTCAAGCCCGCCGTCGACTCGGACTGGGGCACCGAGTTCCTGGACCTCATCCTGGCCGTCCGCGTCGTGGACAATATGGAACAGGCAATGGAGCACATCGCCCGCCACGGCTCGCAGCACTCCGAAGCAATCGTGACGCAGGACCAGGGCCGCGCCGCGCGGTTCCTCAACGAAGTGGACGCCGCCGCCGTGTTCCACAACGCCTCGACGCGCCTGCACGACGGCCACCAGTTCGGCCTCGGCGCCGAGATCGGCATCAGCACGACGCGCATCCACGCGCGCGGCGCGATGGGGCTGGAAGAGCTCACCAGCACCAAGTTCATCGTGCTCGGCACCGGCCAGCTCCGGGAATGAAGCTCGGTCTCTATGGCGGCGCGTTCAACCCCATCCATCGGTGCCACCTACTGGTGGCTGAAACCGCGAAAACCCGTCTCGGCCTCGATGCAGTCCTCTTCATCCCAACCGGCGACCCACCCCACAAATCGCAATCGGATTTCATTCCGGCCGCGCACCGCCTGGAGATGGTGCGACTCGCCATCGCTCCGTATCCCTACTTCCAGGTGTCGGATATCGAAACGACGCAACCGGCAAAATCATACACGATCGACACCCTCCGCAAACTCCTGGAAATACGTCCCGCCGACACCCGATTCACCTTCATCATCGGGCTTGACGCCTTCAAGGAAATTGCAAGTTGGAGGGAGCCTGACAGCCTGCTACAGCTCTGCGAATTCGCCGTGGTTTCAAGACCAGGCAGCCTGTTCAAGTCACTGATAAAGCTTTCGATTCTCGGGATCAAGGACACCGCACCTTTGGAGCGCCTGGACGCCGGTCAGGTCGAGGTACAGGAGGTCCATCTCACGAACGGACAATCGCTCTGGGGCCTGCCGATTCCCCCCTGTAACGTGTCGGCGCAGGACATCAGAAAGCGCCTCAAACACAGACAGACTCTGGAAAACCTCTTGCCAGCCGGCGTTGAGTCTTATATACTGCAACATCATATTGGGGGGGGAGGGTCATCGCAATAGTCCAAGAATCGCGGGCGAAAGCCCGGCTGGCGGCACTGGCAGCCGAAGACAAAAAAGCCTCTGAGATCGTGATCTTAGACGTCGCTCTCGCCTCCGGAGTGGCGGATTATTTCGTCATCTGTTCTGCTGAATCCGAACGGCAGGTTCTCGCAGTACAAGAACATATCGATCAGGTACTGTCCGAGAAGGGGTACCGGCTCATGGGCCTTGAAGGGATCGAGGCGGGTGTGTGGGTCCTCATGGACTATAACGACGTCATCGTCCATATCTTCAAGCGGGGCGTGCGCGAGCATTACGGGCTGGACCGGCTCTGGGCCAACACCAAGCGCGTGCCGCTTCCGAAAACCCGCACCGAGGCGCCCGTGAGCGTTCCCAAGCGGCGCCCGGCGAAGGAGCGAGCAGCCAGACAGCGAGGGTAGTCATGCGGTTCTTCATCTGGGTCCTCACGCTGATCGCCGCCATCATTGCGGCCGTACAATTCAGCGCCTTGAACCCCGACCCGGTCACGCTCAAGCTGTCCCCGCAATCCTCAACGCACGTCACCCCGATCTATCTCGTCCTGGCCTGCATCGCAGCAGGCGCGCTGGCCGTCGTCATGCTCGTCGGCGTGCGCGAGATCCGCGCGCGCATCCTCAACTGGCGGTCCACCCAGAGGCGCAAGCGTGAGGAGAAGCTCCAGAGCTACTACACCAACGGCGTGCTGGCATCGCTCTCCCGGCGGACCCACGAAGCTGTCTCGCAATTGCAGAAGGTGCTGGCGCTGGACCCCAACCATACCCGCGCGCTTCTCTCGCTCGGCAACATCTTCCGCAAGGAGCGGCATTACAACGAGGCCATCCGGCTGCACCGGAAGGCCCGGCTGCTTGAAGAAGGCAACATGGAGATCCTCCTCTCACTGGCCCGAGATCTGGAGGACGCCAAACGCTTTGATGAAGCCATCCAGACGCTGGAGGACGTGCTCAAGCTCGACGGCACCAACCCGACCGCCCTCTATCGCATCCGGGACATCCACATCCGCAACGAGAAGTGGAAGGACGCCCACGCTGTCCAGGAGCGCCTCCTGAAGGCGGGCCTGACCGAGCCGGAGGTCCGCGCCGAAAACCAGGTCCTCGCCGGTCTGAAATACGAGTTGGGGCGGCAGTATATGGAACGCGGCGATCGCGATCAAGCCCGGCGCCATTTCAAAGACGCCATCAAGCTGGACAAAGGGTTCCTGCCGGCAAGGATCGGCTTCGGCGAGACCCTGATCCGGGAAGGCAAGCTCCGGCAGGCTGCTGAGTCCTGGGAGAAATCCTATGTCAAGACCGGCAATCCGATCTTCCTGCAGCGCATGGAAGACCTCTACCTGGAGATGGGCGAGCCCGGTGAAATGCTCCGCATCTATCAGCAGTCCCTTGCCAAGAGGAACAACGACCCGTCGCTGAAGCTGGCCCTCGGGAAGCTCTACTACCGCCTGGAGATGATCGACGACGCGTTTGACATGCTCTCAACCCTGGAGGGCGTTCAGGACCCGTCCGGGGATATCTTTCATATCATGGCCAGCCTGTACATCCGGAAGGGCGACACCGAGACCGCACTCATGGAGATGCAGGAGGTGATCAGCAGGTCACGGGCGGGCATGACCCCGCTGGCCTGCGGCGCCTGCCGCTACGAGACCAGGGAATGGAGCGGGCGCTGTCCGGCCTGCGGCCGCTGGAACACGCTGGCCGTCATGACCCCCACAGTCGGCAGCGGGAGCTCCCTGCGGGAAGGCGCCCGCGACAGCGCGCAGCCCCAACCCTACCCGACCGTGATCTCGCCGATCGAGATCGTGTAGGGGCGGTTCGCGAACCGCCCCTTGCCACTCCGGACCATGAACACCACAGCCGTCAAACCTGTTGCGCTGATCATCCTGGACGGCTGGGGCGTCAACCCCCGCACGGACGCCAACGCCGTCGCGCTCGCCAAACTGCCGTTCTACCACTCGCTGCTCCGGGATCACTCGCACACCCTGCTGTCGGCCTCCGGCGAGGACACGGGCCTCCCCGACAACCAGATGGGCAACTCCGAAGTCGGCCACATGAATATGGGTGCCGGCCGAATCGTGTACCAGGACTTTACCCGCATCAACCGGGCGATCCGCGACGGCTCCTTTGCGAACAATGCGGCGATCACAGACGTCCTGCACAAGACCCGCTCGACCGGCGGCCGCCTGCACCTGCTGGG
>JAVHQA010000184.1:0-1292 GCA_036170875.1 Nitrospirales bacterium
TCCTCGACGACGATCTTTTTCACCGCCTCGACCCCGGCCTCCGCGACCTCGAAGATCAACTCGTCATGGACCTGCAGGATCATCTTGGCCGTGGATCGTTCCGCACCCAGCCGCCGATGGACCGCCAGCATGGCGAGCTTGATCACGTCCGCCGCCGTCCCCTGGATCGGCGTGTTCATGGCCATCCGCTCCCCCATCCCCCGCTGGGCCGGATCGCCGCTGCGCAGTTCCGGAATCGGACGCCGCCGGCCCAGCATGGTCATGACATACCCGTTCTCCTTGGCATCGGCGATGGTCTTGTCCATGAAAGCCTTCACGCCCTGGAACCGCGTGAAATAGGCCTCAATATATTTCCTGGCCTCCTGCTGCGAGATGCCGAGCTGGGCGGACAGCCCGTAGGGGCTGATCCCGTAGATGATGCCGAAGTTCACCGTCTTGGCGACCCGGCGCATGTCCTTGGTGATCTGCGCCGCGGGCAGGCCGAAGATCTCCACGGCCGTGGCCGTGTGGATGTCGTCGCCGCGCGCGAACGCGCCGATGAGGACGGGGTTCTGGGAAAGGTGCGCAAGAATGCGCGGCTCGATCTGATTGTAGTCCGCGGAGAGCAGCACGCGCCCGGCATCGGCGACGAACGCCTCGCGGATGCGCCCGCCCCATTCTCCCTTGACCGGGATGTTCTGGAGGTTCGGCTCGGACGACGAGAGCCGTCCCGTCGCCGTGACCATCTGGTTGAGCGACGTATGGAGACGCCCCGTCTCGGGATTCACCAGCAACGGCAGCGCATCCACATAGGTGGACTTGAGCTTGCTAAGGCTTCGGTAATTCAGAATGTCGGCCGGCAGCTCATGCTGGAGCGCCAGCTGCGTGAGCACCTCCTCATCCGTGGAGTAGCCGGTCTTGGTCTTCTTGGTTGGCGGGAGTTTGAGCTTCTCGAACAGGACCTCGCTGAGTTGCTTGGGCGAATTGACGTTGAACTCCGTGCCGGCCTTCCGGTAAATCTCCCCCAGCAGGCCGTCAAGCTGCTGCTCGAGCTCTTTCGCCATGCGGGCCAACGCGTCGGTGTCCAGACGAAACCCATTCGCTTCCATCTCGCCCAGGACGACGGTGAGGGGCAGCTCCACCCGCTCGAACAGATCGGTCAGACCGCCGGCCGCCAGCTTCTCAGCCAGGATGGGCCGCAGTCGGGCAATCGCCGAGGCCGCGCTTCCCGCCCGCATGGCCACTTCCCCGGCATCAGGCTGATCGAACAGGTCCCCTTTTTTCGGTTTCTTGGCCGGCGCGACATGGCCCAG
>JAVHQA010000184.1:1392-10394 GCA_036170875.1 Nitrospirales bacterium
CGCCCGACCCGCCGGGAAGAGACTTGAGCAGGCCCCAGAACTCCAGTTCGCGATAGAGCGTGCGCAACTCCTCCGCCCTGCCTTCGCCGAGTCGAAACCGGTCGTGATCGAAGGACACCGGACAGTCCGTCACGATGGTGGCGAGCCATCGGCTCTGGCGTGCCTCGTCCGTGTGCGTTTCCAGCAGCGCCCGGAGCTTCTCGCCTTTGACCTCAGGGAGGCGCGCCAGGAGATGCTCAATCGTGCCGAATTCGGCGATGAGCTTCTTCGCCGTCTTCTCGCCGATGCCCTTGACGCCCGGAATGTTGTCCGCCTGGTCGCCCATCAATCCCATGACCTCGACAACCCGGGCCGGCTCGACCCCGAAGCGATCCCGGGCGTCCTCCTCGGTGAACACCTTGTCCTTCACCGGATCGAAGATGCGGACCGCAGGGGAAAGAAGCTGGAACATGTCCTTGTCGCCGGTCACAATGATCACGTCCAGCCCTTCCGCCGAGGCCTGCTTGGCAAGTGTCCCGATCAGGTCGTCCGCCTCGAAGCCCTGGAGTTTCACGACAGGGATCGCAAAGGCTTCCACCACCCGATGGATGTAGGGAATCTGCTGCGACAAGGCGCCGGGCATCGGGGGGCGGTGGGCCTTGTATTCTTTGAATTCTTCGTGGCGGAGGGTCGGGCCCTTCTCGTCGAACACCACGGCCAGGTAAGCGGGCCGCCGCTCTCGGATGATCTTCTGCAGCATCGTGATGAAGCCATAGACGGCATTCGTCGGAAGGCCGGCGGCGGTCGATAGGTCAGGCAGGGCGAAGAAGGCGCGGTAGATGTAGGCGCTGCCGTCAATGAGGTAGAGAGCCGGTCGCTGCGTCATCCAGCCCATCGTAACACCGCCCTTGCACCGGAACAAGGCGGTTTACTCGCCGATGCGCCGTCTGTATAATACTTCCACCATGCGCGTACCGTTACGGACAGACACGCAGGCCCGACGGTTCTGGGGTTCTGCCGTGCTCGCCATCGTGCTGGGGATCCTTTTTGCACCGGGAATCCTCCCTGCCGCCGGACCATCCGCCACGGCCCCCGAGGTCGAGACCAAGAAGCATTCGACGGGCAAAGAAGGCACGCTCCGCCTGGGCGAAAAGGAGTGGTATATCTATATCGACGTCGACGACAACCGGACCATGATCCTCCGGACCGAAACCAACAAGGGTCGGGAGACGAAAAACGACGCAGAGGTCGTCGAACGCCCGATGTCGAACGCCGAAGTTGACCGGATCATCACCGACTGGGCCAGCGGCATCACGTCCACGCTGAAACCCTGACCACCCGAGCCTGCCGTGAAAAAACCCAAGTTCGTCATCTTTGCCCACGGCGGAACCTACGATAAGCTGTATCAAACCGCCACCATTGGCATAACGGCCGCGGCCATGGGCAAGGACGTGTATGTCTTCCTGATGTTCTGGGCGATCAAAAAACTGGCAATGGGCGAGCTGGACCGGATCGATTTCTCTCCGGCCTACGAAGCGCACGCCGACGAAGTGGCCCGGGCGATGCGCGAAAAGAAGGTGCCGAAGATCACCGAGATGTTCGCAGAAGCCAAGCAGGTCGGCAGCTTCACGGTCATCGCCTGCAGCGCCGGCCTGGAATACATGAGCGTCAAATACGAGGACCTCGCCCCCAAGGTGGACGAGGTCATGGGCCTTCCGCTGATCCTGAATCTGGCCGCGGACGCCGAGACGACCCTCTTTATCTAGCCCTCACCGGGACTTCGCCACTCCAACCCTTTCGCAATACGCCGCCAGCTTGCACTGGCTGCAGTGCGGGGACACGGGCGTGCACAGATTCTGGCCGTACGGCACAAGCAGGTCGTTATAGATGAGCCAGTAGCGCCGGGGTAGTTGGCGCCGCAAGATCTCCTCACTCTGCGCGGGCGTGTTCGTGCGGATGTAGCCCCAGCGGTTGCTGATCCGGTGGACATGGATGTCCACGCAGATGCCCGGCTTGCGGAACCCCAGGGTCACCACCAGATTGGCGGTCTTGCGCCCCACGCCCTTGAGCGTCAGGAGCTCGTCAATCTCATCGGGAACGCGTCCGCCGTAACGCACCAGAAGGTCCCGGCAGATCTCATGGATATGCCGGGCCTTGGTCCGATAAAATCCGACGGGGTAGATGGCCCGCTCAATCGCCAGACGGGGAATCGCACGCATGGCCGTGGGGGTCGTGGCGAGCCGAAACAGACGGGCGGACGCCTCAGCCGTGGTCTGGTCTTTCGTGCGCAGGCTAAGGACGGTGGAAATCAGGATCTGGAAAGGGTCTCGTGAGGCCTTGGCGACGACGCCCACCACCGGCTCCTTCCAGCGGAGAATTTCCCGCTTCAGGATCCGGACGCAGGCGTGGATATCCTCATCCCTCACGGCAACCGGCACGACGATATGTCAGGAAAGGCGGTGTTCAGAACGGCAAGGCGCGTGACGCTTACTCGGGCTTGTGCTTGGCCAACCACTTCTGGCGGCGGCGTTGGGCTTCCCGCTCCTTGTTCTTTTTCTTCAGGCTGGGCTTCTCGTAGAACCGCCGACGCTTGAGTTCACGAAAGAGCCCTTCCCCCGCGAGCTTCTTCTTCGCGATCTTCAGGGCCTTCTCGACATTGTTGTTGAAAACTTTAATTTCCATCCAAACGCTCCTGCCTCCTTAACCTCAGCGCAACGGGCCGGAATCTAGCATAGTCTCGTGAGGAAGCGCAAGCTGGAGACGCAGAGGCACCCGTGAGGCTTGGAGAGAAGCCGGGTATACGCCTGGACGGGATAGGACTCTTCGGGACGACGCGCCCGGAACGATCAGCCGCGGGCCTGTGCCATCACAGCCGTCGGACAACCCTTGACCTGGCACGCGGCGTCGCCGCCCAGCACCCCGTTCGGGTGCTCCGGGTTATCGGTCGGGTGATACCGGTGATACCAGGTACACTCCAGACTGTACGCCGCGGCGGCGCTTGGCGTGTACTCGAACCAAAAATACCGGTACTTCCCCTCGGCGGCCTCCCGGTTCAGTTCATCGGCGAGAGTCCGATCGGCGCGCCCGACACGGTCGGCCATCCGCCCGTTGCGTGACACGATGTACGCTCCGGGAGAGCTCTCCGTGACAAAGAGGTGGATATACTTCAGGTTATAAGGACCCGACATTCCGCCCCCCTTTCGTTGATTGCACTGTCATTTACCAGCATCGTGAATAGCCACAACTGCACTTCTCGCAGTTCTCCGTATGCATCAAGGGCCCCCCGCAGTCCGGGCACGGCAGACCCTCCGGGCGGATCGCCCGGACTCCGACCGCCGCCGTCTGCGGCTGTCCGACCGGATGATAGGTGGCCAGCGCCTTGGCGATGGCGTCCCAGAGCGAGAGAACGCGATTGCCCCCCATGCCATAGGGGTTGCCGTCCTGAATGCCGATCAACTGTTTGGTGATCTCATGCATCGGAATCCGGTAGCGCAGCGCGAGACTGATGAGCCGGCAGACGCATTCCAGATCAGCCTGGATCATCCCGCCGGCTTTCGCCACCGTGGCGAAGGTTTCGAACGGCTCCCCGTGCAGTGAATTAATGGTGAGGTACATCTTGCCGTAGCTGGTGTTGATCCCGATCGTTTCTCCGCTGACGCGAGCCGGCCGCTCCAGCTTGATCGCCGGCGGCCCCGCCGCGTGCGCGGCCGCCAGTTGCTCCATGACCTTGTCGGCGGTGGCATGGGGGGAGGCCGGCTCCGGCACGGCCGCCGGACTCTCTTTTTTGCCCTTCGTCGAAACGCCGACGTTCATGACCTGCCCCTCGCGGCTGCCATCGCGGTAGACGGTAATGCCTTTGCACCCGAGTTCATAGGCCATCAGGTACGCGGCCATCACATCGTCCACCGTGGCATGGTCCGGCATATTGATGGTCTTGGAGACGCCGCTGTCGGTGTGCTTCTGGAAGGCCGCCTGCATGCGAACGTGCCACTCCGGCGCCACGTCATGGGCCGTGGCAAAGACATTCTGCCACCGGTCCGGGATCTCGGCGAGACCGCGGGCCGACCCGTGATTGGCCATGATCCGGTCCATCAGCCCGTCTTTCCAGAACCCTTCCCGCTTGGCCGTCTCGATGAAATGGTCGAGGACGTAGGGCAGGTGCTCGCCGTCCATCACATTCTTGAACCAGATGAGGCTGAATTCCGGCTCGCATCCCCCCGACGTATCCGCGATCATGCTGATCGTACCGGTCGGGGCCACGGTGGTGACATAGGAGTTCCGGACGCGCTGGCCCCGCGCTTCATGGAGCGAGCCCTTCCAGGAGGGATACACACCGCGCTGTTCGGCCATGCGGATGGATTCGTCATAGCCGATCTCCGAAATGAATTGCATGACGCGGGCGCCCATCTCCACGCCGGCCTCTGAATCGTACTGAATGCCCAGCCTGAAGAGCGTACGGGCAAAGCCCATCAGCCCCAAGCCGATCTTCCGGTTGTCCTTGGTGCACTTCTCGATCTCGGGAATCGGATACTTGTTCATATCGATGACATTGTCGAGGAAGTGCACGGCGGTCCGGATGGAGCGCTCCATATGGGCCCAGTCGATCTCGCACCGGCCGTCCCCGGCCTGCTGAACAATGTGGGTCTCCACGTTGATGCTCCCGAGATTGCACGACTCATAGGGCAGCAGCGGCTGCTCGCCGCAGGGATTCGTCGCCTCGATCATGGCGTAGTGCGGCGTCGGGTTGGTCCGGTTGGCCTGGTCGATGAAGAAGAGGCCCGGCTCCCCGTTGCGCCACGCCGCCTCCGCGATCGTGGCCAGCACCTCGCGGGCATTGAGCTGCCGGACGGCTTTGCCGTTTCGCGGACTGACGAGATCGTACATCTCACCCTTGAGCGCGGCGCTCAGGAAGGCGTCTGTGACCGCAACACTGATGTTGAAATTGGTTACCTCTTTCGTGTTCGTCTTGCAGGTGATGAACTCCAGGATGTCGGGGTGGTCCACCCGCAGAATCCCCATGTTGGCGCCCCGCCGGGTCCCCCCCTGCTTGATGTGCTCGGTGGACTGGTTGTACACCTTCATGAAAGACACGGGGCCGGACGCCACGCCGCCGGTGCTGCGCACCATGTCGTCCTTGGGACGCAGGCGAGAGAACGAAAACCCCGTCCCGCCGCCGGTCTGATGGATGAGCGCCTGATGCTTCAGCGTGTCGTAGATGCCACTAATTGAGTCTTCGACGGGCAGGACAAAGCAGGCGGCCAGCTGCTGCAGCGGCCGGCCGGCATTCATCAGCGTCGGGGAGTTCGGCAGAAAATCCAACCGCGCCATCAAGGCGTAAAATTCTTCTTCGGCCTTCCGTACCTCCTCGGGCGTCGCGCCGTAGAACCCGTCGGCCTGGGCCATGTTCACCGCCACGCGGCGGAACATCCCATCCGGGGTTTCGATGACCTTGCCGGTTTCGTCCTTCGCCAGGTACCGTTTCTGAAGGACACGCAACGCATTCGGAGAAATCTGGAGGGGCGCTTCGGACGCGTTGGACTGCCCGGAATCTTTCATCGTATTCCTCCCCACCAATGCAACGTCACAACAAAACGGGGACGCGTGTTTTCACACACCCACCCGCACACACTAGTTCAAAGCCGGCGCGGTCTCTGCGGCCCGACGTCGCCGACGGACAAATGGCGGCTGGTAGCGGGCAATCCACTGCCGCGCTTGCTCTCGTGCGCGGCGCGGCCCGTCGGTCTGGTACCATTCGAAATACCGGACCCCCGGCACATCGTTGATCTGCAGGTGGCCGATCAACCGGTCGCGCAAGCGCCGGGAACCTACGCTGCCGATAAACAGGATGTTCTGGTTTTGATCGCGCAGGACGTAGACGCCGATGACTGGAGGGACGCCATGCAGATTACCGGAATTCCACCCCTTGGGGCTTTTATGCTGTTCCGCTCTCACGATCATAGAAGCGACTCTTGCCGACTACCGAATATTGAGGGTGGTGCAATCCGAAATCGCAACCTATAGCGTCCAGAGATAGGCGGCTTTTATCACAGGGCTTGATTTCTGTCAAGAAAAAAACACCATATCTTGAGTCCAGGCTATCTTACCTGACTACATCTTGTGGAAAACTATGGACTACGCGTTGAATAACATGTGCACTAGGTGAGAATACCCTATGGATAATATTAAAATCAGCCCGGTGGATTCATTTGTAAGCGGCGGGAAAAGTTAGACGGAAGGAAGGAGCCTGCACAGTTAGAATGGGTTCACACTATTTTGTCTTTCTCACATAGGTCTTGTAGTGAATTGCGCCGCCGGTGGGCTCCTCTTCCAACCCAACAAATTCGTGCCCCGTGGTTTCACACCATGCGGGCATATCCTTCTTGATCCCCTCGTCGTCAGAGACCACTTCGAGCACCTGGCCCACCACCAATTCCTTGATTTTCTTCGAGGTCTTGATGATCGGCATCGGGCAAAACAGCCCCAGCGTATCCAGCTTCACATCATACGAGATCGCCATGATTGCTCCGTACAGAGGGAATTAAATGAACAGGTTGACCTGTGCCCCGCGGGCTTCGGCGAGGTACGTCGACACGCCGGCAAACTGATCGACCTCGCCAATCAGCGTGTCCTTGGTGATCCCCATGAGACCGAGCGTCGTTGTGCAGGCGATAAAGCGCACACCCAGATCCAGGGCCGTTTCGCGCAGTTCGGCGATGCCGGGCATCCGGTTCCGCTTCATTACCAGCTTCATCATGCGGGTGCCCAGCCCCCAGAAATGAAACCGGGACAAGGGCAGGCTGTCGGCGCCGCCTGTGTTGAGATAGCCGAACATCCGCCGGAGCCAGTCCTTCGCGCCCCCCCTCGCCCCTTCGCGCCTGATGGCATTGAGCCCCCAGAACGTAAAAAACATCGTCACCTGCATACCCATCGCAGCCGCGCCGGTGGCAATGATAAAGGCCGCCATCACGCGATCCATATCGCCACTCAAAACGACCAGCGTGACGCGTTCGGGTTTGCTCGTCTGCAACTCTGCCAGGGCGACTTGCGGATCAAGTTTGGTGGTAGCCATACCGGGAAACCTTTCACAAAATGATCGGGGAGGCTGGGAGTCCAGTGACTCCCGATCCTCCCCGATTCCCCTCGAGCATCGCGTAGAGGTACTGTACTATGCGCTTCTCGGGCTTGTCAAGGCTGGACGATGCCGACAAGTGGCATATTGAATCTTTAACATATTGATATCATTAAAGTTTATTAGTCGTCAACGTAGATGTCATCCACCTCTCGGGCCACGATTTCCCTCAACTCAGGCTGCCCTTTTCTGAGCATGGCATACCCTTCTTTGCGAATACGCATGGCCTTCTCGGCCACCAATCGAGGAGGCATCCGATAGTGGAGTAGAACGAGGCCGAAAATCTCGATTGAAGTCTCGAACTCCATCGGCACCACCTCATTCGCGCCCAGGGCGAGCAGGTCGTCGATCTCCTTCAGATACCGGGTCCGGGCAATGATGTGGATATCCGGATTGAGTTGGCGGGCCACCTTGACCGCCCGCCGGGTGGCGATCGGATCGGAAATCGCCAGCACCAGCGCGCGCGCGTCGTGGATTCCCAGACGGCGAAGCACTTGCGGATGCGTGACGTCCCCGAAGTACATCGACATCCCGTTTTTCTGCTCCTGCCGGACAGTCTCCCCGTCCATCTCGACCACCACGAACGCGATCTCGGTCTCCCGTAGCACCTGGGACAGGTTCCGTCCGTTCACTCCGTAGCCGGCGATGATCGTGTGGTCCTGCAGATGAAGGGGCAGCGGCGCCATGTATGAATCTGCGGGCCGCTCCGGTAGCCAATGCCACAGCCGCTGAATCGCTTTCGCGCGCCTGGCCAGGGCGGGAGAGGCCTGGATCAAAAACGGCGTCAGGAACAGCGTCAGGACCGAGACGGTCAAAAAAACCTGGAACGACTCGCCCGCCAGCAAGCCGACGTCTTTGCCGACCTTCGAGAGAATGAAAGAGAACTCCCCGACCTGGGCCAGCGCCGCTCCCGTCAGCACAGCAGGCCGCCACGAGTAGCCGACCGCCACGGCAGCGAGCGCAGACGTGACGAACTTCCCCGCGATAATCGTGAGCACAAGGCCTGCCACCAGAAAGGGATGCGCCAGCAGGACCTTCAAATCCAGCAGCATGCCGATCGAAATGAAGAAGAGGCTGTTGAAGCTATCCCGGAAGGGCAGGATCTCCGCCATGGCCTGGTGGCTGTATTCCGATTCCGAGATGATGAGCCCGGCGATGAACGCGCCAAGGGCCAGCGAAAGACCCGCCAGCGAGCTGAGCCAGGCGATGCCCAGGCACACCAGGATGATCGCAATCACGAACAGTTCCCGGCTGCGGCTCCGGACAACCTCGATCAGCAGGCGCGGGACGAGAAACCGCGCCGCGACCAGAATCAGCGTCACGAGGAGGAGCGCCTTCGCCAGCGACCAGAGCACCGCCGCCGCGCCGCCATCCCCCTGGCCACCCAGCACCGGCGTCAGCACCATCATCGGCACCACCGCCAGGTCCTGGACGATGAGGATCCCGATCGTCAAGCGGCCCTGGGGTGAATTGGTCTCGCCCCGCTCCGTCACCATCTTGAGCACGATCGCCGTGCTGCTCATCGCGATCAGAAAGCCCCAGAACACCCCCTGGTTGACCGGCAGGCCGACGGCCATGCCCGCCAGAACCGAGAGCCCGATGGCCGATCCGATCTGGATGAACCCGCTGCCCACGACGGCCCGCAGCGACGCGATGTGGGCGAGGGAAAACTCCACGCCGATGGTGAACAGCAGCATCACCACGCCCACCTCGGCGAAGAGCTCAACGCGGGCGACATCGTTCACGACATCAAGGCCGTAGGGACCCAGCAACGCGCCCGCAACCAGAAAGCCGACGACGGCCGGCACGCGGAGCTTGTTGAAACCGTAGACGACTACGATCGAGGCGCCGAAGAGAATGACCAGGTCACGGAGGAATGGCAGTTCGGTCATAG
>JAVHQA010000185.1:0-2037 GCA_036170875.1 Nitrospirales bacterium
CGGCCGATCCAGGGCGCCAGCTCCACCATCAGCAGATCGGTTCCGGTCGGCGGCGGTCCGTCGCGGGACATTGCGCGTGCGGCGCGCGGGCCGATCACAAAATCGTGCAGCAGACCCATCAGGACCAGGAGGGCCACCAGCCCGAGTTTGATGTGCAGCACGTCCATATAGGAGGAGTCGGCGGCGTGGTTCCCGTAATACAGCACGTTCACGATCCCCGTCGGAACCAGGATGGCGATGCAGATCCAGACCAGCCGCCTGAACCGCCGGGCCATCGCCCGGAACAGATCCCGCCGGACCATCGGCGACTCGATGCGGCGCAGGACGGGGACGGCGATCAGGGACAAAAACAGCATGCCGCCGATCCAGATCACCGCCGCGAGGATGTGCAGCCAGACGTTGAGAAACGGCAGCATGAGATGAGCGTAGCATCGAACGGGGATGCTTGACAAACCACCGGCGCTTACCTAGTATCCGCCCATGCCGGAACGGGCGAACACATGCGCCATCGCGGGAATGAGCGATGTCTGGGAGTACTACCGCGGCGAGCTTGACGCCGTCGAGGATCAGATCCGCCAGAACCTGGATTCCAAGGTCGCGCTGGTCAACACCGTATGCGCCCACATCCTCAGCAGCGGCGGGAAGCGGATTCGCCCCCTCCTCCTGATCCTGAGCGCCCGCACGGCCGGGTACACCGGCCGGGACGACGTCCTGCTGGCCAGCCTGATCGAATACATCCATACGGCCACGCTGTTGCACGACGACGTCGTGGATCATGCCGATTTGCGCCGCGGGCGCAAGACGGCCAACGGGTTGTGGGGCAACCAAGTGGCGATTCTCGCCGGCGACTATCTCTATGCCAAGGCGATCTGTCTCATCGTGGGGTTCCGCAACCAGGACGTGAATGAATGTCTCTCAGAAGCCTGCAGGAAGATGGCCGAGGGGGAGTTGATGCAGCTGTCCTATAAGGACGACGCCTCGATCTCCGAGCGGGAATATCTGAAAATCGTCGAGCACAAGACGGGCTCCCTGATGGCGGCGGCCTGCCGGATGGGCGCGGTGGCGGCGGGCGCCGATCCTGCACAACGCGATGCCCTGTTCCAGTTCGGCCAGACGATCGGCGTGGCGTTCCAGGTGGCGGACGATGCGCTCGATTACGCCGCGCCGCGGGAGGTGCTCGGAAAATCGCTCGGCAAGGACCTGGGAGAGGGACAGGTGACGTTGCCCCTCCTGCATCTGCGCACGCACTGCACCGACGACGAACGGGCACGGCTCGCGGAGGTCATGGCAAAGAAACCCAACGGCAACGGCGAGTTGGCGTGGGTCGTGTCATTGATGGAGCGCTACGGCTCGATCGACTACGCGATGGATACGGCGCGCGGGTTTGTGCAGGCCGCGAAGGTGCACCTGGACCCGTTCGAGGATTCCCTGCACAAGCGGGCCCTGTACGTGGTCGCGGACTACATGGTGTCGCGCAATCATTGACGGTTGGTGGGTTCATGGTCGCCACCCCCCCTTCCTCCTGTCATCCCTTCGTGCAGCTCGCGATCGACGCCATCGCCGCCTATGTCCGGGATTATCGGTTCATCACTCCGCCTGAGAGTCTGTTCGAGGGATTTCCGGGTTTGCGCCGGCGGGCGGGCGCCTTCGTGTCGCTGAAGAAGCAGGGCGAATTGCGCGGCTGCATCGGCACGATCGAGCCGGTGCGGGACACCCTCGCCGTGGAGATCATCGAAAACGCCATCAGCGCGGCCTCGAAGGATCCGCGGTTCCGGCCTGTCGCTGAAGACGAACTCGCGGCGTTGACGGTGTCCGTGGACATCCTCAGCGCGCCGGAGCGCGTGGCCGGGCCGGGGGATCTGGACGTGCGGCGGTACGGTGTCATCGTCAGGGCCGGGGGCAAGCGCGGGCTGCTGTTGCCTGATATTGAAGGGATTGCTTCGGTGGACGAGCAGTTGTCGGTCGCGCGCAAGAAGGGCAGGATCGGCGAATCAGAACACGTCGAGCTCTATCGGTTTGTGGTCGAGCGGTATTATT
>JAVHQA010000186.1:0-2037 GCA_036170875.1 Nitrospirales bacterium
GGGCCACGCATGAAGGTCAGCGGGTTTTCCTTTTGCCGCAACGCGGTGCTCTATGACTACCCGGTCGTGGAGTCCATCCGGTCCATCCTGCCGATCGTGGACGAGTTCGTCGTGAACGTGGGCCGGTGCGACGACGGGACGCTCGAGCTGATCCGTTCCATCGGCGATCCCAGGATCAGAATCGTGGAGTCGGTGTGGGACGAGACCCTGCGGAAGGACGGCTTGATCTATTCGCAACAGACGAACATCGCCCTGTCTCATTGCACCGGCGACTGGGCGTTCTATCTCCAGGCGGATGAAGTGATCCATGAGGACGATCTGCCGCGGATCGGCGAGGCCATGAAGGCGCATCTTCATTCGCCGGAGGTCAAGGGGTTGATCTTTCGCTACCTGCACTTTGTTGGCGACTACTGGTCCACGAACCCGTGGTTCTATCACAAGGCGGTCCGGATCATCCGGAACAACGGCGACGTGGAGTCCTGCGGCGACGCGGTGGGCTTTCATCTCAAGGCCACGAGGCAGTATCTACAGAGCGGGCCGCCCGAGTGGCTCGCGCCGTCCGACGGCCGGGTCTTCCATTATGGATGGGTCAAGGATCCGAAAACCATGCTGGTCAAAAAGCAGGCGATGACGAAAGTCTATCACGGCGATGCGCCGCCTCCGTCGGAGGCCCGGTTGTACGGCATGAAGGAGTTCGAATTCGAAGACTATCCGATCCTGAAGGAGTTTGGCGGCCGCCATCCCGCCGTGATGCAGGCCCGTGTGGCGGCGGCGTCGCGGCGCGCGCCGAGGCGGAATCGGTGGCTCAACTGGCGGTTCTATCGGGAGGTGGCCCGACGTGGCTTCAGGGGGTAGGAGAAGGAGCGGTTTGTTTCGTTTGTCTGGTTTGTTTGGTTCGGCCGGATCAACCAGAGAAACGAAATAAACCAGACAAACAAGATGAACCAGGCAAACCAGCCAAAGATTGCGGCAATCGTCATCACGAAGAACGAGGAGCGCAACATTACGGCGTGCCTCGAATCGCTCAAGTGGGTGGATGAGCTGATCGTGGTGGATGCCGAGAGCGTGGATCGCACGGTCGAGCTGGCGAAGGCGCGGACGTCTCACGTGCACGTGCGTCCGTGGCCGGGCTACGGCCCGCAGAAGAACTTCGCGATGGACCAGGCGACGGCGGACTGGGTGTTGATCGTGGACGCCGACGAGCGCGTGACGGACGAACTGCGGGAGGAGATTCTGGCGCTGCTAAGAAATTCCCCCTCACCCTTGCCCTCTCCCTCCGGGGGAGAGGGGATATTTGTTGTTGCGTATCGGATTCCCCGCCGGAACTATTATTACGGTTGCTGGATCAGGGGCGCGGGCCAGTATCCCGATCCGCAGTTGCGGCTGGTCCGCCGCGGGCGCGGGCGCTACAACGACCTGCCGGTGCACGAGCATCTGGAAGTGGAGGGGCCGGTCGGCGACCTGCGCGGCCATCTGGATCACCACACACATCCCACGGTGGTCTCGCATGAGCTGAAGATCGAGCGCTACAGCACGCTGGCGGCCGAGGAACGCATCCGGAACGGGAAATCGGCTATGACGTGGTATCATCTGCTCTTCAATCCGGGCTGGACCTTCATAAAGTTCTACCTGTTCCGCGGAGGGTACAGGGACGGCCTGCCGGGGTTCATCGTGTCCGGGTTTTCTGCGGCGCACGTCCTGCTGAAGTACGCAAAGATTTGGGAGCGGACGCACAAGACATGAAGGTGCTGATCACGGGCGGTCTTGGATTCATCGGCGGCGCATTGGCCAACCGGCTTTGCCGGGAGCATCAGGTTACGGTGTTGACGCGATCGGAGAAGGGCCGGTCGCGGCTGCGCGAGCCGGACCGTGTGCGCGTCAACGTGGGAATCGTGGAAGAGATCACGGCCGCCGATTGTGCCGGCATGGACCTCGTGGTGCATTGCGCGAGCACGGTCGACAACTACAATATCCAAACGGATCCCTATCTCGACGTCCGGACGAACTGCGCCGGCACGATCGCGCTGCTGGAGGCCT
>JAVHQA010000187.1:0-7309 GCA_036170875.1 Nitrospirales bacterium
CCAGGTATTGCCTGACGCTCAGGCGTTTGCCTGAAGCGGGCTGGATTTCCTGAATAAGGAGGGAGCCTTTGCCGGTCGCGATGCGGAGCGCGTCTTTTGTGGCATCGAGGATCGTGCCCGGCTCAGCCTCGGCACAGCCTACTGATGCCGCCGGCGCCCGCCAGATCTGCCAGCGCTCTTCGCCGTGATAGGTATAGGCGCCGGGCCAGGGTGTCAGGCCTCTGATGCGGTTCGAGAGCGCGGTCGCGGCATCCTTCCAATTGAGCACGCCGTCTTCCTTTTTCAGCAGCGGTGCCAGCGTGGCCTGGGTGTGGTCCTGGGGGGTCGGACTCAGCGTGCCGTTCTTGAGGCCCACGATGGTCTCCACGAGCAGCCGGCCGCCGAGAGGAGCGAGGCGCGCCGCCAGGTCCCCGGCTGTGTCCGTCGGGTGGATCGGGACCGTGGCCCGCATCAGCATGGGGCCGGTGTCCAGGCCTGGATCCATGAGCATCGTGGTGATTCCCGTTTCGGTCTCGCCGTTGATGATTGCCCACTGGATCGGGGCGGCCCCGCGATACCTGGGCAGGAGCGAGCCGTGCACGTTAATGCAGCCCATCGGGGGGAGATCGAGGATGACCGGAGGCAGGATGCGCCCGAAGGCCGTCACGGCAATCACGTCGGGAGCCCAACTGCGCAAGGTGTCCAGAAAGTCCTGGTCTTTCATCTTGGCGGGCTGGAGAACCGGCAGGCCGGCTTGCTGGGCCAGGACCTTGATCGGCGGCGGGGCTAGCTGCTGGCCGCGGCCTTTGGGACGGTCAGGTTGTGTGACCACGCCGACCACGCGGCCGACGATTTCGGGATCGGCATCCAGAAGGGCCTGCAGGGAAGGGACCGCGAATTCCGGAGTCCCCATGAACACGATGCGTGTCGGATGTGCCATCGAATCGGCATAATACCGTATTTCCCGTCGCCTTGACACCACTGGGGCAAGTTGTTAGCATGCGTTCGCGGGGTGGAGCAGTCCGGTAGCTCGTCGGGCTCATAACCCGAAGGTCATAGGTTCAAATCCTATCCCCGCAACCATTCGTTCTCCGTTTCCATCAATCACTTATAATCTGCTGCGGCCGAGCCGAATCAGCTTTTCTTGAAGGCCTCCAGATGGTATAAGTATTGCCTTAATTCAAAGAGGAGACACGATGACGAACGATCCAAAGCACAAAAGCCATGACATCACCGACGGCCCCGGACGTGCGCCGGCGCGCGCCATGCTCAAGGCGGTCGGATTCACCGACGACGATCTGGCCCGCCCGCTGGTGGGGGTCGCGAACACCTGGATCGAGGTGATGCCCTGCAATTCGCACCTCCGCCGACTCTCGGCGAAGGTCAAAGAGGGCATCCGCGCGGCCGGCGGCACGCCCATCGAGTACAACACCATTGCGGTCTCCGACGGCATCTCCATGGGCACGGAAGGCATGAAGGCGTCTCTCATCAGCCGTGAGGTGATCGCCGACTCCATCGAGCTGGTCGCGCGCGGGCACTTGTTCGACGCGGTCGTGGCGCTCTCCGGCTGCGACAAGACGATTCCCGGCACCGTCATGGCGCTGTCCCGTCTGAATCTCCCCTCGCTGATGCTCTACGGCGGGTCGATCATGCCGGGCCGGTTTCAGGGGCACGACGTCACGATTCAGGATGTCTTCGAAGCGGTGGGCAAGCATGCGGCCGGCAAGATGTCCGACGCGGAGCTGCACGACCTGGAAGACCATGCCTGTCCGGGGGCCGGCGCGTGCGGGGGGCAGTTTACCGCCAACACGATGGCCATCGCATTTGAGTTTTTGGGCATGTCGCCGATGGGATGTAACGGGGTTCCCGCCATGGACCCCCGCAAGGACGAGGTGGCGTTCCGGTGCGGCCAGATGGTGATGGACTTGCTGAAGAGCGATCTCCGCCCTCGCCGGATCATCACGCGCAAGTCGTTGGAGAACGCCATTGCCGCCGTGGCCACAACCGGCGGCTCCACGAACGCCGTGTTGCATCTGCTGGCGATCGCGCGGGAAGCCGGGCTGCGGCTCACCATGGACGACTTCGACAAGATCAACCGAAAAGTCCCGTTGCTGGCCGACCTCAAGCCCGGCGGACGCTTCGTGTCGGCCGATCTCTACGCGGCCGGTGGCACGACCCTCGTCGCCAAGCGACTGTTGGACGCCGGCATCCTGCACGCCGATCAACCGACCGTCACGGGACGGACGATCGGGGACGAAGCACAGCAGGCGAAAGAGACGCCCGGGCAGCAAGTCCTGCGGCCGCTGTCCCATCCGATCAAGCCGACCGGCGGGCTGGTGATTTTGAAAGGGAATCTGGCGCCGGACGGCTGTGTGGTGAAAGTGGCGGGGCACTCGATGATGTCATTTAAAGGGCGCGCCAAGGTGTTCGAGCGGGAAGAGGACGCCTTTGCCGCCGTCAAAGCCGGGCGGATCAAGGCCGGCGATGTGGTGGTGATTCGCTACGAGGGGCCGGCGGGTGGGCCGGGCATGCGCGAGATGCTGGGGGTGACGGCCGCCATCGTCGGCGCAGGCCTCGGCGACTCCGTCGCGCTGCTCACCGACGGCCGATTCTCGGGCGCCACGCACGGTCTGATGGCCGGGCACGTCGCGCCGGAAGCGGCTAGGAAAGGCCCCATCGCGGCGCTCCGGAACGGCGACGTCGTCGTCTTCGACGTGGCCGCCCGCACACTGAGTGTCGAGCTGACACAGAAGGAGATCAAGGCCCGGCTCAGCAAGTGGAAGCCGCCGGTGTCGCGCTACACGATCGGGGTCATGGCCAAGTACGCGCGGCACGTGTCCTCCGCGTCGGAGGGAGCCATCACCAGCTGATGGAACAATCCGACAGCCCAACCGTGTTGGTCATTGATGACGAGCAGATCATCTGCGATCTCCTGCGGACGATGCTGAGCAGCGCCGGGTACAAGGTGATCACAGCCACCGGCGGCCGTGAGGGGCTGGCGTTGTTTTGCCAGCAACGGCCGCGGTTCACGCTGTTGGATCTCCGCATGCCGGATATGCAGGGGATCGACGTGCTGAGAGAGATTCGGAAAGTGGATCAGTACGCCTCGGTGATTATTCTGACTGCCTGGGGGACGGATGAACTCGAGAGTCAGGCCCGGAAATTGGGAGTCACGGATTTTCTCAGCAAAAGCATGACGTTCGACGCCATCATGGCATCCACTGAGCGGGTGCTCCAGCGGGAGGCCCCGGCTCCGGCCACGCGAGCCGCTTCCGGGAGCGGCTCGACTGTGCCCGCCGCCACGGCCGAAGAGGGCGCCATTCTTGTAGTGGATGACGAGCCCCAGATCCGCGACGTGCTTGCGCAATCGTTGACGCGTCTTGGGTATCGTGTGCGAGTCGCATCGAACGGCCAGGAGGCGCTGGCCTCGGTGGAGCAGGAGAAGCCCGCGCTCGTCATCCTGGACATGTACATGCCCGGCATGAACGGCAACGAGGTGCTGAAACGGCTACGCAAGATGATGTATAAGAACGCGGTGATTCTCCTGACCTCCAGCCAGGACCAGCACCTGCTGAAAGAAGCCTGGGAGCTGGGTGTGCTGGATGTGGTGGGGAAGCCGTTGGATCTGGAACGGCTGGCGCTGATCGTCCGGCTTGGCCTGCAGGTGAAGCGCCCGTGAGCCGGTGTTCACTCATGCTGCGAAGAGGGGGAGCCTGGTGAAAGAGAATAAGCCGACCGTCCTGATCGTGGACGACGAGCAACTGTATTGCGATCTCCTGGGGGCGATTTTAAGCCGGTCCGGTTATGAGGTGGTCACCGCGTTGACCGGTCTTGACGGAATCAAGCTGTTCAAGCAGAGGCGGCCGCGGTTTACCCTGCTGGACCTCCGATTGCCGGATATTCACGGGATCGAGGTTCTCAAGGAGATCCGCAAGATCGATCAGCAGGCGGCTGTGATGGTCCTCACCAATTGGGGGACGGATTACATGGAGCAGCAAGCCCGGCAGCTGGGCGTCCGGGACTTCTTCAGCAAAAAGATCACGCTGGATACCATCATGGCATCTCTGGCCGGCGCTTCGACGGTGGAAGTCCCGGTTGCCGCGGAAGGAGCGGCTGGGTCGCCGGGCGCAGAGGATGGGGGAGCCTCTCAGCCGGCCGAGGCCGCGATCGCTACGGCGCCTGCATTGACGGCCGGGACGGCCGTGCTGCCCGAGAAAGAGAAGAGCGACCAGATCCTCGTTGTCGATGACGAGCCTGCAATCCTTGATGTGCTCTCGCAGTTCCTGACACAGCGGGGCTATGGGGTGCGCGTTGCGTCCGGCGGCGCGGAGGCGCTGTCGCTGATGGAGAAGGAGCGTCCCGCGCTGCTCATCCTGGACATCTATATGCCGGGGATGAACGGAATCGGCGTGCTGCGGGAGCTCTTTGAGAGGAAAAGCGCCGTCCCGGTCATCCTGTTAACCGGTAGCCAGGATGAGAAATTACTGGCGGAATCGATGGACCTGGGCGCGGTGGAGATCATCGGCAAGCCGATCGATCTGGAGCAGCTGGCGCTGGCGATCCATCTCGGTTTGCAGATCAGGAAGCGGTAAGCCCAAAACCACAAGGCGAGAAGTGAGGGCGAGCCTATCTGAAATGGGTGTTCTGGCTATCTTTGAGGATAGGATAGGCCCTTGACAGCGCTGCCTAAAACTTGACAGCGTATCCGTCCTGCATGAAAATATCGTTGATATATTGACTGGTTACGACAGCGTTGGGCCTCGCATTGGTATTCAGGCATGGAAGGCATCCATATTGCTGGTCTTATCAAAGTCATGATGGTTTTGCGTGCCAGAGTCCTTGCCCTTTGCGGCGCCGTCGTCTTCGGCTTGTGCCCGGTTGTGGCGCTGGCTGATGTCTGGATGTGCGCGCAGGAGGACGGCTCCTATCTCTTTACCGATCACAGCGTTGCCTATTGCCGGATGATTCAAAAGGACAACGACAAGGAGAAGAATAAAGAGACTGCGGTGGAGGCCGTAACGGGGCCAGCACCCGCCTCTGTCGCTCCGGCGACGGGTCGCTCTCAAGGCACGCCCCTGGCTTCCGCGCCGACGCAACCCATCAAAACTCCCGCGGCCTTTCTGACGGCCATCCATCGCCTTCCTGTGTTGATGGTGAACCAGCTTTCGGCCAAGCAGGAAAGCCAGGGATTTTACGCGGCCAACCGGGGGGAACTGGCCCTGGTTGACCTCGCCGTCAGCCATGTCGCATCGGGGACGGGACCGGAAGTCTTGACCGACTCTCATTTCGGCGGCAACATCGACGTGTCCCTGCGCGCGGCGGTTTCCGCAGCAGCCAAGGCTGTGGGCTATGACCCGCGGTTCCTCCGGGTACGGCTTTCCGTGAAGACCAGCATCCTTCAGAGCGGACTCTACATCGATGGGCCCAGCGCAGGCGCCGTGCTCGCCGTCGGGGTGGCCGCAGCCCTGCTGGGCGATCAGATCCGCCCCGATGTCTGTATGTCGGGGACCATCAACGAAAACCTCGACGTGGGGCCGGTGGGAGGGCTGGAAGAAAAGATCAAGGGCTGCCGGCAATTCAACTACCGCGAAATGGTCGTTCCCTCTGGGCAGACCTCGATGGACCTTGCCTTAAAGGGCAAGGGGGGCGACATCAGGATTACAGAAGTCAGCACGTTCGATGCGGCCTACCAGGCGGCGACGGGACAATCGATCAGGCCTGTGCCCATGCCATAACCCCTCTTCTAGGTCAGCCCCACAATGCGGCCCGTGTCAGGGTCGAGATCCACCTGCTCGCCTGCGGGACGCCGGGGCAGCCCCGGCATGAGCTGCATGCCTCCACACACCGCAGTCAGAAATCCGGCGCCGGCCAGTATCCGCAGTTCGCGGATCGGCAGAGTGAAGCCCGTCGGGCGGCCGAGGAGCAGTGGGTCGTGGGACAACGAGTATTGGGTCTTGGCCATACAGATCGGGAATCGGCCGTAGCCCAACCGCTCGGCCTGTTCGATCTGGTCTGCAGCGGCCGGCTCGAAGTTCACGTCCTGCGCGCCATAGATCCGCCGGGCGATGGTGTTGATTTTTTGCGTGATCGAGGCCGTGTCCTCATACAACGGGCTGTAGGCCGCCGGCGTTTCGCAGGCTTGCAACACGGCGGCCGCGAGCGCTTCGGCGCCTGCGCCGCCGTCCGCCCACGGAGTCGAGATGGCGGAGGCGACGGCCCCGCATTCCACCGCCTTCTCCCGCACGTAGTCGAGCTCATCCTTCGGATCGTCTCCGAAGGCGTTGACGGCGACGACGGCCGGCACGCCGAACGCGCGGACGTTGGCGATGTGCTGCTCCAGATTGACGAGGCCGCGTGCCAGGGCCTCGCGGTTGGGACCTGTCAGCGTGGACGGGAGCGGCGCTCCGGGCTTGACCGGGCCGCCGCCCCCGTGGAGCTTCAAGGCTCTCAGAGAGGCCACGATGACCGCGGCCGACGGCCGCAGGCCGGACGCCCGGCATTTGATGTTGAAGAACTTCTCCGCGCCCAAATCGCTCCCAAAGCCCGCCTCCGTGACGACACAATCGGCCAGACGGAGCGCGAGGACGTCGGCCACGATTGAGCAGTTGCCGTGCGCGATGTTGCCGAAGGGCCCTGCGTGCAGGATGGCCGGCGTGCCCTCCGATGTCTGAAGCAGGTTGGGGCGCATGGCGTCCCGCAGCAAGGCGGCCATCGCCCCGGCGCACCGAAGCTCCTCGGCCAGCACCGGCCGGTTGTCCTGCGTCATCCCCACGAGAATCCGGCCGAGCCGGCGGCGCAAGTCTCCAAGATCGGACGCCAGCGCGAGGATCGCCATCACCTCGGAGGCTTCCGTGATCACGAACTGGGTGCGGCGGCCGCTTTGTAACGTGACCTGGCGGAGCGCGCGGTCGTTCAGCCCCATGACGCGTGGCCACGTGATCCGGTCGGGATCGATACGCAGCGCGTTGCCGTGCGAGATATGATTGTCGATGAAGGCCGCCAGCAGGTTGTGCGCCGAGGCGACAGCATGCGCGTCACCGGTGAGATGCAGGTTGATGTCCTCCTGCGGCACCACCTGCGAACGGCCCCCGCCGGAGGCGCCGCCCTTGATGCCGAAGACAGGGCCGAGGCTTGGCTGGCGCAGGGTCACCACGGTTCGGCATCCCAGCCGATTCAGGCCCATGGCGAGCCCGATGGACGTGACTGTTTTGCCTTCTCCCAGTGGGGTGGGGTTGATGGCGGTCACCAGAATATACCTGCCGAGAGGATGGTCCCGCAGGCGATCGAGCGCCGACAGCTCGATTTTTCCCTTCACGCGCCCGTAGGGAAT
>JAVHQA010000187.1:7409-10235 GCA_036170875.1 Nitrospirales bacterium
CAGAGGGGGCACGCGGGATCCTTGGGGATCCGGGTCTTGCGGAAGGTCATCTCGAGCGCGTCGTAGATCAGCATGGAGCCGGCGAGGGACGTGCCGAATCCGACGATCTCCTTGATGGCTTCGGCGGCCTGCAGCACACCGATTGTCCCGGCGAGGACTCCCAGGACGCCGGCTTCCTGGCAGTTCGGGACGAGGCCGGCCGGCGGCGGTTCCGCGTAGAGGCACCGGTAGCAGGGAAAGCCGTCGTTCGGTTTGAGGACGGTGAGCTGCCCTTCAAACCGGAAAATGCTGCCGGAGATGAGCGTCTTTCTGGCGAAGAAGCAGGCGTCGTTGACCAGGTAGCGAGTGGAAAAATTGTCCGACCCGTCCAGGACGAAATCGTAATCACCGATGATGCCGAGGATATTTTCGGCGCCGATGTTCATCTGGTACGTCTTGATCGCGACGTCTGGGTTCAGCGCGGCGAGCGTCTCCCGCCCGGACTCCACCTTCGGCTTGCCGATGTCGGCGGTCGTGTGGAGGATCTGGCGCTGGAGGTTCGACAGGTCCACCACGTCGCCGTCCACCAGCCCGATCGTGCCGACGCCGGCCGCGGCCAGGTAGAACGCCGCCGGGGAGCCGAGGCCGCCGGCGCCGATGATGAGCACCCTGGCATTGGCCAGCTTCATTTGTCCCTTCCCGCCGACGTCGGGAAGGATGATGTGCCGGCTGTAGCGCTCGATCTGGGTCTCGGTGAATTCCATCAGCCCTACTCCACGACGTTCAGTTCGATCGGGTCCACGATGACGCCCTTCTTCCGGATGCCGTCGATCGCCCGCTCGATTTCGGCGGGGTCGCCCGCGAACTCAACGTCCATCCACCCGGTCTTCTCCCGGACATCCGCGCGCCGGATGTTCGTATCGACCTTCGTGAATTCCCGGTTGATTTGGCAGAGCACCGGCTCCTTGATCTTGTCCTCGGGAAAACGCAGATGGAAGCGAAGGTGCGCCATCATACGCTCCCGTCATGCGGATGGGCCCCGCCCGCGATGGCGGGGACGATGGAAATCTCATCGCCGTCCTTGAGCGGCGTGTCCTTGCCTTGCAGGAAGCGGATGTCTTCCTCGTTGAGATAGATGTTCACGAACCGCCGGATCTCGCCCTTGTCGTCGCAGACACGGTCTTTAAGCCCCGGGAATTGTCCGTTGAGCGACTCGATCATGGACTGGATGTCCGAGGCCGTGGCCTCTACCTCGTTTTTCCCCCCTGTCAATGGCCGCAGGGGCGTGGGTATGCGAACCTTCACCATGTGGAGATTACCTCTCGTGCTTGTCCAGGTTGAACGTCTTCAGGAATTGCGTCAGGCTCGGGGAAATTCGCGTCGGTCGGCCGACGGCGTGCATCACGGCCTCCTGGGTTTTGAGGCCATTGCCCGTGATCATGGCGACCGTCGTGTCGGTTCGTTTGATGATGCCCTGCTTCGCCAGCTTCTTGAGGACGCCGATGGTCACGCCGCCCGCCGTCTCGGCGAAGATGCCCTCGGTCTGCGCGAGGAGCGTCATGCCCTCCACGATCTCCTCGTCGGTGACGGAGTCCATGGCTCCGCCGCTCTCGGCGGTGGCCTTGAGCGCGTAATAGCCGTCGGCGGGATTGCCGATGGCCAGCGACTTGGCGATGGTGTTGGGCTTCACCGGCTTGAAAAAATCACGACCCTGCTTGTAGGCCGTCGAGATGGGGGAGCAGCCTTCGGCCTGCGCGCCATGGACCTTGGTGGTCAGGCCATCGATCAGGCCCAGCTTGTGAAACTCGTTGAGCCCCTTCCAGATTTTCGTGAGCAGGGAACCGGAGGCCATCGGAATGACGATCTGGTCGGGGGCGGTCCAGCCGAGCTGCTCAACGACCTCGTACGCCAGCGTCTTGGATCCCTCGGCATAATAGGGGCGGATGTTGACGTTGACGAAGGCCCATTTGCGTTCGCCGGCGATCTCGCTGCACAGCCGGTTCACGTCGTCGTAGTTGCCCTCGACTTCGACGACGTTCGGGCGGTACACGAGGTTGCCCAGCACCTTGGAAGCTTCCAGGTCGTGGGGAATGAAAACGTAGCACTGCATCTTGGCCGCCGCCGCGTGGGCCGCCACTGAGTTCGCCAGGTTTCCGGTGGAGGCGCAGGCCACGGTGTCATAGCCCAGCTCGAGGGCGCGCGTCAGCGCCACCGAGACGACGCGGTCCTTGAACGACAGGGTCGGGTGGTTCACGGTGTCGTTCTTGATGTAGAGCTTGTCCAGGCCGAGTTCGTCGCCGAGGTTCTTGGCCCGGATCAGCGGGGTGAAGCCGGCGTAAAGCCCCACTGTGGGCTCGCCCTGGATCGGCAGCAGGTCGATGTACCGCCACAGGCTTTTGGGGCCGGCCTCGATTGTTTTGCGGGAGATGCGCGACTTGATCGCCTCGTAGTTGTATTGGACTTCCAGGGGGCCGAAGCACATGTCGCAGACATGCAGGGAGACCGGGGGGTACGCCTTCCCGCATTCGCGGCAGATCAGTCCTTTGATCTTGTCTGTGGTGGTGGGCGCCATGGGTATGCTTATGCGGTTTTGACCGCGCAGGCCTCCGGCTCATGCTCGAAAAGCTGGGTGATTTCAGGTTGATCTCCGCACAACGGGCACTTGGGATTCCTGGAAACTTTGATTTCGCGAAAGCGTGTCAGGCGCGCGTCGTAATCCAGCAACCGGTCGGTGAGGAGACGGCCGCGGCCCAGGATGAGCTTGAGCACCTCGGTGGCCTGGAGGGTTCCAATGATGCCGGCCAGCGCGCCGATCACGCCGGCTTCCTGGCAGCTGGCCACCAGTCC
>JAVHQA010000188.1:0-2031 GCA_036170875.1 Nitrospirales bacterium
TAAAAATCCTGGAAGATGTCCCCTGCGAGAAGCTGGCGTCGGTGCTGGAAGGGCTTGTGCCCTACCATTCACGCGATAAACTGCACAGGGCGAGGGGTAAGACGCCGGTAAAGGTTCCGTCGCCGGCAGTTGCCTCCCCGTAGGGGCGGGATTCATCCCGCCCGTCTTAGACGCGATTCCCCAACGCGCGTCCTGTCCCCCCGTAGGGGCGCCGCTTGCCTCGCCCGTCTTGTGATTTCTCCCCGTAGGGCCGGAGGGCACCCGTTCGGTCTTGCACGTTCTTCCCATGTGTGTGACAATAGCGATAAAAATAGCTATAGCTTGAAAGGAGGCGAGATGAAGACGGTACAGATGACCCTGGATGAAGACCTCGTGGGCGCAGTGGACAAGGTGGCCAAACGGCTCGGAACGACGCGGTCCGCCTTCGCCCGTGATGCGCTTCGAGCGGCTCTCGGAAAGGTCAGTGTGAAAGAGATGGAACGGAAACACAAGGCAGGTTATCTGCGAAAGCCCGTCGGGAAAGGGGAGTTCAGCGTCTGGGAAGAAGAGCAGGCTTGGGGCGAGTGATGCAACGCGGCGAGGTCAGGTGGTACAAGTTTTCGAAGCCCGACAAACGGCGTCCTGTTGTGATCCTCACCAGGGATTCTGCCATGGAGTTTCTGGGAGAAGTGACTGTTGCCCCGGTCACGTCCACCGTCCGCGACATCCCCTCGGAAGTCCTTTTGACCGAAGCGGATGGCATGCCGCAATCCTGCGCGGTGAACCTTGATCACATCCAAACCGTCGGCAAGGGCAAGATCGGACCTGTGATCACAACGTTGAGTCCACGAAAGATGTCGGAGCTTCGCTCAGCGTGTTTCTTCGCGCTGGGGTTTTAGTCTTTACAAGCCTGCATGCCACAAAACCCGCCACCGATTATCCTGGACCTGGTCGAGCACTTTGAACGGAATATCGAGTCGTACCGAAGCCCGGCGTATAACGAGGCGCAGGTCCGGCAGGAGTTCATCAATCCGTTCTTTGAGGCGCTCGGATGGGACGTGGCGAACAAGGAACGACATGCCGAGGCGTACAAAGACGTCATCCATGAAGACGCCATCAAGGTAGGCGCCCCTGACTACTGTTTCCGGATCGGCGGCGCGCGCAAGTTTTTCCTCGAAGCCAAGAAACCCGCCGTCAATATCAAAGAAGACCCCGACCCAGCTTACCAACTCCGGCGTTATGCGTGGTCGGCCAAGCTGCCACTTTCAATCCTGACGGATTTTGAAGAGTTCGCCGTTTACGACTGCCGCGCACGCCCCAGCCCCAGCGACAAAGCCAGCGCTGGGCGCATTCACTACCTGACCTATAAGGAATACGCCACTCGCTGGGACGAGATCGCCTCGGTCTTCTCCAAAGATGCCGTCCTCAAGGGGTCCTTCGACAAGTACGCGGTCTCCGAACGGAAGCGCGGGACGACGACGGTGGACGCGGAGTTTCTGGCTGAGATCGAGAAGTGGCGTGAAGACCTCGCCAAGAATCTGGCGGTGCGGAATGCGACTCTGGACGTCCACGAGCTGAACTTCGCCGTCCAGCGGACCATCGACCGCCTCATCTTCCTGCGCATCTGCGAAGATCGTGGCATCGAGCCCTACGCGCAACTCCAGGCCTTGCTCAACGGCGAGAACATCTACGGCCGCCTTCGCCATTTATATGACCAGGCGGACGACCGCTACAACTCGGGCCTCTTCCATTTCCGTTCTGAAAAAGAACGCGCCGAAACCCCGGATGAACTCACGCCCAAGCTCAAGATCGATGACAAGGTTCTCAAGGACATCATTCGCGGCCTCTACTATCCGGAGAGCCCCTATGAGTTCTCCGTCATGCCGGCCGAAATCCTCGGCCAGGTGTACGAGCAGTTCCTCGGCAAGGTCATCCGGCTGACTTCCGGCCACCAGGCGAAAGTCGAAGAGAAGCCGGAGGTCAAGAAGGCCGGCGGCGTCTATTACACCCCGGCCTATATCGTGGCCTACATCGTCCGGAACACGGTGGGCA
>JAVHQA010000189.1:0-5071 GCA_036170875.1 Nitrospirales bacterium
CTTGAGCTGATCCACCTGCGCCTGCAGATCGGCCTGCGCCTTCGTACCCTGGGCCAATTGCGCCTTGCAATCGTCAGCGGCCTTGGTCAGCTCAGCCACCTTGCTCTGAAGCGCCGTTTTTTCCTTCCCTAGGGTCTGTACCTGCGTCTCCTGCTGGCTGATCCGCTGCTGTAAAGCCGGGGGCCACCAGTCGCACCCGCTCAACACCATCAGACATCCGACCGCCGCCAGCATTGCCACAACACGTCTCGCCTTGTCGCTCATTCGTCCCTCCTCCTCAGTGATTGTCGCCGCCCCTATGTCCCCAACCTCTCCTCTACAGGCGCCTCCGGAGAAACATCCCGGCCTCCGGCCGCCCCCCGCCCGATCTGAAATTTCTCCAGCCGGTACTGCATCGTCTTGTAGGTCATTCCCAGCATCTTCGCCGCCTTGGCAATCACGCCGTTGCTCCGTGCCATCGCCGTCTCCAGAAGTTTCCGCTCGAACTCCTCCAGCGAGAAGCCCTCGGCCGGCAGGTCGAAATCCATCCGGTCGAGCAGGGTCGCCCGCGAGCGCGTCTCCGGCGACAGGTCCTCGACGTTGATGTGGTCGGACTCGCACAGCAGGACCGCGCGTTCGATGACCGATTCGAGCTCGCGCACGTTGCCGGGCCACGGGTATTCAATGAGCAGGCGCAACGCCGCGTTCGTCACACCCTTCACAGCCTTTCCCGATGCCACAGTGTATTTTTTCAGGAAATGCTCGACCAGTTCAGGGATATCCGTGGCCCGATCCCGCAGCGACGGCAGGTGAACCGAGACGACATTGAGACGGTAAAACAGGTCCTCACGAAACGTGCCCTGCTTGATGGCCGCAGCCAGCTTGCGGTTGGTGGCGGCCACTACACGGACGTCCACTTTGATGTCCTCCCGTCCGCCGATCCGGCGGATTTCCTTTTCCTGCAGGACCCGAAGCAGTTTGGCCTGAAGCGGGAGCCCGAGGTCTCCGATCTCGTCCAGGAACAAGGTGCCGCCGTCCACCGCCTCAAACAGCCCGATCTGCCGCGCCTGCGCGCCCGTAAAGGAGCCCTTTTCGTGCCCGAACAGCTCGCTTTCGATCAGGGTTTCCGGGACGGCGGCACAATTCAGCGCCCTGAACGGGCACTCCGCCCGCGGGCTATGCGCGTGAAGCGCCCGGGCGACAAGTTCCTTGCCGGTTCCGCTCTCGCCCGTAATCAGCACGGTGGCCTGGCTGGCCGCCACCTTCTTGATCACGCGAAAGACCTCTTGCATCAACGCGTGGTGGCCAAGGATGTTGTCAACTTTGAATTTCTCATACAGCTGCTGCTTGAGTTGCCGGTTCTCCCTGACAAGACGAATCTTCTCGAAAGCCTTTGTGATCGTGATCAGCAGTTCTTCCCGGTCCACAGGCTTCGTCAGAAAATCGGCCGCGCCCTTCTTCATCGCCTGGACCGCGGAGCCGATCGTCCCATAGGCCGTGATGAGAATGACGAGCGCCTCGGGATCGAGTTTGACCAGTTCATCCAAAAGCGAGAGGCCGTCCCGCTCCGGCATCGAAAGATCGGTCAGCACCAAGTCCGCGTGATGGCTCCGAAAGAGAGAGAGCGCCTGCGCGACGCTGGACGCGGCCTCAACCGTGTACCCTTCCCCTTCCAGAATCATCGTCATGATGTCCCGCTGCGATTTCTCGTCATCCACAACGAGCACGTGCCCGGCGGTCATACGGTCACCTCGGCGTGTTCAACCGGCAGGCTGATGACGACATCGGTGCCCTCGTTTGGCCGGCTGCGGACGGTGATCCGGCCCCGATGCTCCTCCACGACCTTCTTGGTGATCGCGAGCCCGAGGCCGATCCCCAGTTTCTTGGTGGTGAAGTAGGGATTGAAAATGCGGTTGAGATTCTCTTCGCTGATGCCCGGCCCGGTGTCTGAAACGGTGATGTCGACGGTCCCTGAACCGGCGGCGGCGGTGATGCGCAGCCGTCCGCCGGCGGGCATTGCCTGGATGGCATTAAGGACCACATTCATCAGGCAGGCCTTGATCTGCATCGGATCAGCCTGCAGGCGCGCCACGGGAGCCTCATCGGCCACCTCAATCGTGATCCCCTGCTCGACCGCCTTCTGCTGGGCAAGCCCAATCACATCCTGGATGAGCACGCTCAGATCGATCTCGCTCTTGCTCAGCGTGAGGGGCTTTCCGACCGTGAGGAAGTTCTCGATCATGGTGTTCAGTCGGTGAATTTCGGCCTTGATGTTGGCCATCAGCGCCAGCGCCTCGGCGGTCCCCTCAGGGCGCCCGCTCCCCAACCGGTTCAGAATGTGGTCGATACTGAGGTTCATAAAGTTTAACGGGTTTCGAATCTCATGGGCGATACCGGACGCCAGCTTGCCGACGGCGGATAACCGTTCGGCCTCCCGCAGCCGTTCTTCCAGTTCGCGATGCTGGCGCAGCTTCTCCACCATCTCGTTGAAGCTTTGCGTCAGTTCGGCGACCTCATCCGCCCCTTCCACTTCGATGGTCTTGGTCAGGTCGCCCGATGCGACGCGCTTGGCCGACTCGACGACGCCGTGCAGCGGCTGCGTGTACTTTTTGGCCAGATACAGCGACACCAGAATGCCCAACGAGAAGATCAGCGACGTGACGGCGACCCGTTTGTACAGGGTCGCCTTGGTAATCTGCGCGAGGTCGTCCAACGTAAACGTCACGTGGATGTACCCCAACACCTCGTTTCCGTCCACCAGCGGCGCAGTCACATTGTATTCGCGCTGGCCTTCCTTCGTGACAATGCTCTCCATCTTCCTTCCGGACAGGGGAGGCGGCTGCGAACTGGCGACGACTTCTTTCTCAGTATCCAGCAGCTTGATCTCCTTCACGCCCTTTTTGGCCAGCCGGCCCACCAGTTTCTGGAACTGGGCCGGGTCGGGTTCGCCGGAGAGCTGTTCGAGACTGACGGCCGTCGCATTGGACAGATCGTTGATGCTCTCCTCGATCTCCTGCACGAGGGTCTGCTGGGACAGGTACGAGAAAAGGACCGATGCCGTCAGCGACAGCACCAGCAGCGTGAGCATCATGATGACCAGCTTGGTGGTCAGCCGGAGACGGTGAAAGAGATAGGTGTTCACCATGCGAAACGTGCCGAGCATACTCACGCCGCCATGGAGTTGATGACCGACCGCAACGACGCCGTCGGGACGCGCCCTTCCCGGAGCAGGCGCGGCGGATCCACCGTCGTGTCCACCACGGTACTGGGAAGGCCGCCGGGGGTCGGGCCGCCGTTCAGGATCGCATCCACGCCGTCCCCGAAAGCCCGGTCCACGTCTTCCGCCGTCGTCGCCGGCGGCAGGCCGGAGTGATTCGCGCTGGTTCCGGTCAGCGGCCCGCCGACCGCCTCGAGCAATCGCTGCACGTCCGAATGGGCCGGGAGCCGGACCCCGATCGTGCCCGTGCCTGCGGTCAGCACCGACGGCACCGCCTCCGCCGCGTGAAAGACAAGCGTCAGCGGACCCGGCCAGCAGGCCTCCATCAGGCGTTCGGCGGCGGGCGTGATCTCCGAAACAAGGGCTACCAGGTCGGCGCGTGAGCGGATGAGCACGAGGATCGGAGCAGACCGGAAAGACCGGCCCTTCAGGTCGAAAATGCGCTGCACCGCACGGGCATCGAACGGACAGGCTCCCAGACCGTAGAAGGTCTCCGTCGGAAAGGCGATGACGCCCCCTCCATGGACGATGCCGGCGGCCCCGCGGAGCGAGGGTTCTGACAAGTCATAGCGCGTCGTCATAAGCGTACGGCATTATACCATGGACCGGGCCGTTAGCGGCGGTTCAAGGCACGCGCCGCAATATCGGAGCGGTAGTGCATGCCCTCGAAGCTGATCCGTCGCACGCCGGCATAGGCCCGGTCGCGAGCGGCTTCAATCGTCTCTCCGATGCCCGTCACCCCCAGCACACGTCCCCCGGCCGTCACGATCCCCCCGGGGCCGGCCGCCGTGCCGGCATGGAAGACGACGAGTTCGTCCTGCCGCGCCAATTCCTCCAGCCCGGCGATGGGCGTCCCTGTCACCGGAGTGCCGGGATAACCGGATGCAGCCAGCACCACGCACACCGCCGCGCGATCGTGCCATTCCACCGTCAGGCGGTCCAGCCGATGCTCCGCCACCGCCAGGAGCACATCGACCACATCGGTCTTGAGCAGGGGGAGCACGACCTGCGTTTCAGGGTCGCCCATGCGCGCGTTGAATTCGAGCACCTTCGGCTCTCCCCGCACCATCATCAGCCCCGCGTACAGCACGCCATGGAAGGGGCTGCCCGCACGGGAGAGGCCTTCGACAACCGGCTCGAGGATCGTCCGCTGCACCCGGTCAAGCAGCTCGCGCGTGCCGACCGGCGCGGGCGCATACGCCCCCATGCCGCCGGTGTTGGGGCCCGTGTCCCCGTCCCCCACCCGCTTATGATCCTGGGCCGGCGCAAGCGGAACGACGGTCTTCCCGTCGGTGAAGGCCATGACCGTCAGCTCTTCGCCGTCGAGAAATTCCTCGATCACCACGCGCGCCCCGGCCTCGCCGAAGGCCTTGCCCTCCAGCATGGCGCGGACCGCCTCGCGCGCTTCGGCGCGGGAGGCCGCCACAACCACGCCCTTGCCCTGCGCCAGGCCATCCGCCTTGACCACGATGGGCGCGTCACGGCGGTCGAGGTATGCGAGTGCGGGCGCGAGCGCCGTGAACGTCTGCGCCTCCGCGGTAGGAATCCGCAACCTGACCATGAGGTCCTTGGAAAAGGCCTTGCTGGCTTCAATCCGGGCGGCCGCCTTGTGCGGGCCGAAAATGAGGAGCTTGTCCTTGCGGAACTCATCCACAATGCCGGCGACCAGTGGCGCCTCCGGGCCGACGACCGTCAGATCCACCCGATGCGCTTTGACGGCGTCACGCAGGGCGGCGATATTGTCCGGAGGGATGGGGAGGCACTCGGCAACGCCGGCGATGCCGGGATTCCCTGGCGCGCAATAGAGCTTCGCGACCTGCGGACTTTGGGCGATTTTCCAGGCGAGCGCGTGTTCCCGTCCGCCCCCGCCAACGA
>JAVHQA010000189.1:5171-10182 GCA_036170875.1 Nitrospirales bacterium
TTGTGCTCGTCGATGGCCTTGACGATTTCTTCATCGCGGATCGATCCGCCCGGCTGGATGACGGCCGTGATCCCGGCCTGCGCGGCCGCGTCGATCCCGTCGCGGAACGGAAAAAACGCGTCCGACGCCATGACGCAGCTTTTCAGCGGCGAGGCCGCCTTCATCGTGGCCAGCTTCACCGAATCCACCCGGCTCATCTGTCCCGCCCCGATCCCGATGGTCCGATCCGTCCGGGCGAACACGATGGCGTTGGACTTGACGTGCTTGCAGACCTTCCAGGCGAACGCGAACGCCCGGTATTCCTCGTCGGTCGGGGCCCGCTTCGAGGCCACCTTCAGCGTCCGAACGTCCGCGATGGCGCCGAGGTCCCGGTCCTGCAGGATCAGCCCGCCGACGATCTTCTTGAGATCCAGTTGGTCCGACCCCGAACGGACGTCCGCGCGGAGGGCCCCCACCGCCAGCAAACGCAGATCCTTCTTCCGCTTGAGCTCGGCCAGCGCGTCCTCCTCGAAGCCGGGCGCCACCACCACCTCGACAAACGTGGCCGTGATTTCCTTGGCAGTGGCGAGATCCACACGGGTGTTGAAGGCAATCACGCCGCCGAACGCGGAGGTCGGATCGGTCTCCCGCGCGCGCATGTACGCCTCGCGCGGCGAAGGCGCGACGGCCGCGCCGCAGGGATTGTTGTGCTTCACGATCACCGCGGCGGGCTCCCGGTATTCCTTCACCAGCTCCAGCGCGGAGTTGGCGTCCAGGAAGTTGTTGTAGGACATCTCCTTGCCGTGCAGCTGCCGGGCGCGCGCCACCCCCGGCTCGCCCGCGCCGAAGTCCCGATAGAACGCGCCCTGCTGATGCGGGTTCTCGCCGTAGCGCAGATTCTGCACCTTCTCGAATTGCAAGGTGAGCACGGACGGGAAGTGGAGCTGGCCCGCCGCGCCCTGCCGCTCAAGGTAGCCGGCGATCATACTGTCGTACCGCGAGGTATGCTGAAAGACCTTGCGCGCCAGATCACGCCGCATCGTCGGGGGCACTTCGCCCCCGCGCAGCGCGTCCAACACGGGCCCGTAGTCGGCCGGATCGACCACCACCGTCACGTCGGCATGGTTCTTGGCGGCCGACCGCAGCATCGACGGCCCCCCGATGTCAATGTTCTCGATCGCCTCGTCGAAGGTGCAGCCCGGTTTGCTGATCGTCGCTTCGAAGGGATAGAGGTTGACCACCACCACGTCGATGGGCGCGATTCCCTGCTGCGCCATTTCGGCGACGTGCTTCGGGTCCGCTCGCCGGCCGAGCAGGCCGCCGTGGATTTTGGGATGGAGCGTCTTGACCCGCCCGTCCAGGATCTCCGGCGAGCCCGTGTACGCAGCCACGTCGGTGACCGCCACGCCGGTGTCCCGCAGGGCCTTCGCGGTCCCGCCGGTGGAAAGGATTTCGTAGCCCTGCCCGTTCAATCCCTTCGCAAACTCGATGATGCCGGTCTTATCCGACACGCTGATTAGCGCCCGCTTCACGTCTGATTCTCCTTCGTTGGGTGAGATTCTTACGTCTTGCCCACGTCGCGCAGCGCCTCACGGAAGACGCGGTAAAACTGGTCATTCCCGGACACGGCCTGGCGCGTGATCGCCTTGATCTTCGGGAGTTCCCGTTCCGCAACCACAAAGCTGACGCTCTTGACGAAGGCCATCATGTTGTCGAGCGTCCGGAAGGACTTCCCGACGAGCCCCACGCACATGTGCCGCCGGAGCGGCATCGCCATCGGCTGGAGCGTCTGGAGCACCAGGTTGTTCTCCACCGACCCGCCGTAGGCTTCGTGGAGGAGGACCACCTCATACCGGTTTTGCCGGATCCGCTGGATGGCGTCCTCCGCCTTGGTGGGGATGTGCACGGTGTAGCCCAGCCCCTCAAGGGCGGTCTTCACCCCGGTTTGGATCTTCGGCTGATCAAAGCAGATCAGTGCCAGCTTTTGGTCCTCGACGAAGTCGTCCTCCGTCGTCGCCATGGCCCCCAAGTCCTCTTCCTCGAATGTCGCGGACTCCGGCAGAGACTGCGGTTCAGAAGACGGCGGAGGAGCAGCAGCAGGAGGCGGCGCGGCGGGAGCGGATGCCGCCTCGGCGGGAGGGGCCTCTGCGCTTTCAGCCTTGGTGCTGACCTGGATCTTCTCCTGGCACTTCGGACAGGTGACCTTGAAGACGGCGTTCTTCGGCACCTTGTCGTCCGGGATCGCCAGCTTCGTCGAACAGGCCTGGCAGGTGATTTCCATCGCCTTACCGTCTCTTCACGCCGGGCTTGGCGATGTCCATCGCCAGCCCTTCGATCTCGGTCGTCTTCTCGCCGCGGGTCTGTTTGATCCGGTCGATGCCGCGCTGCACGATCGCTTTCCTGCTCGCGTAGAGTTCGGCGTTCTCCGCCGTCACCAACCCTTCCTCATACGCTTTCAAAATCGCCTGGTCGAACGTCTGCATCCCGAAGGGCTGGCTTGCCTCCTGGATCTCGTAGAAGGTCTTCCCGTCGGATTCGCCCATCACGATGGATTCCTTGGTCCGCATGTTGTTCCCGAGAATGTCGTGGATGGCCAGGCGTCCCCCGCCCACTTTGGGGACCAGGCGCTGCCCGATGATCCAGCGGACCGTATCCGAGAGGCGCTGCCGAATCTGTTTTTCCTCCTCCTGCTCGAACATACCGACGATGCGGTTGATCGTCTGGCCGGCATCCACCGTGTGCAGGGTGCTCAGCACCAGATGGCCCGTCTCCGAAGCCTTCATGCCCAACTCGACCGTTTCACGGTCGCGCATCTCGCCGACGAGAATGATCTTCGGAGCCTGCCGGAGGGCGGCCCGGAGACCGTTGGCGAACGTGTCAAAGTCACCGCCCAGTTCCCGCTGATTAAACGTGGCCTTGATGTTGGAATGCACGAACTCGACCGGGTCTTCCAGCGTGACGATGTGGATGGATTTGGTCTCATTGAACTCTCTCAACAGGGCAGCCAGCGAGGTGGACTTGCCACTACCGGTGGCGCCGCAGACCAGGATCAGGCCGTTCTTCTCCTTCGGCATTTTATAGAAGGCTTCCGGCAGATTCAGGTCCTTCAACGTCGGAATCACCGTCTCCAGTTTCCGCATGATGATGGAATAGTTGCCGCGCTGGGAGAAGATGTTCACCCGGAACCGGGCCTTCCCGACCAGGAAGTACGAGCTGTCGCAGGACCCCTGCTGCAGAAGCATCTGCGACAGCCGGCGGTCGCTGTTGATCAGGTTCAGGGCGAAGATCTCGGTCTGAAAGGGAGTCAGGTTTTCGATGTCCGGCGTGACGGTGACCTTCGTCAACTGGCCCGACGACTCCACCTGCAGCGGCCGGTCCACAGAAACATTGAGATCCGACACGTTGTCGTGCGAATCCAGCATCGTCGTGAGCATGGAGTCGATTTCAGGTCTTCGCATGGCCGCGCTCCTTTCGTGACAAACGCCGACGGATCAGCCGTTGCTCAACCGTAGTAGTCATCCGGAAGTTTCTTCCCCGCCTGCTGGAGAAGCATCGCGAACTTCGGCTTGTCGATGCACTTGTCGAACGCCTCTTCGTAGCTGATCCACTTCTTGTTGAGGTTCTCCAGGATCGCGTCGTCGAGGGTGCACATGCCGTACCGCTTGCCCACCTGGATCGCCGAGGGGATCTGGAAGGTCTTGTTCTCGCGGATCAGGTTCTGGACGGCCGCGGTGCAGACCATGATCTCCAGCGCCGCGCACCGGCCCTTTTTGTCGATGCGCTTGAAGAGGTTCTGGGCGACCACCAGCTTGAGGCTGGTGGACAGGGTGTTGCGAATCTGGCTCTGCTCCTCGTGCGGGAAGACCTCGATGACGCGGTCCACGGTCTTGGCGGCGTTGGTCGTGTGAAGGGTCCCGAAGACCAAGTGCCCAGTGGCGGCGGCCTCGACCGCCAGGCGGATCGTCTCGAGGTCCCGCATTTCGCCGACGAGAATGATGTCGGGATCTTCGCGGAGCGCCCCTTTCAAGGCCGCCCCGAACGACTTGGTGTGCATCCCCACCTCGCGGTGGTTGACGACACAGCCCGCGCTCTGGTGGACGAACTCGATCGGGTCCTCGACGGTGATGATGTGGTCCTTGCGGTTCTTGTTGGCGTGGTCGATGATCGCCGCCAGCGTGGTGGACTTGCCGCTTCCCGTCGGGCCCGTGACCAGGACCAACCCCTTTGAATACATGGCGGATTGCGTCAGGATGGGTGCAAGCCCGAGTTGCTGTGCCGTGAGTACCTGGCTGGGGATCTGCCGGAAGACCGCCGCACAACCGTACTTCTGGTTGAAGAAGTTCGCCCGAAAGCGCGCCACGCCAGGAATTTCGTAGCCGAAGTCCACGTCGCCGGTCTCTTCGAAGGTCTTGATCTTGGTGTCGGGGGCAATCTCATAGAGCATCGCCTTGAGCTCGTCGTTCTCCAGTACCTTGTACTTGACCCGCTCCAGTTCTCCGTGCAGACGGAGGATCGGCTGCTGCCCGGAGACCAGGTGCAAGTCCGACGCGCCTTGATCGAACATCAACTTAAAGAAGGCATCTATCTTGGCCATGCTCCGTGCTCCCTCTACCCGTTGACGGAAGAGCCTTGGGACTCTGCGTGAGGCAAAAAGTATCACAACCCCCAAGGCAGGTCAACCGTGTCGGGGAAGGCTCGCCATGCTCTCTTCCAATGTGCCCTGCCTTATTGACAACCCCATCCGACCGTCATACGCTGCGAGGGCTCATGCTTGGCTTATTCGAGTCCATCCCCTGCGAGTTCTGCGCCGGCGTCATCCCGGTCCGAGCCGATTCCAAGGTTCATATGGTCAAGCTCGATGAGGGGCAGGCCATCTTCTTCATCTGCCCGGCCTGCGGGCGCCTCCAGCGGCCCCGCATGATCAAGGACGGCCAACTCTTCCTGGTCAACCTCAGCCACGAACAGATGAAGACCCTCCAGTTCCTCTACAAGCTGGATCTGTAGCTCTCCCTCCCCGCGTTTTTACCTTTTT
>JAVHQA010000190.1:0-33266 GCA_036170875.1 Nitrospirales bacterium
ACGCATATTATGCGTATAATATATTGACTTTGCGTTGATTGATCGCCATAATATACGCACTATATGCGTAGGATAATTCAGCACATCTACAATCATCCGGATTGGCCCAGGTTTAATTGGGATCGAGAGAGCCTTGCCGAACGCCTGTCCGTCGTTCGCCACGAACAGGGCCGTTTGCTGGGACGGATGGAAGCTCTCGGCTTCAAGCTGCGTCAGGAGGCGGTCCTCAAAACCCTCACGGAGGACGTGCTCAAGAGCAGCGAAATTGAGGGCGAACACCTGGACATAGAACAGGTCCGTTCATCGATCGCGCGCCGCCTCGGCATGGACGTTGGTGGTCTTAAGCCCGTCGACCGGAACGTGGAGGGAGTCGTTGAAATGATGCTGGACGCCACGCGCCACTACGAGCAACCGCTCACCGTAGAACGGCTGTTCGCATGGCATGCGTCCCTGTTTCCGACGGGCCGGAGCGGGATGAGCCGGATCAGGGTCGGCGCCTGGCGTGATGACAGCAGCGGTCCTATGCAAGTCGTCTCCGGTGCGGTCGGCCGGGAGCGCGTGCATTTCGAGGCGCCGGCCGTCGGAAGGCTCGACCGGGAGATGCAGGTTTTCCTGGATTGGTTTAATGAAAACACTGCGACTGATTGGGTCACGAAGGCCGGGCTTGCGCATCTCTGGTTTGTGACAATTCATCCGTTCGGCGACGGCAACGGCCGCATCGCACGGGCTATTACCGATATGGCGCTCGCACGCTCCGAACAAAGTGCGCAACGCTTCTATAGCATGTCGGCGCAGATCCGTCAGGAGCGCGCCACATATTACGACGTCCTGGAGAGAACGCAGAAGGGAACGATGGACATCACGCCCTGGATGGATTGGTTCCTGGGGTGCCTGGGCCGCGCCATCGAAGGCGCGCAAGCCACTCTCGCGGCCGTCCTCTCCAAAGCGCGCTTTTGGGAAACCTGTGCTGATTTCCCACTGAACGAGCGCCAGCGCCTTGTGCTGAACCGCCTCCTCGACGGCTTCGAGGGGAAGCTCACAACATCGAAATGGGCGAAGCTCGCGAAATGTTCCCACGACACCGCGCTGCGTGACATCCTGGCTCTCGTCGAACGCGGCATACTTGTTCGAAATCCGGGAGGCGGCCGCAGCACTAGCTATGGCCTCGCAAGCATTCCAGAGCTTACCAAGAAAAACCAGTAGCCTGTTCAGAAAATGCCGCCTCTGGGCGTTCAGCCCAAGCTGTCCCCGTGCCTAGCGGACAGCTCTTCATCGCGGGTTTTGAATTCACGGCGCGGCCGGCAGCTTCAAGTCCGTTGGCGCGTACACTTTGATTTCCTTGATCGCACGGAACCGACCGTCGGCCGAGGCAAGCGCGTCTGCGCCGAGGCGCAGGGCGATGGCCAGAATAATGGAATCGTTGGTCAGGAACCCGTGGCGTTCTTGAATCTGGAAGGCGTCCTCGGTCAAGTCTGACCGGGTGCACGCTTCAAACCCCAGACCCATCGTCAACAAGGCCTGAACTTTCTCCCTGTACGCAGTCAATCGTTTCACCACGTCCGGCTTGCCTGCGAGCTGCCGGGACGGATTTCCTCCGGTGATCTGCCCGAGCACGTGGGCCTCGGTCAGCATCAGCTTATGCGTCAGCTCTTGCCAGACCGGCTGAGGCAGGACACCGAGCAGTTCGCGCTTTTCGATGCGCCGGAGCAGGCGCTGGGCCTGTGCAGAAGAGCCCTGTTCGGCATAGAGCAGCACGTTGGTGTCCAAGACGCACAGGCTGCCGTTGGGAATATTGTCGAGGCTCATACGTCCCAGGCGTCCTCTTCCAGAACTTGGCGGAACTGTTTGGGCGTCAACTTGAATGGGTTGTTACAAAACAGATTATAGGCAGCCTCACGCTCTTTCGGGTGAGCCGCTCCAGCATGGAGGTATCGGATTAACGCATCTTGTATCACGTCACTCATCGGCCGACCTTCCTCAGCCGCTCGCCGCTTCGCAAGCCGCATGACTTCGTCTTCAATCAACGTCCCGACCTTTCGTTTCATAACCCATACTCCTTAGACACCGCGCCAACAGGAAAGCCTAATCGTCTAATGTCAAGGCTAGACTAGAATTCTAGACGTGTCAAGAAATCGTACGGTTTTGAAGCTGAAAACGGGACAGGGCACGGTTTGTCGGATGAAAAATAGGAGCGAAAAGGTAAGCAGGAAGACGCTAGCGCGCCTGGCTCTTTTGCGTGCGCTCGGCGATCTTCTTGCGGAGGCGGGCTTTTTCCAGACTGATTTGGGCTTCCTTGACCTCGGACGGCAACCCGCCCGTTTCGAGACGACGCTGTGCCTTCTCCACTGCGTCCTGCGCCCGTTCCACGTCAATCTCTTCGGCCTTTTCCCCAATTTCCGCCAGGATCGTCACCTTGTGGGGCGTGACTTCGGCGAATCCCCAGAGCACAGCCATGAAGTGCGTGATGCCGCTCACCCGGTAGCGGAGTTCGCCGATCTTGAGCGTCGAAAGAAAGTGGCAGTGCCCCGGCAGAACGCCGAATTCCCCTTCGGCGCCGGGACAGGTGACTTCGTCCACCTCCTGGCTCAGAAGGAGTTTTTCCGGGGTCACGACTTCAAGTAACAGTTTGCCGGCCATATCGTGCCTGCCTATGAACGCTTGTAGCCCAGTTTCTCCGCCTTCGCGACGACCTCTTCAATCGTGCCCACCATATAGAAGGCCTGCTCCGGCAGGTCGTCGTACTTGCCTGCGAGAATTTCCTTGAAACTGCTGATGGTGTCCTTGAGCTTGACGTATTTGCCCGGCGTGCCGGTAAAGGCCTCGGCCACGTGGAACGGCTGCGAAAGAAACTTTTGGATTTTACGCGCGCGGGTGACCAGCGTCTTGTCGTCTTCCGACAATTCGTCCATGCCGAGAATTGCGATAATGTCCTGCAGGTCTTTGTACCGCTGCAGCACGGACTGCACGCCACGGGCCACCGCGTAGTGCTCTTCTCCCACGATCTGCGGATCGAGAATGCGCGAGGTCGAGTCGAGCGGGTCCACGGCCGGATAAATGCCGAGCTCGGTGAGCTGCCGGGAGAGCACGGTGGTGGCATCCAGATGCGCAAACGCCGTGGCCGGCGCCGGGTCGGTCAGGTCGTCGGCGGGCACATAGATGGCCTGGACCGATGTGATCGAGCCCTTCTTGGTGGAGGTAATCCGTTCCTGCAGCGCGCCCATCTCGGTGCCCAGCGTCGGCTGATAGCCCACCGCGGAGGGCATGCGGCCGAGCAACGCGGACACCTCGGACCCGGCCTGGGTGAACCGGAAAATGTTATCGACGAACAGCAGCACGTCCTGATTCTCCTCGTCCCGGAAGTATTCCGCGATGGTGAGCGCCGTCAGCCCGACCCGGAGACGCGCGCCCGGCGGCTCGTTCATTTGCCCATAGACCAGCGCCGCTTTGGACTTGGTGAAGTCGTCCGGGTCGATGACCTTCGACTCCTTCATTTCGTGCCAGAGATCGTTGCCTTCGCGTGTGCGCTCGCCCACGCCTGCAAAGACGGAAAATCCGCCATGGTGGAGCGCGATGTTATTGATGAGCTCCATGATGACGACGGTCTTCCCCACGCCGGCGCCGCCAAACAGTCCGACCTTCCCTCCCTTGCTGTAGGGCTCGAGCAGGTCCACCACTTTGATGCCGGTTTCGAGCACTTCTGTCTTGGTTTCCTGTTCGTCCAGCGACGGCGCAGGACGATGAATGGGATAGGTCTTCTTGGTCTTGATGGGGCCCTTCTCGTCTACCGGCTCACCGAGGACGTTGATCAATCGGCCGAGTGTTTCGCGGCCGACCGGGACTGAAATGGGCGCGCCGGTATCCTTCACCGGCATCCCTCGGACCAAGCCATCGGTCAGGGACATCGCCACGCCCCGCACGCGGTTTTCACCGAGGTGCTGCGAGACTTCCAGCGTGAGCCGGACCGCCGGCTTCCCCGCCTTCTTGTCCTCATCCTGATCGACGCGAAGGGCATTGTAGATGTTCGGTAGCTGGCCTGGAGGAAACTCCACGTCCACCACCGGCCCGATAACCTGAATGACCTTCCCCATGCTCACGGACGACTCCTTTCGGCTGATGCCGACGGCATTCGCTTATTTCAATGCTTCGGCTCCGCCCACAATATCCATCAGTTCCTTGGTGATGGCCGCTTGCCGCGTCTTGTTGTAATAGAGGGTCTGTTTCTTGATCAGCTCGCCGGCGTTCTTGACCGCGCCGTCCATGGCGGTCATCCTCGCCGCCTGCTCGGCCGCAGCGGATTCAAGCAGGACGCGGTAGGTAAGGATGTACATGAGCTGCGGCAACGCATTTAAGAACTCCTTGCCGCTCGGCTCGTACAGGTACCCGCCCCACTCCGCCTGGTTCGGGGCCGCCTCGGCAGGGTCGAGTTCAAGCGGCAGCGCTTTTCTCACAAAGAGCTCCTGCTGCATGACGGACTTAAATTTATTGTAGACCGTATAGAACTCATCGAAGCTTCCCTTTGTATACTCCTCGATCAAGTCCTGTCCGATGTCCTCCGCGTGTTCAAATGTCAGGCGATCGAACACGCCCGGCCATTGCCGGAAGATCGGCCACTGCCGCCGCTTGAAGAAGTCGATCCCTTTTCGGCCGACGATCGCGACGCTGACCTGGGCTCCACGGGCTTCATGCTCGCGTATGATTTCGACCGCCTTGCGCAGCACGTTCGCATTGAACGCCCCGCAGAGCCCGCGATCGCTTGTCACCGCCGCAACGACCACTTTGTTGCCCGGGCGCTTGGCAAACAAGGGATGCGCCGCACGATCCACCCGCTGGCTTACACGCTCCAGCAGCGCCCTGACTCTCACCGCGTACGGACGCGCCGCGAGAATGCGCTCCTGCGCGCGCCTGAGTTTCGACGCGGCCACCATTTTCATGGCTTTCGTGATCTTCTGCGTATTCTTGACGGCGGTAATTTTCCGCCGCAGCGCTTGGAGACTTGCCATGGTCGAGTGCGGCCGGTGCTTAGCTCTGGGCTCCGAAGCCCATCTTCTGCTTGAACGTCACGACGATCTGTTTCAGCTCAGCGGCCAGCGCATCGTCAATCTTCGGCTTGGTCGTCAGCGCCTTCCTGGTTTCCGGGTGATGCTGTGCGACGTAGCGCAAGAGTTCGTCTTCGAACTCACTGATCTTTTTGGTCGGGACATCATCCAGGAACCCGTTCACGCCGGCGAAAATCGACATCACCTGGTCCGCAACCGGCATGGGTTTGTATTGGCCCTGCTTGAGCAGTTCCACCATGCGGACGCCCCGATTCAACTGGGCCTGCGTTGCCTTATCGAGATCGCTGCCGAACTGCGCGAACGCCGCCATCTCGCGGTATTGCGCCAGGTCCAATCGCAACGTTCCGGCAACCTGCTTCATCGTCTTGATCTGCGCGGACCCGCCGACGCGGGAGACGGACAGTCCGACGTTGATCGCGGGCCGGACGCCCGAATAGAACAGGTCGCTCGCCAGGTAAATCTGGCCGTCGGTGATGGAGATGACGTTCGTGGGAATATAGGCCGAGACGTCGCCCGCCTGCGTTTCAATGATCGGCAGCGCCGTCAAACTGCCGCCGCCCAGTTTGTCGCTGAGCTTGGCCGCGCGCTCCAGCAGGCGGGAGTGGAGATAGAACACGTCGCCGGGATAGGCTTCGCGGCCGGGGGGGCGCCGGAGCAGGAGCGACAGCTCCCGGTACGCGGTCGCGTGCTTTGAGAGGTCGTCGTAGATGATCAGGGCGTGCTGGCCGCTATCGCGGAAGTACTCGCCTATGGCCGCGCCGGCAAAAGGTGCGAGGTACTGCATCGAGGCCGGGTCGCTCGCCGTGGCCGACACCACGATGCTGTATTCCATCGCGTGATGCTCTTCCAGCGTCTTGACGACACGGGCCACCGTGGACCGCTTCTGCCCGATCGCCACATAGATGCAGAAGACATTCAGACCCTTCTGGTTGATGATCGTGTCCACCGCGATCGCCGTCTTGCCGGTTTGACGGTCACCGATGATCAGCTCGCGCTGTCCCCGTCCGATGGGGATCATGGCATCGATGGACTTGATGCCTGTCTGCAAGGGCTCCCGTACAGACTGCCGTTGGAGGACGCCGGGCGCGCGCACTTCGATGAGCCGGGACTCGGTCGCCTTGATCGGGCCCTTGCCGTCCAGCGGAACCCCAATCGCATCCACGACACGGCCGACGAGCGCGTTGCCCACGGGAACCTCTGCGATGCGACCGGTCCGCTTTACCGGATCGCCCTCCTTGATGCCGGTACAGACGCCCATGAGCACGGCGCCGACGTTATCCTCTTCGAGATTGAGCGCAATGCCATACACGCCGCCGGGGAATTCGAGCATCTCGCCGGCCATCGCGCCTTCCAGGCCGTAGACTTTGGCGATGTTGTCGCCGACCTGGAGCACGGACCCGACCTGGGCCACATCCACCTGCTTCTCGAAGGACTTGACCTGATCCCGGATGATTGCGCTGATCTCTTCCGCTTTGATCTGCATCCTTGCGCTCCTTCTCTAAGCTTTCGCGAGGGCCAACCGCAGCCGCGACAGTTGGCTGCGGACCGTCCCGTCATATACCGTGCTGCCGATCCGGATGCGCAGCCCGCCGATCACGGCGGGGTCAACGTGGACCGCGAGGTCAACCTGGCTGCGCGTGACCTGCTCGAGCTGCGCGCGGAGGACGGCTTGCTGCTCGTCCGTGAGCGGTCGGGCCGCCGACACCTCGACGACCTTGCGATTGGAGACCTGGTCGGCGAATTTGCCGTATTCTTCGCTTATCTCACGGATATGGGCGATCCGGTTCTTGTGGACGACGTGGGTAAGGAACCGGCCGGTGATCGGCGGGCATCCGGCCCTGGCCGCAAGCTGGGCAATGACGGCGGCTTGCTGCTCTGGGGTGAAGACCGGGCTCAGCAACAGGTTCCGGAACTCGCGCGAGGTCGTAAAGGCCTCGGCCAGCACCTTGAGGGTGGCCGCAGTCGGGCCGATCTCAGCAGGCTCCTGCAACTCGAACAGGGCCTTTGCGTAACGTCGTGCAATCGCCGTCTGAATCACGTTCCCGCTAACCGCCTTCTATGATGAGATTTCGAGCTTGCAGGCTCACTCACAGGGGGCGAACCTTAGCACGAAAAGCTAATGCCGTCAAGCACTTCGCCCCGTTTTAGTCCCTGCCTTTTCCGGCCTCGATAATGCCGCCGCCCAAGACCCGCTCACCCTGGTAAAAAACCGCAGACTGCCCCGGACTGAGGGCCCGCTGTGGCACATCAAATTCAACGCGGAGGCGTCCCTCATCAAGCGGCCAGATGGTTGCCGGGACCGCCGGGCTGGCGTACCGGACCTTCACCTGAGCCCGGGCCGGCGCATCAATAGGATCCATGCCGATGAGATTCAGATCGCCGACGGTGCACGAGGCCCCCAGCAGGTCCTCCTCCCGGCCCACCACCACGGTATTGCTGGCGGTATCCACGCGGACGACGTACAGCCGCTGTTCCGCAGAAAGTCCCAGTCCGCGCCGCTGGCCCGGCGTATAGAAGGGCACCCCACGGTGTGTTCCCACCACCGTGCCGTCCGTTCCGATGAACGCGCCGGGCCGCGCGGCCTGCGGGGCTTCCTCTTCGAGAAAGCCGCGATAGTCGCCTTTCGTCACGAAACAAATCTCCTGGCTCTCCTTCAGGTCGTCGGCCGGCAAGTCGAGCGCTTCGGCCCTGGACCAGACTTCGTCCTTGTGCATGCCCCCCACGGGGAAGAGGAGGCGGGGAAGCCAGCCCTTGTTCAGGCGGTAGAGAAAATAGCTCTGGTCCTTTCTGGGATCGCCGCCCTTATGGAGGTGCAGGCGTCCTTCCGCATCCGGCAACACTTGCGCATAATGGCCCGTCGCGACATAGTCCGCCCCCAGTTCCCGGGCCGCATCCACCAGGCAGCCGAACTTCACCCGCTCGTTGCACCGGACGCAGGGATTTGGCGTCAAGCCCGAGAGATACCCCTCGATGAAGTCCTGCACCACGGCCGCGCGGAAATGATCGCGGATGTCGATCACCCGGTGCGGGATGCTCAACCGTTCGGCGACATAGCGGGCGATGCCGATCTTGCAGCAGCCGCGCTCCTGCCACTTCTTCGAGGTCGTCTCGTTGTCCTCGGTGTCCCAGGTCTGGAGGGTGACGCCCTGCACCTGATAGCCCTGGTCCACCAGCAGCGCCGCGGCAACGGAGCTGTCCACGCCGCCCGACATGCCCACAACGACAGACTTCATCGAACTTTACAGCGCCTCCCCGCGATGAGAAATGCGAACCTTGGGCGCCTGGGTTGCAGCCTCGCGAACCTCTTCCGCTCCCTTTTTCCTGGCGCGGCCCTCCGACTCGCAGGTTCCGTGAAAGCTCACGCCCTCGTCCATTTGCACGAGAGGGGCGATCACGTCCCCGCGCAGCACAGCGGTCGGGAGAAAGTGCACTTTCTCCGTCGCCATCACGTTCCCAGTGATCTTCCCGCCGCTGACGATCGTGCCGGCGCTGACGTCCCCTTCGATGACCGCATGCTCGCCCAGGATAATGGTTCCGCTCGAACGGATTTCCCCCGCTACCGAGCCATCGATACGGACCGTGCCCTCGAAGGTCAGCGTCCCCTTGAACTCGAACCCGCGCGCCAGGAAGGTGAAGGTTTCCTTCCCCTCCGGCGGGATTTCTTTCTTCTTGCCTTTTGTTTCGAACATACCTGCCAGACCCTTTATATAGCCTACGCCCCGCGAGCCCGCGACACCCCTTGCTGCGGCTGCTGGACCGTCTCTCTCGCCCCTTCCAGGGTCCTGACCTCGCCCCGTCCCACCGCTTCGCAGTTGCCCATGAACCGGACGCCCTCCTCCACCGACAGCAGGGGGGTCTTGATGGTCCCGAGCACGATCCCGGTGGAGAGCAGCTGGACCTTTTCCTTGGCGATGATATTGCCGGTGACTCGCCCTCCGCTGATCACCACATCAGCACTGACGTCTCCTTCGATGACGGCATGCTCGCCCACGACGAGCGTGCCTTTCGTGTGGATCTCTCCTTCGAGCCGGCCGTCGATGCGGATCGTGCCTTCGAAGGTGACGATCCCTTTAAAGTTGGATCCTTTGCCGAGAAACGTGAACGATTCCTCGCCGTTCATCGTGTAGGGATTGTTCTTTTGTTTTTTTGACCACATGGGCGCCCCTTTTTTATCCCGCCGTCTTCATCGTCGAGCTGACGCGAATAGGCGTGACCGAGCCGCCGGCCTGAGATTTGCCGGCCTCGGCCTGTTCGGCCTTGGCCATCTCCAGACTCCCGTTAAAGAGTACCCCCTCCTCGATGGAGAGTAGCGGCGCCTTGACGGAGCCGTTCAGCACGGCCGGCGACTCGAGGCGGACCTTTCCGGATGCCACGATGTCCCCCGTGATCTTGCCCCGACAGATCACCGTGCCGGCGGTGATCTGCGCCGTGAGGACGGCATCCTCCCCAACGACCAGCACGCCCTCGGTGTGGATCTCCCCGTCCAGGCGGCCATCGACGCGGACCGTCCCGTTGTAGGTGATCACGCCTTTGAACTCGACGCCCCTGCCGATGAAGGCGATCACTTCCTCTTCCTGGCTGCCCGCCGAAGGCCGCCCCTCCAGATCCTCATCCTGCTTCTCAGCGTCGTCGCCCCTTTTCCACATAGCTAAATCTCCCCATGTATAGTTACTTGCATTTATTTACTGTCTCACCCCAAGATCATGTCGATGACTCGTTCCAGGTCGGCGGGAGAATAATAATCGACGACGATTTTCCCTCCCGTCTTGCCGTGGATCAGCCGCACCTTCGTGCCCAGCCGCCGCGACATCCGCTCCTCGATCTCGCTGGGCCGGTGGCCTTTGCGGGCACTGTTCGAACGGCCAGCGCGAGGGGCGGGCCGGACCAGGCGCTCGAGGTCCCGCACCGACAGCCGTTCCGTCACGGCCCGGCGCCCCAGACGAACCTGCTGCTCTGGATCCGAAACGGCCAGCAGCACCTTGGCGTGGCCCCATGACAGCTGATCGCTTTCGACCCATGACTGCACGTCAGGCTGAAGCGCCAGCAGCCGCACGGTATTCGCGATCGAGGACCGCTCCTTTCCCAGCGTCCGCGAAACCGCCTCCTGCGTAAGCCCGAATTCCTTCATGAGACGCTGATAGGCCCGTGCGGCTTCCATCGGGTTCAGGTCCTTGCGCTGAAGGTTCTCGATCAGCGCCATCTCCATGGCCTCGGCGTCGGTGGCCGGGCGGATGATGGCCGGAATTTTTTTGAGGCCGGCGATCTTGGCCGCGCGCCAGCGCCGCTCGCCGGCGATCAACTCGAACCCGCCGTCTCCGAGCTTTCGCACCAGGATCGGCTGCAGGACTCCCTTCGTCTTGACCGAGTTGGCCAGCTCTTCCAGTTCAGCCTCATCGAAGACGCGGCGCGGCTGGAACGGATTGGGCGAGACCAGGGACAGCGGCACGTCCTCGATCTCATCCCTCCCTGCGGCATTGCCGACGGGGATCAGGGTCTGCAGTCCTCTACCGAGTGCCTTTTTTTGCATGTGCCAGAACTTCCTTGGCCAGGCTCAGGTATGCCTGCGCCCCGGTCGAAGCGACGTCGTACATGAGCACGGGGGCCCCATGGCTCGGAGCCTCCGCCAGTCTGATGTTGCGCGGGATCACGGCCTTGAACACCTTGCCGGGAAAATGTTTGTGGATCTCCTCCGCCACCTGCTTGTGGAGGTTGTTCCGCCCGTCGAACAGCGTCAGGAGGATCCCTTCGACGGCCAGCGATGGATTCAAGGACTTGCGAACCATCTCAACGGTCTGCATCAATCGCCCCAGCCCCTCCATCGCGTAAAACTCGCACTGCACGGGAACCAGCAGCGCGTCAGCCGCCGCGAGGGCGTTCACCGTCAGCAACCCCAACGCCGGGGGACAATCCACCAGCACGAAGTCATATTGCCCGGCGACGTCCTCCAGAACACGCCGCAGGACCAGTTCCCGATTCTCCAGCCCGGCCAGTTCGATCTCCGCCGCGGCGAGATCAGGCTCGGACGGCACCACTGAAAGCCTGGAAATGGCCGATCTCACGACAACTTCCGAGATCTTGCGCCCCCGGATCAGGGCATCATAGGTCGAAAGCTTGATCCCGTCCCGATCAACCCCAACCCCGCTGGTGGCATTGGCCTGCGGGTCCAGGTCCACCAACAAGACCATCCGTTCCGCCACCGCCAGAGAGGCCGCCAGGTTGATGGCGGTTGTGGTCTTGCCGACCCCCCCTTTTTGATTGGCGATGGCTAGAACTCGCCCCATGGATCAGCTTGGAACCTCCGAAAGGGGATCATGCTAGCAAGTGAGCCCTAACGTGTCAACGGAAGCGCGGTTTCATTGTTCCACGTGGAACATTATTGTGACTAGGGCTGGCGCGGGGGGCCTCTCGATCGCGGCCGTGGAGGAGCGCCCTTTCCGCCATTGTCCATCATCCGAGGGCGCGCCGATCGGGAGCGGGAGAGGCCCCCGCGACAGGCCGATCGTCTGTGAAGGCGTCAGCTTGGCGACGATATTGGTATTAAGAGGCTGAGAGTGCGGGGGTCGTTGGTGAAGGGGAGCGTAAAGGAGGTTTCGCGGAGCAGCCGGTATCCCGACGGGACATCGCTCATCGGGCTGGCCCGGAAGAGCAGGACTTGGCCGCCAGGGGCCAGGAGCCTTGGGGCCTCCGCGAGGATGAGCTCGGGCCGGACGGCCCGGCTCGTGATGAGGTCGAAGGGCCCCGCCTGGCCAGGCTTGAGGTCCTCGACCCGCGCAATCAGGACCGTGGCCCCAGAGACTCCCAGGAGGCCAATAATATGATGGAGAAAGGCCGCTTTCTTCTGGGACGGTTCGAGCAGGGTCACGGCCAGGTCCGGGTCCTGGAGCTTCAGCACCAGTCCGGGAAACCCGGCGCCGGTGCCGACATCGAGCACCCGGAGGCCCGGTCCAGGCCGGATAAGCCCAGGGGCCGGCTTGATGAGCGTGAAGGCGGCCAGGGAGTCCAGAAAGTCTTTGTTAATGATGTCGGCCTGGGTCGCGTGCCCCGTGAGGTTGACCTTGGTATTCCAGCGGGTCAGCTCCTGCAGGTACAGGACCAGCCTGGCGACGGTGTGGGGGGAGAGTGGAACACCCAGGCGCAGGCCGCCTTCCATGAGGGCCGCAGCCGGCGAGGCCGGATCAGGGATAGCGGGGGAGCTAGGCGACATGTTCCACGTGGAACAATATCAGTTTCGGCGGGACCGCTCCAGGACTACCTGAAGGAGTGACACGGCGGCGGGGGTGACCCCCTCGATCCGTGAAGCCTGTCCCAGTGAGTGGGGGCGCACCTTCTGGAGCTTCTCCAAAACCTCTCGCGAGAAGCCTTTAACACGGGCGTAATCAAAATCGCATGGGATTCTGCGGGATTCGAGGCGCTTAAAGTTATCCACCTCGTGGGATTGACGGTGGATATATCCCTCGTACTTGATCTGGATTTCGACCTGTTCCTGCACGGCTGGGTCTGGGTGGCCCTCCAGGCCGGCGAGCTCCATCACCCCATCGTACGCCAGCTCGGGCCGCCGGAGCAGGCATGCAAGCGTGGTATCCGGGCTCAGGCTGCCCATGCCCAATGCGACCGCTCTGGCGGCCACCTCAGGGGTAAGCCTGGGCCGGGTCTTGATGAGCCGCTCCCGCTCCAGACTGATGGCATCCCGCTTTTCGCAAAACCTGCCGTAGCCGTCTTGGGGAACAAGCCCCAGCCGGTGGCCGATGTCCGTGAGCCGGAGATCGGCGTTGTCCTGGCGGAGGAGCAGCCGGTATTCGGCCCGCGAGGTGAACATCCGGTAGGGCTCCTTCGCGTCCTTGGTGATAAGATCGTCGATCAGCACCCCGATATAGGCTTCCGACCGGTCCAGGATGCAGGGCGCCTCGCCTCGGACCTTCAGGACAGCGTTGATGCCGGCCATGAGCCCCTGCGCAGCCGCCTCTTCATACCCGGACGTGCCGTTGATCTGGCCGGCATGGTACAGCCCTTCCACCAGTTTCGTTTCCGTCGTGGGGTGGAGTTGGCGGGGCGGAAAGTAGTCGTATTCGACGGCATACCCCGGCTTGAGCATCTTCGCGCGCTCGAGACCGGGGATGGTTTTGAGGAACGCGGCCTGCACGTCCACCGGCAGGCTGGTCGAGATTCCGTTCGGGTAGTATTCATTAGTGTCAAGCCCTTCCGGCTCGATAAAGATCTGGTGTCGGGGCCTGTCGGCAAACCGCACGACCTTATCCTCAATGGAGGGGCAGTAGCGCGGTCCCGTGCCTTCGATCACGCCGGTGAATATCGGCGAGCGGTCCAGGTTGTCCCGGATGATGCGATGAGTTTCTTCATTGGTGTACGTGAGGTGGCAGCAGACCTGGGGCATCGGAAGCTTCCCGGTCCGGAACGAGAACGGCACCGGCGGCTCGTCCCCCCACTGCGGCGCGAGCATCGAGAAATCGATGGTGTCCCGGTCGAGGCGGGGAGGGGTGCCCGTCTTCAAACGCCCCAGTTCGAAGCCGAATTCTTTCATGCAGTCGGAGAGGTGTTCGGCTGGAGCCTCGCCGGCGCGGCCGGCCGGGAAGTGGTTTAACCCTACGTGAATTAATCCCTTAAGGAAAGTACCCGTTGTCAGGACGACGGCCTTCGCCCCCAGCCGTTCTCCCGTGCCGGTGACGACACCGCTGACACGGCCGCCCGTCGTTTCGATCCGATCCACGGTCCCGCGAATGACCGCAAGGCCAGGCTGGGCGCGCAGCGTCTGTTGCATGACCAGCCGGTACTGCTTCTTGTCGCACTGGGCCCGCAGCGAGCGCACGGCCGGCCCGTTCCGTGTGTTGAGCATCCGGAACTGGATGCCGGTCTGGTCGGTGTTGCGCCCCATCTCGCCGCCGAGCGCGTCGATCTCCTTCACCAAGTGGCCCTTCGCGATCCCGCCGATCGCCGGATTGCAGGACATCTGCGCGATCTTGTCCTCTTCCATGGTGAGCAACGCCGTGCGTGCCCCCATGCGCGCCGCCGCGAGCGCGGCCTCGCAGCCGGCATGGCCGCCGCCCACCACGATCACGTCAAAGCGGTCTTCGTGCGTCTTGACGATCATTTGCCGATGCAGAATTCCTTGAAGATGCGGTCGAGGATGTCGTCTGTCGTCGTCTCACCAATGATCTCGCCGAGCGCGTTGACAGCCCCGCGCAGATCCACCGCAACGAACTCGGCTGCCATGCCGCGCTCGATTGAGAGCAGCACCTGCTCGAGCGAAGCCTGTGCCCGCTCGAGCGCGCCGCGATGTCGCAAGTGGGTGATCAGCACGCCTTCGCTCGGCTCAAGCCCTTGCTTGAGCACAGCATCGCGCATCGCATCACGTAATTCTTCCAGGCCGGCGCCGGCGGCCGCCGAGGTCCAGACAATGCGGTTCTCTTCCGTGAGTCCCTTGAGGTGCGGCGCTTCCAGACGGGGAGGGAGGTCCGACTTGTTGACGACGAGAATCGCCGCCTTCCCCCGCGCCAGATCCAAGAGCCGCCGGTCCTCATCGCCAAGCGGCTCGCTCCCGTCAAGCACCGCCAGCACCAGATCAGCGCGCGCCAGTGCGTCATGCGAGCGGCGCACGCCCTCGCGTTCCACCACGTCCACGGTCTCCCGCAGGCCCGCCGTGTCCAGTAGGCACACGGGAATGCCCCGCACGTTGACGAACTCCTCCAGCACGTCGCGCGTCGTGCCGGGAATCGGGGTCACGATTGCCCGGTCCGCCTTCACCAGCGCATTCATGAGACTGGACTTGCCCACATTGGGACGCCCGACCAGCACCGCCGTGACGCCTTCCCGGACGATGCGCCCTTCCTCCGCCGTGCGGATGAGTTGCGCGATCCGATCGCGCACCACGGTGACGCCATTGGCGAGGCCCTGCGCGGAAATGAACGTGATGTCTTCGTCCGAGAAGTCGATCCCGGCTTCAACTTCGACCAGCAGACGCACCAAGCCTTCGCGCAGACGCCCGAGTTCCTCCGACAGGGCGCCGCGGAGCTGCTCCAGGGCGACCCGCAGGCCGGCCTCGGTGCGGGCCGAAATCAGGTCCATGACCGCCTCGGCCTGCGCGAGATCGAGTCGGCCGTTTAGGAAGGCGCGCTTCGAGAATTCCCCAGGCTCGGCAAGCCGCGCGCCGCTCAGGAGGAGGGCCTGCATCCCCAGCCGCAGGATGAGCGGCCCGCCGTGGCAATGGAATTCGACGATGTCCTCGCAAGTATAGCTGCGGGGCGCCTTCATGACCGCAACCAGGACTTCGTCGATGCGCGTGCCATCGGGCGCGCGCAGCTCGCCGTGGTGCAAGGTGTGCGTTGGGTAGTCACGGACGGTCCGGCCGCCGGCGCCGGCAAAGACCCGCGAGGCGATGTCTATGGCATGTTCTCCGGAAACCCGGATGATGCCGATGCCGCCCTCACCGGGCGGTGTGGCAATGGCGCAGATCGTGTCGCCGGCATTCATGGGCGTTCATTTGGCCGCCGTCGCCGTCGCCGCAATCCGTGTCTTCGGCAGGAGGTACCGGTCCGTGACGACCTGCTGGGTGATGGTGAGAACGTTGTTCGTCAGCCAGTACAGCACGAGCCCGGCCGGGAACGTGACGAACAGGAACGTGAGGAAGACGGGCAGCAGCAGCATGATTTGCGCCTGCTTCGGATCCATCGTGGTCGGCTGGATCTTTTGCTGGATGAACATCGTGACGCCCATCAGGATCGGCAGGACATAGTAGGGATCCTGCACCGACAGGTCCTTCACCCACAGCATGAACGGCGCCTGTCGCAGCTCGATGGTCATGTACAGGATGTTGAAGAGCGCGACAAAAATAGGGATCTGGAAAAACATCGGCAGGCAGCCCCCGACCGGGTTCACCTTTTTGTCTTTGTAGAGTTTGATCAGTTCCTTGTTGAGCCGCTCGCGATCGTCGGCGTACTTCTTCTGCAGGGCCATCAACTCCGGCTGTACGGCCGCCATGTCCTTCATGGATTTGTAGCTCTTGTAGGCGAGGGGCGCCAGCAGGAGCTTGATCCCAATGGTGACGATGATGATGGCCACGCCGTAATTGTGGGTGAGATCATGGAGGTGCCGGATGGCGTAGAACACCGGCTTGGCCACCGCCCGTACAAACGACCAGCTCCCGTAGATGAACCAGCCGAAGTCGATCGTCTCCTCCAGCTCGATCTTGAGCGCCGCCAGCGTGTCGTATTCCTTGGGGCCGACGAAGAGCCGGTAGCGGCTTATCACGGTCCCCGGCGCGGCAGGCGTGCGCAGACCGACCGAGACCAGCCGCTCGCCTTCCTTGCGGACGACGCCGATATGGGGCACGGCATCGGTGGGGATGGCGGCGGCCAGAAAATATTTGTCCTGCATGGCGGCCCATTTCATTGCGCCTGGTCGCAGGTCTTCTTTCTCGGGCGTCGCCTTGTCGAGCTTGCCGGCGATGTGCGTGGCCGGCCCGATAAAACCAACGAATCCTTCCTGCCACTCATGGATACCAAAGTTTGTGCCCAGGGAGAGGGTCGTCGAACTGCTCACGCCGGACGTCTCGACAACCAGATCCACGAGGTAGCTGCCGTGGTGAAACGTGAGGCGCTTCGCGACTTGCGCGCCGGTCTCCGGGTCCACGTAGGAGAAGCCGATCTCGCCGGCGGGCTGTCCCTCGCTGAGACTGAGGTCCTTTCCCGAGACCGCATATAAACCCTTCGCCATCCGCTCCTGCAGCCTGGCATCAAGGACCTCCACGGTCAGCGGCGGGATGAGCGTGACCACTTTTTCATCGGCGCGCACGAGTTGGATGGGCTGGGGCTGCTTGGGGTCCGTGTTCAGATAGCGCTTGAGCTCCCAGTGCTTGATCACCCCACCGCGGTTCGAGAGGATGACCTTCACGAGGTCGGTCTCGACCGTCACCTCCTGTTCGCGTTCGGCAACCAGCCCCTGGGCAGGAATCGTCGCACTCGCCTTGGCGGGAGGCGGAACCAGCGTGGCAGTCTGGGCCGGCTGTGGCAGCGCCGGCGCGGGTGCCGCCTTGTCGATATCATTTTTCTTGGCAACAGGCACAGACGATGCCGTCACCGGCCGCTTCGCGACGCCCATCTTCTCCAGGAGATAGGGATAGAGCACGATGACCGCCATCGAGAGGACCAGGAAGAGGATGATGCGCTTTTCCATTCTATGCGCTCGTCAGCGAACCGGCCGCACCGGATCGTAGCCGCCGCGATGAAACGGATGGCACTTCAGCACGCGTCGCACCGACATCCCCATTCCTCGCAGAAGACCATGGCGCTCCAGCGCCTCGCGCGCGTAGGCCGAGCAGGTCGGCACAAAGCCGCAGCACGGCGGGCCCATCGGCGAGACCCATCGCTGGTAAAAGGCGACCGCTGCGACAACAATTCGGGTCATCGTGAATTCTCTGACGCGACCAACTGCGCCCGCTTCAGGACGGCTTGCCAGATTTCACGCAAGCTGCCGGCGGGCTCGACCACGGATTCTCGCTTCGGCAAAATCAGCAGGTCCAGCCCGCACGGGACTCCCCGCAGACTCAGCCGGCCAAGTTCGCGGAACCGTCGCTTGGCGCGGTTGCGCGCCACCGCCTCTCCGAGCTTCTTCCCCACCACCACGCCGACCCGCGTGCGGTCCAGATCATTCCGGCGGTAAAGGAGGGTAAACAGCGGGCACGAAACCCGCTTCCCTTCCTTGAAGACCAGCCGGATAGCGGCGCTGTTGCGAAGGAGGTGCTGTGCGCGAGTGGAGCGGGGAGGGACCACCGATCCGGATCAGACGGTCAGCTTGTGCCGTCCCTTTGCTCTGCGGCGCGCCAACGTCCGTCGGCCGCCTTTTGATTTCATCCGTTCGAGAAACCCGTGGGTGCGTTTCCGCGCCTTGTTCGAGGGTTGCCGCATTGTGGCGGACATGTATAGCCTCCGTTTTCTGTCAGTGCGTGAATCGAATGGCCATTATAAGGACAGGGTCGCTCGGAGTCAATGCGCCCGCTCGCTTTCGTCAGGCTCGCTACTGGAACAGGCCGGATCGAGCTTCTCCGCCGCTTTGGTCAGGCGGTCACGTAGGGGGCGAGCACCCGGCGCTGGGCATCCGTCAGAGCCTGGAATTCGACGCCCAGGACGAGCCGGGGGTTGTCCTCGATGATCCGGCGGACCACCCCGCACAGTTCCACTTTCGTCTTCTCCTTCTTGCTCAGAAGGATCGTCACGGTCAGGGCTTCGCCCTCGGCGATGTTCTTGATAGGGTCCGTTTGGATGCGCATGCCGCTCGCGGAGATGTCGAGCACGTCGGCGAACTGGTCTACCTTCCGGGAGTCCGAGATACGCTTGAAGCTGCAGATGAGATCTATCGTCTTGCGCAGTGCGCGGGGTTGGCTGAGGACGGCCCGGCATGTGTTCCCGCAGGCGCAGGCGTATTGGAAAGGATCGTCTGCGTCCAACGCGAAATCGGACAGATGCAACTCCTTGGTGGCGCCGCAGCGATCGCACTTGACCAGAAAGGTTTTACTTTGAGAATCGTCCGTTGGGAGTGGGTTCTCATCCATGGCGCACCTCTTGAAAACGCGCTCGAATCGTTTCAACCCGCTTGCGGTTCACGCCCAGATCCGAGTGCCCCATGCGCGAGGCCGAGCGGATGTGGATCAACCTGGCCTGCGCCTCGAACAGGAACTCCACATCGTCCACAAATCGAAAGACGCGGCTGCGAAACTCGATGTGCCAGTACGTGCCCTCTTCGACGACGAAAGTGGCGTGTCCGGCCGCCAGCACGGCTTGTCGGAGCCGGGCCTTGGCCTGGTCGAGATCGCCGGTCCAGCCCAGCGGCGGCACGCGATGATTCGTATCCTCTTCCGCCAGCGACGAGACACAGTTGGGAGAGGAGGGGCACGGCTTCAGCGCGCGCGGCATGACACCAACATTACACGAGAAATCCGCCGCTTGCCAGCCCCGATGATAGGATCGCGTGATTCTCCTGCCGTAATTGTTTATAATGGGGGCCGTCCGAACCGTTGGGCTCCACCATTGAACAGCCAAGCAGGAGACGCATAGATGACCTTTCAAGAATTTCTCAAGCAGGTGTCGCTCTTCAAGGATCTCAGCGACGAGGAGATTGACCACATTGCCCCCCTCTGCCGCCTGGTGGAGGGAAAAGCCGATGACCGCCTCATCAAGGAGGGCCTGCCCGTCAAGTCCGTCTTCTTTCTCCTCTCAGGACAGGCCATCGTCACCAAAGGCGTGGAGGAGTCGAAGCAGTCGGTGATCGGGGACGTCAAGAAAGGGACCATCATCGGGGAGCTCTCCTTGTACGACAATACCGTCGCATCGGCGACCGTGCGGGCGACCGAGCCGTTCAAGGCGTTGGCGATCGACGGCATGAAATTCTCCCAGGTGTTGGAAGCCCATCCGATCCTCGGCTATAAGATCTTCAAAAAGCTGGCCCAGGCCACCAGCCGCCGCCTGAAGTCGGTGTCCGGTGAACACGCGGAATGTCTGTCTTTCCCGGACGAGCCTGCCCAATAACAAGGCCCCTGAGTCCTGCGACCCAGGGGCCGTTGATGGTGGAGGCGAGGGGAGTTGAACCCCTGTCCGAAGACCGTCAGCGAAGGGCTTCTACATGCTTAGCCGGCGATTTGGGGTTTCGCTTCCGTCCACGCCCTCCGGCAGGCTTAGAACGGTCGCTAGCCCAGTGCATCTCGCCTGCCGCCGCTGAGCACCAGCGTCAGGCCAGCCCGCAATCGTCGCCTCTTCCCCCGCGCGGGCGTCAGGAGAGAAACGTCACCGCATTAAGCGGCGAGTGCCAGTTCTTGGTTGGCTGTTGTTGTTTCCGGACTTTTACGAGTTCCCGGAGCTCGGCATGCCACCCTGGCGTCATGATCCCCGTCGAAGCCGGTCGCCCCCTTTCGTTGATTTCGCTTTTATTAAGGTAACACCCATTCCCCCGACATTCAAGGCGGGCTCTCTTGCGGGTGGCAGCGATCCAGGCACGGGCTGGAGCGGGGTCTGACTCTAACGCGGCCGTGGAGGAGCGGTTTCCGAACCGCGGGGGTACTCGTTGCTCTTCGGATGCAACGGGTCCATGGGAGCGGGAGGCAGACCCCGCGACGGGCCCGTTCTTATATCCGCCCCTTCGTCCGCTCCCCCTTGCGATGCCCACGCCCCAGGAGAAACACCGCAAACTCGCGCGCCCCCCGCATGCGCTGCTCCAGCGGCCCCTTCTTGATCTCCTCGTCCTTCAGGTGCTGCTCGAACTTCTCCAGCGCCTGCCCCATGAACTCCTCGAAGAGCGAATTGTCAAAGAGCGTTTTGATTTTCATCGCGGCTCCTTCGTCTTGACGCTACCGCAGTCAGGTACTACGATAGGCCCATGGCCCAGCGCCCCAGCCTGAACCCGCTGCCGGACATCCTCGCCCGGTTTCTCAAAACACACGGCATGGCGATCCACATGCTGGAATTCAGGCTCCAGCAGCACTGGCCCGAGATCGTCGGCGAACACGTCGCACGACACACGTGGCCGGACTCCGTCCGGCACCGCAAGCTCTATCTGGTGGCCGAGAACTCCGTCTGGCTCCAGCAACTCCTCTTCCTCAAGCCGGAACTGCTCGCCAAGATCAATGCAGCGGCGGATGGCGAGGCGCTCAGCGATATCGTCCTCAGGGTCGGGACGGTGCGTCCCCCGGACGCCGGCGAAGGCCCTTTCCCCCGGCCCGCTCTCCCTGAACAGAAGGAAGCGGACGTCAGTGCGGAAACGCGCGCCGAGATCGCGGTGGCGGTGCAAGCCGTCATCGATCCTGATCTCCAGGCGCGCCTGAAGACGCTCTTCTCGAAATCTGCGCCCTAGCCGCCGCCGACCTTCCCCTGAAAAATGATCTTGCTTCCCATCGCGGCAAACTCCGTCTCGGTCGTGAGCCGATAGATCCCTCGCACGCCGCGCTCAAAGCTGGATTGGGCGAGGGGATCCGCTCCACGCACGTACTCGTTGAGCGAGGACTCGTCCGCCAGGCCGGCATTGTCGAAAACATAGATGGTCACACGTTGGTAGCGGCCGGCTGGATCGCCGGGTGTCGTGGGCTTGATCTTGAGGTGGGCGAATCCGTCCCGGTTTCCGTGGCCCGTGGCCTGAAACCGGACCAGCAGGGCCTCAATCTCGGGGGCCGTCGTGCGGGGCGGGACATTGACGGTCACGTGCTCCCCGTTCTGGGCCATGACGCTGTAGGGCGGGATGGAACGGTCCGGCGCGGTCAGGATCATCCCGACCACCGTGATGACGATCAGCCCGATGCAGAGCGTGAGCGCGGTCTTGACGAGGGGGTCGAGGGGCCTAGGCTCCGGGCTCGTCTCCATTGGTCTTGTCCTCACCAGCGGCCTCGCCCACGGACTCGGCCAGCTTCGCCACGCCCACCACGCGATCGGCCTCCTCCATGTCGATCAGTCGCACCCCCTGCGCATTCCGGCCGATCTCGCGCACGTCGTCCACCTTGGTGCGGAGAATCTTGCCCTCGGCCGTCATCACCATGATCTCGTCCCCGTCGCGGACCTGATGAAACGAGACCGCCGGCCCGTTCCTGTCGGTCACCTTGACACTGATGATGCCTCGGCCGGCCCGACCCTGGAGGCGGTACTCGCTCACGAGCGTACGCTTTCCGTAACCGCGTTCCGTAACGGTGAGAATGGACGCGGTGGAGTCGGGCGTGATCGTCTCCATCCCGATCACGTAATTCCCTTCATCCAGCGTGATGCCGCGCACGCCGTGGGCGGTGCGGCCCATCGAGCGGGCATCCTCCTCCTTGAAGCGGATGACGATGCCATCGCGTGTGCCCAGCAGAATCTGCCTCTGGCCGTCGGTGATTTCCACGCCGATCAGCTTGTCGCCCTCGTCCAGCGTGAGCGCGATGATGCCGCCCTGGCGGGGATTCCCGTACGCCGACAGCTCCGTTTTCTTGATGACCCCCTGCCGCGTGGCCATGACGACGTAGCGGTCCTCGCAAAACTCTTTCACGGGCAGGGTGGCTGTCACCTTCTCGTCGCCAGCGAGCGCCAGCAGGTTGACCATCGCCTTGCCCTTGGCAACGCGGCCGGCCTCGGGAATCTCGTGCACTTTGAGCCAGTAGACCTTGCCCGCGTCGGTGAAGAACAAGAGATAGTCATGTGTGGAGGCCGTGAAGAGCGTTTCGACGAAGTCCTCCTCCTTGATCCCCATGCCGATCTTGCCCTTTCCGCCGCGGCGCTGGGCCCGGTAGAGGGAGACGGGATTGCGCTTGATGTAGCCGGTGTGGGAGACGGTCACCACCACCTCCTCCTGCGCAATCAGGTCCTCGACGTTGATCTCCGCCTCTTCGGGAACGATCTGTGTCCGCCGCTTGTCCTTGTACTCCTCCTTGATGGCCAGAATCTCGTCCTTGATGATTTGCCGGACCAGGGCCTCGGAGCCCAGGATGGACTTGAGGTAGGCAATGCGCTTGATGATCTCCTCATACTCCTGCGTCAGCTTATCGCGCTCCAGCTGCGTGAGCCGCTGCAGCTTCATGTCCAGGATGGCGGTGGCCTGGATTTCCGACAGGGCGAACTCCCGCATCAAGCCCCCGCGCGCCTCCTCCGGTGAGCGCGAGCGCCTGATCAGGGCGATCACGGCATCCAGATGATCCAGCGCGATCTTGAGGCCTTCGAGGATATGGGCCCGCTCCTCGGCTTTGCGCAGGTCGAACGCCGTCCGGCGCAGCACGACCTCGCGCCGGTGCTCGACAAAGGCTTCCAGGATCTGCTTGAGGGTCAGGACCTCCGGCCGGTTGTGGACCAGCGCCAGCATGATCACGCCGAACGTGCTTTGCATCGGCGTGTGCTTATACAGGTTGTTGAGCAGCACGAGCGGGATCTCGCCCTTCTTCAGCTCGATCACGATCCGCATGCCGTCCCGGTCCGACTCGTCGCGGAGGTCCGAAATGCCTTCGATGCGCTTGTCCCGGATCAGCTCGGCGATTTTCTCGATCAGGCGCGCCTTGTTGACCTGATAGGGGATCTCCGTGACGATGATGCGGTCGCGGTCGGTGCGCTCGTCGGTCTCAATGCTCGCCTTGGCACGGAGCGTCAGCAACCCGCGCCCTGTGTGGTAGGCGTCCTTGATGCCCTGCTTGCCGTAGATGTAGCCGGCGGTGGGAAAGTCCGGGCCCGGAATCACCTCCATGAGCTGCGCGATCGTCGTCTCCGGGTTGTCGAGCAGCTTGAGGAGGCCCGCCACCACCTCGGCGATGTTGTGGGTCGGAATGTTCGTCGCGTAGCCGACCGCGATGCCGCTGGCGCCGTTGACGAGAAGGTTGGGCACCTTGGCCGGCAGGACCACCGGCTCGACACGCGATTCGTCGTAGTTGGGGCGGAAGTCGACGGTCTCCTTGTCGATGTCCGCCAGCATTTCCTCGGCGAGCTTCGTGAGGCGCGCCTCGGTGTACCGCATGGCGGCCGGCGGATCGCCGTCCACCGAGCCGAAGTTCCCCTGGCCGTCCACCAGGCAATAGCGCATGTTGAAGCCCTGCGCCATGCGGACCATGGTGTCGTAGATCGCCGAATCGCCATGAGGGTGATAGTTCCCCATGATTTCGCCGACGATCTTGGCGGACTTGCGGTAGGCCCGGTTGTGGGCCAGGCCCATCTCGTTCATGCCGTACAGGATCCGGCGATGGACCGGCTTCAGCCCGTCCCGGACGTCCGGCAGGGCGCGCCCCACGATCACGCTCATCGCGTAATCGAGGTAGGACGAGCGCATCTCGTCCTCGATGGCGATCTGCGTCAATCTCTCGTCAACCGGCATCCCTTACCTCCTACACATCAAGGTTGCGGACTTCCAGCGCATGCTGTTGGATGAAGTCGCGCCGTGGCACGACCTCGTCGCCCATGAGGACGGAGAAGATGTCATCGACCCCGGCGGCGTCCTCGAGCTTGACCTGGAGCAGCGAACGGGTCTCCGGATTCATGGTGGTCGCCCAGAGCTGATCCGGGTTCATTTCGCCGAGACCCTTGTAGCGCTGGAGATTGCTCCCTTTTTTGCCGATCTCCAGGATGGCCTTGACCAGGTCGGCGGTATTGGCGTACTGCGTCTCCTCATCCTCCGCCTTGACCTTGTACGGCGGCCGGCCCAATCCGATCGCAGACGGCGCCAGCCGTTGCAGCTCGCGAAAGTCGGCCGATCCCACCAGTTCGTGCGTGAGCTCCAGACTCTGGGCGCGCCCGTTCGTCTGGACCCGGCAGGCGACCTTGTGGGAGTCATGCTCCTCGTCTGGAACGATCTGCATCTCCATCGTCGCCTTGGGATAGCTGGCCATCAGCGCCTTTTGTGCGCTGGCGACGACCTTCTTGAGGGCTGCCGCATTCCTGAGGAGGTCCCGGTCAAGGCCCGGCTCCTCGACGAATGCGCGCAGGATTCCGGACTCGTGCTGCTTGCGACTGAACCGTGCGAGCAGGCCTTCGTACGCGATGAGCTTCTTCAGAACGGGCAGCAGGCGGCGGCCGGTCACGTACGCCTGCCCGCTCTCAAGGTAGACCTCGACGGCCTCGACGGCCAGATCGGCCAGGTACTCGTTGAGCGCGTTCTCGTCCTTGAGATACTTCTCCGTCTTACCCTTCTTGACCTTGAAGAGCGGCGGCTGGGCGATGTAGATGTAGCCGCGCTCGATGAGCTCATGCATCTGGCGGTAGAGGAAGGTGAGCAGCAGCGTCCGGATGTGGCTGCCGTCCACATCCGCGTCGGTCATCAGGATGATCTTGTGATAGCGGGCCCTCTCGATGTCGAAATCGTCCTTACTCTTCTCCCCTTCCTCGCGCGGGCGGCCGATGCCGGTCCCGAGCGCCAGGATCAGCACGCGGATCTCCTCGCTCGCGAGCATCTTGTCGAAGCGGGCCCTCTCCACGTTGAGGATTTTGCCCTTGAGCGGCAGAATCGCCTGGAACTTCCGGTCGCGTCCCTGCTTGGCAGAGCCGCCGGCCGAGTCGCCCTCCACGATGAACAACTCGCTGTGAGCCGGGTCGCGCTCCGAGCAGTCGGCCAGCTTGCCGGGGAGGGAACCGCCCTCCAGCGCGCTCTTGCGGCGGATCAGCTCCTTGGCCTTGCGGGCCGCATCACGCGCCCGCGCCGCGTCGATGGCCTTCCCAATGATCTTGCGGGCGATGGGCGGGTTTTCCTCGAAGTATGCGCCGAGGGCCTCGTTGACTGCTGCTTCCACGATACCCTTGACCTCGCTGTTGCCCAGCTTGGCCTTGGTCTGCCCTTCGAACTGCGGGTTCTTGAGCTTCACGCTGATGACGGCGGTGAGGCCCTCGCGGACGTCGTCGCCGGTCAGGGACTCCGTCTCCTTTTTCAGCAAGTCGTTCGCGTTGGCGTAGTTGTTGATGGTGCGGGTCAGCGCCGCCTTCAAGCCGACAAGGTGGGTGCCGCCCTCACGCGTGTTAATGTTGTTCGCGAAGGAAAAGATGTTCTCGGCGTAGGCGTCGTTGTACTGGAGGGCCAGCTCCAGGATCATGTCGCTCTTTTCCACGCTGACGTAGATGGGCTTGTGGAGCGGCGTCTTGGCCTCGTTCAGGTGCTCGACGAACGAGACGATCCCTCCCTTGTAACGGAAGACCTGCTCCTTTTCCTTGCACTCGTCCTTGAGCGAGATCTCCAGGCCCTTGTTCAGGAAGGCCAGCTCGCGGAGGCGTTGGGCCAGGATGTCGAAGCTGAAGTCCGTCGCTTCAAAGATCTGGTTGTCCGGCTTAAAGGTGATCTTCGTGCCGCGCCGTTTGGTCTTGCCGGTGCTCTTCAGGGGAGCCGTGGGCTTACCGCGCTCGTACCGCTGCTCGAAGACCTGGCCGTCCTGCCAGATCTCCATCTCCAGCCACTCCGAGAGCGCATTCACCACCGAGACGCCGACGCCGTGGAGGCCGCCCGAGACCGTATAGGCGCCCTGCTCGAACTTGCCCCCGGCGTGGAGCATGGTCAGGGCGACCTCGGCCGCCGACTTCTTCTGGATCGTGTGCATGCCGGTCGGGATGCCCCGGCCGTTGTCCACCACCGTGACGCTGCCGTCGATGTGAATCGTGGCCTCGATCGTCTCGCCGAACCCGGCCATGTGCTCGTCGACGCTGTTGTCCACCACCTCGTAGACCAGGTGGTGCAGCCCGTCGGTGCCGGTACTCCCGATGTACATGGCGGGACGCTTCCGGACGGCGTCGAGGCCTTCCAGTACTTTAATCTGGTCGGCGTCGTATGAGTCGCGCTGCCCGCTCGCTGTCTTGGTCTCGTCTGTGGCCATAGGCCTCCTCTTCTTCGAAGTCCTAGATCTTCATCGGCATAACGACGCACAGGAATCCCGGGTCCCCGTCCGATTTCAGCACACAGGGACTCAAGGGGCTGCTGATCTCCAGATTGACGGTGTCGCCGTCCATCACCGCCAGCGCGTCGAGGAGATACCGGGCGTTGAACCCGGTCGTCAGGCTCTCCCCGCGGTACTGCGCGGGCAAATCTTCGGTGGCTTCCCCAACGTCGGGACTGCTGGTGTGCAGCGTGATCGAGCCGTTCTGGAGGATCACCTTGACGGCGTTTGTCTTGTCCTTCGAGAGCACGGCGACGCGCCGCAGCGCGCTTTCCAGCGCGGTCCGCTCGATCGCAACCTTCTTGGCGCTCTCCTTTGGGATAACCTGCTGGTAGTTGGGGTAGGTCCCCTCCATGACCCGCGAGGTCAGAAACAGCCCGCTCTTCTGGAAGGTGACGAGGTTCTTCGTGAAGCCCAGCAGCGGCTCGCCCTCCTCTTCCTCCAGCAGGCGCCGTATCTCCTGCGCCGCCTTGCGCGGGATGATGGCCTTGATCTCATTGGGCAGATCCGTGCCCGCGCTTTGGGTCACAGCGCTTTCGGCCACCGCCAGCCGGTGCCCGTCGGTGCCGACCAGCTTCATGGTGACTTTCTTGTCCGACGAATGCAGCGTGATCAGGAGGCCGTTGAGGATGTACCGCGCATCGTTGTCGCCGACCGCGAAGAGCGTCTTGCGGATCAGAGATGCGAGCCCGCTGCCGGGAATGGCGACCCGCCCTTCCCGCTCGATCGTGGGGAGCGCGGGGAACTCGGAGGCCGCTATCCCGACGATCTTGAACTGGCTGCGGCCGGCCTGGATCTGCACCCAGTTGTTTTCCTGCGTCGTGATGGTGATCTCGCCGGCTGCCACCTCTTTCAACAGCTCATACAGCTTGCGGGCGGAGAGCGATACGCTGCCGGCCTGCTGGACGTCGGCCTTGTAATGCCCCCGGACGCCGATCTCAAGGTCCGTCGCCACCAGTTCGATCCCGTCCTGCTTCGTCTCCAGCAGGATGTTGGAGAGGACCGGCATGGTATTGCGCTTCTCCACAATGCCCTGGACGCGCTGCAACCCGGTCAGTAGTTCGTCCCGGGCGATCTTGATCTTCATCCGCCTCCCTCCTTCTGGCCTATGCGCCGGTGATCTGGCGCTTCAGTTCCTCGAGCGTTCCGGCCAGGCCGGGATCGCTCTGCTTGGCTTTCTCGATTTGCTTGCACGCGTGCATGATGGTGGTGTGATCCTTGCCCCCGAAGTGTCGCGCGATTTCCGGATACGATTGCTGTGTGATCTCCCGGCACAGAAACATCGCGATCTGCCGCGGGTAGACCAGCACCCTGGTTCGCCGCTTCGACTTCATCTCTGAAATCTTGATGTGAAATTTCTCGGCCACGACCTCCTGCACGGCATCCAGCGTGATCACGCGCTTTCTCTCGTTGATCAGTTCCTTGAGGACGCTCTGCGCCATCTCGAGCGTGATGGTCTGCCCCGTCAGCTGCGAGTAGGCGCCCAGCCTGACCAGCGAGCCTTCCAGCTCCCGGATGTTAGCCTTGATGTTGTTGGCCACGAAGTGCGCGACGTCGTTCGGGATCGCGAGACCCTCCCGGTCAGCCTTGTCCTGAAAGATGGCGATCCGCGCCTCCAACGGGTACGGCTGGATGTCGGCGACCAGGCCCCATTCCAGCCGCGAGCGGAGGCGCTCCTCCATTTCCGGCATATCTTTGGGGTAGCGATCGCTCGACACCACGATTTGCTTGCGGGCTTCGTACAGGCTGTTGAAGGTGTGAAAGAACTCTTCCTGGGTTGCCTGCTTGCCGGCGATGAACTGGATGTCGTCCACCAGCAGCATGTCGATGTTCCGGTAGCGCCGCCGGACGTCGATCATCTTGTCGTAGCGGATGCCGTTGATGACTTCGTTGGTGAACTGCTCCGAGGTGACGTAGGCAATCCGGAGGTCTGTATGCTCCAGGACGAAGTTGCCGATGGCATGCATCAGATGCGTCTTGCCCAGACCCACCCCTCCGTAGATCAGCAGGGGGTTGTAGGACGTCGCCGGCGATTCAGCGACCTTGAGGCAGGCCGCCCGCACTAACTGATTGTTTGAAGCGGCCACGAAAGACGAAAACACATACCGGGGGTTCAAATGCGACGGCCGCTTGCCACGCGTGGAAACCGTGCCTGGCACACGCTCAATCGTCTCCGGTACGGGCTCTTTCCCTTTCGCTTCCGTCTCTGAAATGGTATACGCCACCCTCAAACCCCTATTGTCGGCTACTTGCCCAAGCACCTCTTCTAAAATCGTCTGATAGTGTTCCCTTATCCAGTCCCTGAAGAAACGATTCGGTACCCGTAGTGTTGCCTCATAATCGCTTATATTTTCGATAGATAGGTCCTGAAACCAGGTTTCGTAGACATCCTTTGATACCCGGTCTTTGAGAATCCCGGTGCTCTCCTGCCATAAAGTTGATGCGTCCACCAAGAATCCTTATTTTTCAAGAAGTCCACAAGTCTTTCCACACCTGTGGATAAATATTACTAGCTGGTTTCGTTCTCACTGTCACTCTTCCTCCCTATTCTTGCCATACCCTTCTCATCTGCAGGATATCCTCTCTCCTCACAGACGGTCTTCCACTATATCTTCTATGACACACGAGACGCCTATGTTGTTACGTGCCTTTTCGTTTTTCTTCTTATACCCTTCACCCACAACCACTTCTTCTTCTTTCTTCTCCTACTCTCTTTCTTCAATATATAATTCGGAAGAGAAGAACACGTCCCCATCACCACGCGATAACGTGGTCCGCTTCAAAGATGAGCGAAACCAACCGGTCGTACGAAATACTATTGCCACTCTGCGGGGTGGCGCTCTCTACTACGCGATAGACCGTGCATCTGGGAAGGTCTGGCAGTGTAGAGCAGGGAGACAGCATAACAACCACAGGAGGGGTTGTTTGGGGAGACAATGGAACAGACAGAACACTGAAAGCCAAAGGAGTGACGGGGTCTTTAAGTAAGTGCAGCGTCATTTGTTCAGGCTACGAGAAGATGAGGACACGATCAGTAAGCTCCAAAGTAGCGGCAAGATCAGAAAGGGAAATTGGTGTGGTTCTACAACCTTGAATGTAGAAGGGAGGAACATCAGCATCGGCGGCGATGGAGAAGGAAGTCCCCCACTCAATAAAAACGGGAAGATGTTTCTCAAGGATTTCTCCGTCTACTATGTCACTCGTGTCTTCAGTGAGAAGGAAGGGAGCCCGCCCACTCAAAATAATAGAGACATCCACTCCTTCATTGTGAGAGCCCAAACCCAAGGCAATGCGGAGGGCCTCAACAGCCCTATGATCTTTCATGGGATCGACAGCAATAAGGACCACGATCTTTGGTGAAGGAATTTTCATAAGAAAAGGTCAATTTAAGGCCACAAAACGATCACAACTTGAAACGATGTTGGAAAGAACCACTAAACCACAATAGGTGGCTTTATCATCTTTTCTAGCCACACCATGTTGTTGAGCACCGTAGGCGCAAGCGAATAATTTCAAGCCGGAGGCGCGTAGGGGCTGGAGACGAGGATCATCAACAACAAGAACCCCCTCGTCGATCAAGTAGAGATAGACATCGACACTGGCCTTGAGCGCTGCATCAGAAAGGTTGATCGCCGTAGAAATATTTGTACTGGACGGGCCTGTGGATAGAAGAATACCTAGGGCTCTTTTTTTCATCGCATATACACAGGGCAGTTGGATTCGTAACTAAGCAGGATTATAAGAGATTTTAATAAATACAACACGAAAAAATCTACCATAAAAAGTAGCCGAGAGTCAATGAAAAAGTGCGAGAAAAACAGAAGAGACAGGCGGCGAAAATAATAGATGAAACTACGCGGGGGTCTTGCCGTTCAGGAGGGCTATGAACTCAGCCAAAGGCATAGTCAAATCACGCCTTTCCGAGAGGTGGCGGACGGTCACCGTCAAGGTGGCTTCCTCAAAGCTTCGGATAGCCCACTTAATACATGAGGCCTCCGCATACTTGAACTGCTTCCCCGGATCATCCCGATCGAGGTACGTTTCGAGACAAATGCCGGCATTCCGGAGCCGTTCAGCTTGTTGCTGGAGGAGGCCGCTGGATCGGCCGTCGTTGACAAGCAGAACCCGCGGCATCGCGACGGTAGTAGGGCCCTCTTTGCGCTCCTGCAGGATGGAGAGGATTCGCTCGAAGCCGAGCGAGCAGCCGACGGCCGGGATGTCTTTCCCGGCAAAACGCCCGATCAAGCCGTCGTAGCGACCGCCTCCGAGGATAGACGACGGGTACCCTTCCACCACGGCTTCGTAAACGGGACCCGTGTAGTAGTCCATGCCGCGGACGAGGATCGGGTCAATCACGATAGAAGACGTCGGGTTGATCCCCTTCACCGCCGCCTCTATGTTGTGCAGGTTCCCCAGGGCCGCATCAATGTTCTTCCGCACGGCAGGGGCTATCTTCTTGAGAAAGTCTTTAAAGAGCTCGCTTCTACCGGACGCGGGGAGGCCGTGCGCGTGCTCAACGAATTGCCGCACATTGTCGGCAGCGTGCGTCCCTGCCAGGCCGGACTTTTGAAACTCTGACAAGAGCTGCTCTTTCTCTATCTTGTCCATTTTGTCGAGGAGGATGGTCAGCGGGCCGAGGTCCTCCGCGAGCACGCCCATGCCCTGGAAGAGCAGAGGCAGAAGGTTCTTGTCGCTCAACCGGAAACAATAGTTCCCGAGGTTCAGCTCTTTCAGCACCCGCTCTGTCGCGGTGATGATTTCAACTTCGTAATCCGGCGACGCCCCGCCGACCACGTCGATGTCGCATTGATAAAACTCGCGAAACCGCCCCTTCTGCGGGCGATCAGCGCGCCAGACCGGCGCAATGTGGTAGCGGCGGAAGACTTTGGGGAGCTTCCCCTGGTGCGTCGCGACGAACCGCGCGAGCGGCACGGTCAGGTCGAACCGCAGGCCCTGGTCCGCAAGATCGCCGCCGGCCGCCTGCGCGTCGGCGAGCTTCTCCCCCCGCTTCAGGATCTTGAACAGGAGCTTCTCGTTTTCCCCGCCGCCCTTGCCGAGCAGGACGGAGAGGTCTTCCATGACGGGGGTGTCAATCGGAAGGTAGCCGTAGAGCCGGTAGACCTTGCCGATGGTTTCCATCAGGTGCTGGCGGAGCAGCGCGTCCTGAGGCAGCCAGTCGCGCATGCCGGTAAGGGGGCCGATCGAGGACATCGGGGCGTATCCTAGCGGCTTCTTAGGCGGCTATCAAGCAGACAGATGGAAGGCTTCCTTGATGCCGGTGAGGACGAACTGGACGGCGATGGCCGCCAGGATGAGTCCCATGACGCGGGTGAAGACGCGCATGCCGGTTTCCTTCAACAGGCGGGTGATCGGAGTCGCGCTGCGCAGGGCGAGGAAGGCAATCACGACATTGAGGGCGATGGCCAGCAAGAGGATGCCGAACATTGGAATGATGGAGGAGGCTTTTGCCGCCTGGCCGGTGAGGGCAACCACGGTGGAAATCGCGCCGGGCCCGCTCAACAGGGGAATGGCCAGCGGAATGATGGCGATGTCCTCCCGTTTCGCTCCTTCGGCGTCTTCCTCCGGCGTATGGCGCACCCGGGCCGGCTTGGCCTCCATCATGTCGAAGGCGATCTTCAGCAGGAGCAGCCCCGCGACGATGCGGAAGGCCTCGATTGTGACCCCGAAGAACCGGAAGATCAGGTTGCCGAAGAGCGCGAAGCCCACCAGCACGCCGAAGACGACCAGGACGGCCCGGGTGACCATCGCGGTGCGTTCGGCCTCGGAATTGTGCGGCGTGATAGAGAGGAAAATGGGAACGTTGCCGACCGGGTCGAGCGTCACGAAGAGCGAGACGAAGGCGGTGACGAAAAACGCGAACAGGGAGTCCATCAGCGACCTGCCGGCCCGGTCTTGCCGAAGGCGCTCCGCGGGTCTTCAGTCGACAGCTTCGCGAGTTCCGCGTACAGCTCGCGCTCGCGGGGCCCCGCGGTCTTCGGAGCGATCAGGCCAAGGCGAACGTAGAGATCGCCGCGCGTGCCGTCCCGCTTGGGCAGCCCCTTGCCGCGCAGGCGCAGGCGCTGGGCACACTGGCTCCCTGGCGGGACGCGCAGCGATACGGGGCCATCCAGGGTGGGCACCGTGACGTCCTCTCCCAGCACGGCCTCCCAGGGCAGCAGGGGCAGGTCCAGCTGGAGATCGTTGGGAGACTCCTCGATCAGCGAGTAAAACTGGTGAGGGCGCAGGCTGATCTTCAGGTACAGATCCCCGGGCCGGGCGGCCCGGCCGTTCATCGCACCCTGGCCTTTGAGCCGCATGCGCTCTCCCGGCCGCAGACCTTGCGGCAGGGTGATGTCGAGCTCCTTGGGACGCAGATGGCCGGACGCATCCCGCGCCGTGAGCGTCACGCGCCTGGTACCGCCCTGGGCGAGTTCCTCCAGGGACAGCGTCAATTCCGCCTCCAGGTCGGACCCTTTCTCATGGCCGCTCCGCGTACGCTCTCCCGTTTCCCAGGGGGCCCCGCTCCGGGAGGACGAGCCGCCGCGGCCGCCGAACATGGCATCAAAAAAGTCGCTGAAGCCTCCGGCAAAGCCTTCGCCCCCCGTCGTCCACCCGCCGCTCTGCCCGCTTCCAGGGGGCGGCGTGAAGTCCATGCCATCCTTCCAGCGCGCGCCGAGGTGGTTGTACTTCTTCCGCTTTTCCTGATCGCCGAGGACCTCGTAGGCCTCGTTGATCTCTTTGAATTTCTCCTCCGAGGTTTTCTTCTTCGCCGGGACCGTCTGCATGTCCGGGTGGTACTGGCGCGCCAGCTTCCGATAGGCGTCCTTGATCGCCTTCGCGGTGGCGTCGCGCGGAACCCCCAG
>JAVHQA010000190.1:33366-35056 GCA_036170875.1 Nitrospirales bacterium
GGAGTCGCGGTCGAGGAGATCGTGCTCGATCTGGCCCAGGCGGATGCGGCCGAGCAACTGTACGTGGAAGTCCGCCGCCGCCGGACGGCGCCAGTGGATCTCTTGATCAACAACGCCGGGTTCGGCCTGTACGGGGAGTTTGCGGACCAGCCGATGCCGAAGATTCAGGACATGCTCGGGCTGCATCTCGTGACGTTCACGAAGCTGTTCCGTCTGTTCCTGCCTGAGATGCGGGAACGCCGGTGTGGCGCCATCATCAACGTCTCGTCTGTCGCCGGCCTGATGCCGTTGCCGTACCTGTCCCTGTATGCCGCGACGAAGGCCTTCATGGTGAGTCTGGGGGACGGGGTGGGTTGTGAAGCCGCAAAGTACGGGGTGGTGGTGCAGACCTGTTGCCCGGGCCGCACCGAGACTGATTTTCACGAGACCGCCGGGGTCAAAGCCTATCGGGCCCCCGGAGGCGAGCAGACGGCCGATGACGTGGTCGCCGAGTCGCTGGCCGCGCTGGATCGGGGCCGCTCGCTGGTTATCACCGGCCGGCGCAACCGCCTTCTGGCCGGGCTTCAGCGGATACTGCCCCGCCGCGCGGTCTTATGGGCCGCCGAGCGGGTGCTGAGGCCATCGACATGACAGGGCGCGTCGCCAAAGCCATCGAACAGACCTTCGAGAAGTTCCTCTGGAACAGCCGGTTCATCGTGCTCCTCGCCGTCGTCTCCAGCATGATCTCGTCCGTTATCCTCTTCGTGGTCGCCACCGTCGACGTCCTCGAGCTGGTCAGCAAGGTCTGGAAGTACATGACGCTGTCGGGCGTCGAGCGGACGCCGGTCGTGTACGAGGAATTCCACGGCGAAGTGGTCGGCCACATCATCGGGGCCATTGACGATTACCTGCTGGCGACGGTCTTGTTCATTTTCGCGTTGGGCCTCTATGAGTTGTTCATCAGCAAGATTGAAGAGGCGGAAGCAGAGTCCGCCACCAGCTCGCGCATCCTGGTGATCCACAGCCTGGACGATCTCAAGGATCGGCTGGGCAAAGTCGTCCTGATGATCCTCGTCGTCACCTTCTTCAAGAACGTCATCCACACCACCTTCGACGAGCCGCTGAACATCCTCTACCTCGGAATCGGCATCCTGTTCGTCTCGCTCGCGCTCTATTTCACGCACAAAGGCGGGGAAGCCAAGGGCAAAGGGTCCGAGCACGGATGATCCGGCAGCGTTCCCGCTAACGATGGTGGCCCGCATCTGCGCGCGGGCGGTGCTGGCGGTGGCGCTGGCGGCAGCCGGCTGTTCGCACGACCAGCACCATGCTCTTCACCGGGACAGCGAACCCGCCATCACCGGTAATCCCGCCGCCGATCCCGCGCTCCCGCCCCGGTTCGGCCGTCCCGGCCGCCTCCTGCTCCAATGCGCCGCCCAGGCCGATCAAGGCTCCGTACGCTGGAACGTGTATGCCTCCGCGCAGGGTTTCGATGAGGGCAGGCAGAGCTTCTTTCTCACGCGGACGGACCCGGCGGGGAGCGAGACGCTCTACCCGTTGCACGGGCACTTCCTCGATGGGGGCGCGTCCGGCATTTTCATGGTCCATGACGGCAGGGGCGTGAGACAGGGGGAGGGGGAGGCCTTCCTCATCGATCAGAGCGTCAACATGGGCGTGTTCTTTTTCCGCACGACCGGCGACGAAGTCAGGGCCA
>JAVHQA010000191.1:0-1999 GCA_036170875.1 Nitrospirales bacterium
CCGTGGCGGCCTTGGGGATGTTCTATCCCGGGCGCAACGTCCGGGATCAGGACAATAACTACTGGTCGGCTGTCCGGCTGATCGCCAAGCTGCCGACCATCGTGGCCGCCTTCGCGCGCATCCGCCGAGGGGACGATCACGTGCCCCCGCGCGACGACCTGACGTTCAGCGAAAATTTCCTGTACATGCTGACCGAGCGGAAGCCCGACCGGATCGTCGCGGACGTTCTGGATGCCTGTCTGATCCTTCATGCCGAGCACACGATGAACGCGTCCACATTCTGCGGGCTGGTCACGGCCTCGACGCTGGCCGATCCCTACACGGTGGTGGCCTCGGCCATCGGTGCGCTCAAAGGGCCTCTCCATGGCGGCGCGAATGAGGAGGTGGTCGCCATGCTCCGTGAGATCGGTACGGCCGGGCAGGTGCGTCTCTATGTGCAAGGGAAGTTGGAGGCCAGGCAGCCGATCATGGGATTCGGCCACCGTGTGTATAAGGTCAAGGACCCGCGCGCAGTGATCCTCCAACAGCTCGCGCAGAAGCTCTTTGCCCACTGCGGCAAGTCTTCCCTCTACGAGCTGGCCGAGGAAGTGGAACGGGTCGGTTTGGAGCTGCTGGGGCAGAAACACGTGTATCCCAACGTGGATTTCTATTCCGGGATCGTGTACGACCAGATGGGCATTCCCGGCGACACCTTCACGCCCATTTTCGCGATGGCTCGGGTGGTGGGGTGGCTCGCCCATTGGCTGGAGCAACTGAAGGAGAACAAGCTCTACCGGCCCGACCAAATCTATGAGGGCGAGCACGGCCGCCGGTACCTGCCGCTCGACCAGCGCGATTAAGCGCCGGCCCATCTGACTCATCTCCGATCCGGAAAGCCTTGCTCGTGCAAATAGACAGCTTAGAATCTTGCGCCCCCTGTCGTTCAGGACTAGAATAAATGTCGGATCAGGAATCATTAGTCAATGGATGATCACAATCTCCAAGGAGGTGTCCCGTGCTCGCGCTCCAAGAAACCATGACCAGGAATCTGAAAACGATTCGCCATGACGCGACGATCCAGGAGACGGCCCGACGGATGAAGGACGACAAGGTGGGTTCACTGTTGGTGGACCGGGGAGGGCAGGTTGTGGCGATCGTCACGGAAACCGACATCGTACGGAAGGCTGTCTCGAAGGGTTTCGATCTTGGCAAAAAGAAGGTGGAAACGATCATGTCGTCGCCCATCGCCTCGATCGAGATTCAGCGGACGCCCCAGGATGCTCACGACATGATGGCCGATCTGGGGGTCCGGCACCTGGCCGTCACCGATAAAGGGAAGATCGTGGGGCTGCTCTCGGTGCGAGACTTGCTGATCTATTTTAAGCGGGTGTCGGAGCCCAAGATCACACAGGATTGAAGTGTCCCGCCCCACTTACGGCGGCACCATCCAGAAGAAGACCGCCGTCATGCGCTTGGAGCCCGGCTCGTGGTCCCAGCCGAAGTAGGAGGTGGCCGAGTGCACGATGTCGGATTTGTAGAGCACCAGCCGGTTGAAGACGTTATGGATTTCGAGGTCCTCTTCCCACATCGTCAGATCGGAGCCCTGCTCGAAGCCCGGAACTTGCGCCAGACTCTCATACGGCGGGGGGCAGATGTTGCCGCCGAGCGTGCTATCGGGAAGACGCAGCCGGTAAAAGGAGGTGCCGGAATGCCTGGTCGGCGGGTAGGGATGGAGGTAGAGCACGGCGGCATAGGTGCAGACCCGGCTGGAGTCCACGTGCGGTCGTGCGACGGCGTTGCCCCCGCCCACGATCTGCACATGGTTGTGCCCGCTGACGCCGGCGGGCGGCTCGCCTTGCTGATGCAGGGCCTTGGCCCCGATCTGCGCTGTGACCCAGTTTTCGATGATGGTCAACTCGTCGGGCAGCAGGGCATCCGGCGCCCGCATGCCGGGCCACGCCTCGGCGCGCCATGGCCATCCCATGGTCCAGGCTGATTTATTGAAGCAGCGATCCGCGAC
>JAVHQA010000192.1:0-6116 GCA_036170875.1 Nitrospirales bacterium
GCCGAAGCCGAAATCAGTTTGGAAACCGGCAGGCCGCAGACCTGACAGGTGGTCAGCGGAGGGTCGGTCATCTTCTGGGTCACCTCAAAGCGGTGTCCCGCCTCGCATTCGTATTCGTAGATCGGCATCGTTTTTTCCTTGTAACCACTGTCCCGGCGTCCGCAATCCCGGCGCCGTCCTGAATTTAGCTCAGCCGGCGGATGGCCTCGTCGATCCTGTCCAGCCCGGCGACGATGTTCTGCATGCCGGTGGCGTAGGAAAAGCGCAGATGCTCGGGCGCGCCGAAGGCTTCGCCGGGGACCAGGGCGGTCCGGGCCTCCTTGAGGAGGTAGCCGGCCAGCGCGGTCGCCGAGGCGAGGGGGCCGTCCTGGGAGCGGCGGCCGATGAGACGCCCGATGTGCGGAAAGGCATAGAACGCCCCCTTCGGCATGGCGCACTGCACGCCCGGTATCTTGTTCAGCCGCTCCACCATGTAGCGCCGGCGCTGATCGAATTCCGCCACCATCCCCTTGATGAAGGCGTCGCCCTCATTCAGCGCCGCCACCGCCGCCTTCTGCGAAATGGAAGTGGGGTTGGATGTGCTCTGGCTCTGCACCGTCGTCATGGCGGCGATCAGGTCTTTCGGCCCCGCGGCGTAGCCGATCCGCCACCCTGTCATGGCGTACGCCTTGGAGACGCCGTTGACCACGACCGTCCGGGCCTGGACCTCCGGGCTCAGCGACGCGATGCTGACGTGCGCGAGACCGTCGTACAGCAGTTTCTCATAGATCTCGTCCGAGATAATGAGGAGCCCGTGGCGAAGCGCAACCTCCGCGATGCCTTCCAACGTCTTGCGGTCATAGGCCGCGCCCGTCGGGTTGCCCGGACTGTTCACGATCACGGCCTTTGTCCGCGGCGTCACATGACGCTCCAGCGACGCGCCCGTCAGTTGAAAGCCCGTCGCTTCCTCCGTCGGGACCAGCACCGGCGTGCCGTCGTTGAGGAGGACCTGGTCCGGGTAGGACACCCAGTAGGGCGCAGGGATGATCACCTCATCGCCGGCCTCGATGAACGCCTGGGCGAGGTTGTAGAGGGAATGTTTGGCGCCGCAGGAGATCAGGATCTGGGATTTATCGTAGCTGAGGCCCTGATCGCGTCTGAGCTTGTCGATGACCGCCTGCTTGAGTTCGTCGGTGCCGCCTGCCGCGGTGTACTTTGTGAAGCCGTTGCGGATGGCGGCGATCCCGGCCTCCTTCACCGGGAGCGGGGTGTCGAGGTCCGGTTCGCCGGCCGCGAAATCGATGACATCCACGCCGCGCGCCGCCATGGCCTTGGCCTCGGCGGTGATGCGGAGCGTTGGCGACGGTGAGACGCGGCCGACCCGCTGCGCAAGCTTCATCGGGCGGCCTTCCCCAGGCGTGCGGACAGCCGGCGGGCGATCTCAGGGTGCACCAGGCCTGTGAGGTCGCCGCCGAGACGGGCCACTTCCTTGATGATCGTCGCCGTCAAATAAATATACTCCTGGCTCGGCATGAGGAACACGGTTTCCACGCTCTGGTCCAGGTTGCGGTTCATGAGCGCCATCTGCAACTCGAACTCAAAATCCGACACGGCGCGGAGCCCCCGGATAATTGCATGGGCGCCACGCTCCCGGACGAAATCCACGAGCAGCCCGTGGAACGGCTCAATTTCCACGTGCGGCAGCGCGTTGGCCGCCACATGCACCATCTCGACCCGTTCCTCCAGGGTCAGAAAGGGGTGCTTTTGCGGGTTCGCGGCGATCGCCACATACACCTTGTCGAAGAGACGCAGGCTCCGGGCGATCAGGTCCACGTGCCCGTTGGTGATCGGGTCGAACGTGCCCGGGTAGACGCCGATTTTCATGCAGGGGTTTCCTCCCGAACGGGCCGATAGACCGACAGGCAGGTGTCCCCGTACCGATACGTTTTCACGAGGGCCAAATGCCCGATCCGATCGTCCAGGGGGGATTTATGGAAGTGCTCGACGACCACCACGCCGTTCGGGTGGATAATAGCATCGCGCCCCAATGATGGCAATACTTTTTCCGCCTCCTGCGTCTGGTACGGTGGGTCGAGAAAGACGATGTCGTAGGCCGGTTCACGCCAGTGCTGGAGGAATCGGGACACCGGCATCACCCGGACGTCGGATTGACGCTCAAATCCGCATCGCTGCAGGTTGGCCCGAAGCAGCCGGCTCACGGCCTGGCTGGACTCCACAAATGTGACCTGCCGGGCCTCCCGGCTCAGCGCCTCGATCCCGATGTTGCCGGTTCCCGCGAAGAGATCGAGGAAGCGGGCGCCGGCCATCCGGTCCGCAAGAATGTTGAAGAGCGCCTCCTTGACCGGGTCCGCCGTGGGCCGGACGTCCATGCCTCGAGGACCGGCCAGCCTGCGCCCGCGCGATGTACCGCCGATCACCCGCATGGGCACAAGTCTAACATGCGCGTTGCCGTTCGTGGCAACTGAAAATCGGCTTGACAAGAAAGCGAAGTTCGCGATATGGGGAAGCGAGGGTACTGAAGCGAAACTACACGGAGAGAGATTCGGCGTTGCTGACCGCGGGATGTTTTTTCTGGTTATGGGTGATGGTGGAATCGACGATCGCTCCGCAGTTGATGCATTTCCATGCGTAGACGATCAGGAAATAGTCGGAGAAACGCTCCCTGACCATGAGGCCTTTGCATTTCTCGCATCGCATAGATACCCCTCCAACTCAGTGAGTTGCGCGAACAGTTGGGATTGGTGAAAGCAAAGCAGGTGCCGAAAATATATCTTCGCGTGATTTCAGTGGGTTACGAGAATTATGGCCCTGACGATTTACCTTCGAGCGCGTTCCCTGTGTCAAAAAGTCCATCGGGTATGTAAACGGCTACACAGATGGAAAGGGAACAGACATGGGGAAGGTACTGGGCATCAACATGTGGCCTCTGGACGAGCGTCCGCGCGAGCGGCTCGTTCGCTATGGGTCGGAGACCTTGACGGATGGGCAGCTTCTTGCCATCCTGTTGGGAACGGGGTTTGAGGGCTCGACGGCGCTGGATGTCGGAGTCGCCCTGCTCGAGCGATATGACGGCCTGTCCGGTTTGAGCCGGCGCGGCGTTCGCGAGTTCTGCGCGGTGCCCGGAGTGGGGCCCGCGAAGGCCGCCCTCATCAAGGCGGCGCTGGAGGTTGGGAAGAGGGCCACGGCGGCTCCGCTCACGACGGGGCAGCGGGTGACGTCGAGCGAGGATGTGTTCCGGCATTACCGGCCTCTCATGCGTGACCTGCGCAGGGAAATTTTCAAAGTGGTGCTGCTGGACGGGAAGAACGCCATCATTCGCGACGTGACGGTTTCGGAGGGGAGCTTGACGCTCAGCATCGTGCACCCGAGGGAGGCGTTCGTGCCTGCTATCAAGGAGTCGGCCGCAGCCGTCATCTTCGTGCACAATCATCCGAGCGGCGATCCGGAGGCCAGCCCTGAGGATCGTGCGCTGACCCGCCGGCTCGTGTCGGTGGGCGAGCTCATTGGCATTCGGGTCCTGGACCACGTTATTATCGGCGACCGGCAGTATGTCAGCTTTGCCGACGAGGGCTGGCTGACACCATAAATCTTGCGTTGACCCAGTCAGGTGGGGAGAGGAGGACACGCGACAATGCCTGCCAAGGGAAAGCAGACGACTTCGAAGATGGGGAAGGCCGCCAAGGCGATCAATGCTCCGCAAGCCCGGAAAGACGCCGGCAGGGAGAAGGGGTCCGCACAGTCCGGCAAAGCCGTGCAGGGTGGTGGTGGCGACCTGTCCGCTGAAGTCAAGCGGCTTGCCAGTGAGCTGGAAGCGGTCAAACTGGAATTAAGCAGGCGTCCCGCCGTGGGGGGGGATGGGGGCGGCTCGCGTCGCGATCACGACAAGGCCGTTGCAGACCGGCTGGCCCGCCTGGACGAGAAAGTGGATTCGGTGTGGAACCGCCTGGCGGACTTTGAGGAGCGCATGGAGGGCGAGGGGACCAGGCACGGGCATAACGCCGACGATTTCGACGAGGCCCCGGAAAAGGATTATTACGAACGTTGACCTAAAAATAGGTAAAATCAATTAATATGGTTGCGTTGACTCGCCGGTAAATCCTGTGGTACCGTGCCCCCATGAACACAGGCGGATACACTCCTGATTTCAAAGAGTTTTGCGCGCTGGCCAAACAGGGAAACCTGATTCCCGTCTCCCGGGAAGTGCTGGCCGACTTTGAGACCCCGGTCTCGGCGTTGGCCAAGATCGATCGGGGGTCGTGCGCCTACCTGTTGGAAAGCGTGGAGGGCGGTGACAAGTGGGCGCGGTACTCGTTCCTGGGGAGCGGCTCGCCGACGTTGATTCACGGGAACGACTGGGAAGTGATCGTGTCGAGCGGGCGGCGCCGGCGGCGAATTCCGGTGAAGACGGATTTGCTGGCCTGTCTCCGCGAGATTATGTTGGAGTACCGCCCGGTCCAGGTCCCCGGGTTGCCCCGGTTTTGCGGGGGCGCGGTGGGGTACCTGAGCTACGATGTGGTCCGCCAGTTTGAGCGGCTCCCCGCGCAGCGAAAGGATATCCTGGGGCTGCCCCAGGCCTGCTTCCTGCTCACGGATACGCTGCTCGTCTTCGACAACGTGGCCCAGACGATCAGGGTTGTGGCGAATGCCCATATTGGCGAGCGCAATCATAAGGCGGCGTATGCCGATGCCGTCCGGCGGATCGACCGGATGATCGCGCGGCTTCGCACGGGCCGCCGGCCGGCGCCCCGGCGCCCCGCGAGCCGGCGCCCGCCCGTCTTCACGTCCAACATGAGCAAAGCCGATTTCGAGAAGGTCGTGATGCAGACGAAGGAGTACATCAAGGCCGGCGACATCTTTCAGGGCGTCCTGTCCCAGCGGTGGCAGGCATCCATCCGGGCCCGGCCGTTCGATATCTACCGCGCCCTCCGGGTCATCAACCCCTCGCCCTACATGTACTACCTGCGGTTCCCCGAGGTGGAGCTGGTGGGCGCGTCGCCGGAGGTGCTGGTCCGTTGCGAGGATGGCCTCGTGCAGTTGCGGCCGATCGCCGGCACCCGTCGCCGCGGGGCCACCGAGGAAGAGGACCGTGTCTTGCGGGAGGAGCTTCTGGCCAACGAGAAAGAGCGCGCGGAACACGTAATGCTGGTGGATCTGGGCCGCAACGATGTCGGGCGGGTGGCGCGCCCCGGGACCGTCCGCGTCAAGGACTTCATGGCCGTGGAGCAGTACTCGCACGTCATGCACCTCGTCTCCCAGGTGGAGGGCCGCCTGCAACAGGGCATGGATTCCTACGATGTGCTACGGGCCTGCTTTCCGGCCGGGACGGTCTCCGGCGCGCCCAAGATCCGCGCCATGGAGATCATCGAGGAGCTGGAACCGTCGCGGCGGGGCCCCTATGCAGGCGCGGTCGGGTACTTCGGGTTCTCGGGCAACATGGACACCTGCATCAATATCCGGACCGTCGTGGTGAAGGGCCGTCAAGCCTTCATTCAGGCCGGCGCCGGGATTGTGGCGGACTCGGATCCCGAAGCCGAGTATGTCGAAACCTGCAACAAGGCCAAGGCCATGATGCGGGCCGTGGAGATGGCCGAGAAAGGGCTGGACTGATCCGTGCTGCTGGTCATCGACAACTACGATTCCTTCACCTACAACCTCGTGCAGTATCTCGGCGAGCTTGGCCAGGATGTGCGGGTCGTCCGTAACGACGCGATCACGGTGGATGAGATCGCGGCGATGAAGCCGGAACGGATCGTGATCTCTCCCGGGCCCTGCACGCCCAAGGAGGCCGGGGTATCGGTCGAGACCATCAAACGGCTGGCCGGGACGATTCCGATTCTGGGTGTGTGCCTGGGGCATCAGAGCATCGGCGAGGCCTTCGGCGGCGAGGTGGTCCGCGCCGGGCAGCTGATGCACGGGAAGACCTCGTGGATCAAGCATGACGGCAGGACGATCTTCCGCGATGTGCCGAACCCCTTCGAGGCGACGCGCTACCACTCCCTGATCGTGCGGCGGGAGACGCTCCCGTCCTGCCTGGAGATCTCGGCCGAGACCGCCGAAGGGGAAATCATGGGGCTGCGCCACCGGACCCTTCCGGTGGAGGGCGTGCAATTTCATCC
>JAVHQA010000192.1:6216-10041 GCA_036170875.1 Nitrospirales bacterium
AAAGACGCCATCGCCAAGCTCATCGACCGGCAGCACCTGACGGAAGCCGAGGCCGAGGCCGTCATGCAGGAGATCATGGAAGGCCATGCGACGCCGGCGCAGATCGCGGCCTATCTCACTGCGCTTCGCATGAACGGCGAAACGGCGGACGAGATCACGGGGTCCGCGCGGGCCATGCGGGAGAAAGCCACGCGCATCCGTCCCCGGGATCCGGTCGTTGTGGACACCTGCGGGACGGGGGGGGACGGGGGGGCGACCTTCAACGTCTCCACCACGGTCGCGTTTGTCGTGGCCGGCGCGGGGATCACCGTGGCCAAGCACGGCAATCGGGCCGTGTCGTCGCGGTCGGGCAGCGCGGACGTTCTGAAGGCCCTCGGCGTGCGGATCGATCTTCTCCCCGAGCAGGTGGAAGAGTGCGTGAACGAGCTCGGCATCGGGTTCCTCTTTGCGCCGATGTTTCACGGCGCCATGCAGCATGCCGTCGGTCCGCGGCAGGAGATCGGCGTGCGCACGATCTTCAATCTCCTGGGCCCGCTGACGAATCCGGCCGGCGCGACCGTTCAGATCGTCGGGGTGTACGAGGAGAGCCTGTGCGACCTGATGGCCGGCGTCCTGATGAGGCTGGGCGTCCGGCATTGTTATGTGGTGCACGGCATGGACGGGCTGGATGAGATCACGCTCACGGACCGGACCCGTATCTGCGAGGGGAAGGCGGGCCGCCTCACCAGCTATGTCGTGGAGCCCGGCGATTTCGGGTTTGCGCGGGCGCGTCCCAAGGACCTGGCCGGCGGCGATGCCGACGAGAATGCGCGCATCATCCGGGACATTCTGGCCGGGCGGGAAGGGCCCCGCCAGCAACTTGTCCAGCTCAACGCCGCGCCCGCGCTGGTCGCCTGTGGAAAGGCCTCGACGCTCCAGGACGGCGTGGCGCTGGCGCAGGCGATCATCCGATCGGGGGCCGCGATGGACAAGCTGGAGCGCCTGATCAAGTGGACCAACAAGTAAGCCCCGCCCATGATGCTCGACACGATCATTGAGCACAAGAAGCGGGAAGTCAAAGAGAAGAAGACCGCCCGCTACCTCGCCGCTCTCAAGACCACGATCCGTGACCTGCCGGCGCCGATCGGCTTCTACCAGGCATTGGCCGGGCTTACGGCCAAGCCCGCCGTCGGGCCGTCGCGTCCGGACTCCATCCCCAGAGGGGAGACGCCCCGCCTGATCGCCGAGGTCAAGAAAGCGTCGCCGAGCAAGGGTGTCATCCGGGAGGACTTTGACCCGCTGGCGATCGCCCGAACCTATCGCGAACACGGCGCCTCCGCGCTCTCCGTGCTGACGGACAAGGAATTTTTCCAGGGCAGCCTCGACTATCTTCGAACGATCCGGGAAGAGGTTCCATTGCCGGCCCTGAACAAGGAGTTCATGGTGGACGAACTCCAGTTCTACGAAGCGCGGGCGCATCGTGCGGACGCCGTGCTGCTGATCGTGGCGGCGCTCGACCGTCCGCAATTGATCGACTTCTACCACCTCGCCCGGCAGGAGTTCGGCCTGGACGTACTGATCGAAGTGCACCATGAGCGCGAGCTGGACGAGGTGCTGGAGCGGCTCCCTGAGGCCCGGCTCATCGGCATCAACAATCGCGATCTGACGACGTTCGTCACCTCACTTGATGTGACGTCCCGTCTGGCGAAACGGATTCCCGCCGGCAAGCTGATCGTGAGCGAGAGCGGGATCGCGACGCGGGATGATGTGACGCGTGTGGCCGAAGCGGGCGTGCGGGCCATCCTCGTCGGCGAGTCCCTCATGGCCGCCAGAGACATTGGGGCGAAGATCAAGGAATTGATCGGCCCGCCCGACGGCGCGTAGCGCGTTCAGGCCGTCTTTTCCAGCACCACTAGAATGCGGAACGCCAGGAAACGGTCCAGAAATCCCAGCGCGTGTTCCAGCGCAAGCAATGGCTGCACGAACGACGCGGGCAGCAGCGAGGGGTGCTCGAAGCCGCCGCTCAGCGGATAGGCAAAGAAGGCCAGCCGCCTGTGGGTGCGCTTGTCCATCTGCGGGTACTGCCGGTGAAAGGCCGCGTAGTTGCGCTCGAAGAGTATCGTCGCCACCGCCTGGTTGGCATCAAACGGCGCCCGATCGGCTTGGGGCGGTCTGAGACGCAACGGATCCTGTCCGAAATCGATGGGTTCGGGGTGCGCGTAGCGATAGACCGGCCATGACACCCACGAAATGTACGGGTCCATCACGATGATGCGTCCGCCGGGCCGAAGGGCTCTCACGGCCTCATCGAAGAACAAGCGAACATTCTCGATGTGGTGCAGGACGTCAAACAGCACGATGTTTGACACGGTCCCTGCGGCGATCGGCAGGTGTTGGGCGTCGGCCACGACATCCAGCCAGGGCCGCGCGACCACATCCGTGCAGACCACCGCCGGCGCAAATTCCTTGAGGTTGCCGGTGCCGCCGCCGAGCTCCAGGGTCGTGCCCGGCTGGAGGTGCGACACCATCTCGTGGTACCAGTCCGTGTAGAGTGCGCGGAGCACGGGCTTGCTCCGCCAGACCGCCCGGTGCTGATCAAGGATCTCCTGGGATCTCACACCGACTTGAGCCTGAAAAACCCGAAGAAGGTCATCTTGAGCAGCAGCCAGCCGTGGGCGAATCGCCGGATGTTCGTGGTGCCGTATTGCCGTTCCTGGTAACGGATGGGCACTTCCAGGATTTTCAGATTGAGCTTGGATGCCCCGAACAGCAGGGCGAAGTCCCCGAACGGATCAAAGTCCCCGAAGTACCCGCGGTTCTTTTCGATGCGGCGGTAGTCTTCGCCAGACAGCACCTTCGTGCCGCAGAGCGTGTCCTTGATCCGCTGGTTGAGCAGCCATGAAAACGCCATGCTGAAAAACTTATTGCCCAGCAGGTTGAGGACCCGCATCGCCTCCTTCTCCATCGGATACACCAGCCGGCACCCATTGATGAATTCCCCCTTGCCGCTGGTGAGGGCCTCGTAGAATCTCGGGAGATCCTCCGGCGGCATGGTCAGGTCGGCGTCCAGGATCATGAAGATGTCCCCCTTGGCCTGGGCAAAACCTGTGCGCACGGCGTCGCCCTTGCCCGTGCCATCCTGGGCGAGGAGGCGAATGTCCCATTGCGGGTACTGGCGGATCACGCGCTGGATTTCCTCCTGGGTCCCATCGGTGGAGTGCCCATCCACGAACAGAATCTCCTGGTGCCCTCCGAACTGCGGCATCCGCTGGAGGGCCGGCTCGATGTTGCCGCGCTCGTTGCGGCACGGAATCACAATGGTCGTGGAGTACGGGCGGTTTGGGCGAGGAAGCAGCGGCCTGGCGACGAGATAGTGGCACAGGCAGGCCGCGCGCAATCCCGGGAGATGGGCGAGAACGCGGTTGACGACGGCAGACAGCACGGGGATCCACTTGGGAAGCAACAATCGTCGCTCGGTCTTGACCACCTCATAGTCCGCCAGGGAGAGCAAATTGACGAGATCTTCCGGGGCCAGCCAGTTTTGATGGTGCTGTGGCATCTTCAACCCAACTATTTCAGCAAGGCGTAGGACGGGTTCCCATAAAAAATTATAGTAGGAAATGATGAGGCGTGTCTTCGGGGTGCAACACCGACGGAGATGCTTCAATGCAGTTTCCACATCAAGCAGATGTCCGACCACATCCGCCAGGATGATCACATCGAAGGTTTCATCCAGCTCGAGCGTTTCGATATCGGCCGCTCGAAATTCCAGGTGGGGGTGTCGGCGCGAGGCTTCCTTCACCATGCCCTCGCTGAGGTCGATCCCCAGACCTCTTGCAGGCTTCA
>JAVHQA010000193.1:0-6069 GCA_036170875.1 Nitrospirales bacterium
GCCTTCTTGCCTCGGAAATGAGGACAACTCACCCACACGAATCTGCATTGAGCCTAAATATTTGAAGATAAGACTCTGCGGACAACTTTCGATCAGATTGGCAGTACGAAAGCAGACCATCGAGATTATATCGGTGATCCCACCCACCAGCATAAATCGGCTGTAACGAACCTGCATCCTTTGCTAATGGATCAAGATCATAGGATGTAGTGGATGCAAAGGAATTTAATGGAATTAGGTGAAGAACAATTTTGCTTTTCCCTTGCAATTGAATGGGGCCTTCATCAGCGATGATTTTAGCCAAACGCTCAAGCCTAAACTTTCTAACCTTTTCTTGGACTGCTTCAGAAGATGTGAAAGCGGCGCGTAGCTCGAATACGTCAAGAGGGTATTTCCCCGCTGAGGTTCGAGAATAAAATCGGAAGCTGCCCTGGTACGTTACAGCATGAGGCCCCGCCCAACTACGTGGCACACGCAGGATTAAACAAGGGTTTCCTGTCTGCCTCTGAACCGGTCGAAGCTGTATCCCAGGTATACGCGGGTCGATTCCGTCTCTAATTATTGACTCTATCCTAAGTTGCTCCGCATCGGCATCGGGCAGGGCAACTCCTATTACTTCCTTCGCTATCCCCGCCTCTTCTCGAACACCATAGATCAAATCCCCTCCCGCAGCATTCGCTAAGGACGAAACATCTGCAAGGAATTCCTTTTTGTCGGCATCGCGGTTGCTTGGTAGCACTTCTTTGTATTCGATCTGGCGGCCTTCAGGAACTTGGTTCGCCACTAGTGATTGAAGGTCAGCTTCTGATACGCCGTCCAGTGGTTTATCAAGGGTCATCTTATATCCGGCTCAATCATTTCTTTTTCCGCCCCTTTTGACGTGCTCGGTCCTCTCGCTCCATGTCATCTAAAAACTTCGTTCGTTCTTTTGCCATCTTTGTCTCAATTTCGCGGAACAACCGATTGGCGGTACGCTTATCGCCAAGATGAGGAGTCCGATATTTGACCAAAGCACAAGCGATTGTCATTAACTCGCTCATGTTCAACTCCATCTTTACTGTCACGCCTTTTTCACGCCTACCTCCCTTTGGCCGAAAATCCAGACATTGTTAATCCGCTAGGAGTCTTGGCAAGGCTAGGCCACCAGTCTGGACCTGTCAAGCGTCGCAGTACGTTCTACCACGCAGGGTGATATGATGGCGCAGTTCGTAGGAGGGTTGCGCTGTGCAGTACCTTTGGAAATTCCTTAAATGGCTGCCAGGAGGAATCACAATTCTATTAATGTGGTGTGCCCAAGTGGGGCCAAAAGAAGCTGCCTCGCATCTTGCTGAATGGCTCTCGCTTGTTGGTATAGAGAATATACCGCCATGGTTGGCTAGCAAGGCTGCTGACAAATGGGCGTTCTGGATTGGACTTGCCGGGTTTTTGGTGTGGGGCGCGTTTTTGTTGAGTTCTAAACTAATGAAGGCATCACTGCATGAACCATCTTCAGAGCCTCCTGGTTATGGCTATCGCGTGGTTACAGGTATTGAAAAACACGAATGGGCGGGAGACGTAGCGACAAAAACGCACACCTATCAAGAAGTGACTCGTGGTGCCGCAAGGCCTAAAGAGACCAGAGATGAATTTATTTCCATGAAAGAGGCGGCAACCATCGCATATGAAGAACTTAGAGAATGTAGATCAGTCTATGCTTGGGCTGCTGAAAAGCTCGGGCCGTCGTCAACCCAGTCTAGGGCAGAAGGAACTCTAGATTGGTTTGTTTATTTCCTTCCATCAAGAATATCGCTGTTTGGAAAGCGCCCACCGTCTCGAAAACTGGAATTAATAGACCCACAGGAGTTCAAGCGAGGCGGATTCAATGATTTAGGCCAATCGTTTTCTTACTTTGGGGAGAAAGAACCGAGATACACCGACCTAATGGTTAAGCGAGATGATTTGGATAAGCTGATTGAGTCCTTACGAAAGGACAATCTCGGGCCATGACGCCATCAAATTCTGATACTCCAACTGCGTGAACCACAGACCTGCTGATTACGAATCCGCTGCAATGCTAGAGTGTCTAGAATTTCTCGGCGGGTGGCGCCGAGCGGGACCCTGGCGGAACGGAAGGGCGTACAGGCGAGTCTGCGGGGCTGCGACGCCGAAACGACCTGAGCACGTCAGGGTAATTCGGGGACAGGACCCGCTCCGAGATTGCTTCGCTTCGCTCGCAATGACAGGAGCCCCCTCACCCTGCCCTCTCCCTCCGGGGGCGAGGGAAGAATTGGTATGCCCTTCGAGAGCCTCAGGGCGAACGGAATTAGATTCTTCGCTGCGCTCAGAATGACAGAAATCAGCTTTCCGGTCGGACTTCGATGCCGAGGGTTTTGATTTTGCGGTGGAGGTGGGAGCGCTCGACTTTGTACATATGATTGAATGCACGATGCCCGCCAGGTAAATATGTTTTTACAGCCATACTACCTTCACTTCCTTCTCCACCGCCTTGAACTCCGGATCGCCTGTATAGATTTCGAGCTTCTTCTGCTTAGCTAGAGCTGCCGCGAAGCAATCGGCCAGGGACATTTTGTTCGAGGCTTTGATCTCTCCAGCCAGTTCGGCCAAGCCCTGATCGGCCGGAACAATTTCGATGGGAAGACCTAAGAGCTTGTGGCGCACTTCGTTCCACTTGCCCGCCCCTACCTTCCGCTCCACCATGTAGCGGACCTCAGCCCAGTTGGGAGCAACCATGAAGAGAGTCTTGTCTGCTTCCGCTGCCTTCTCAAGAAGCTCCGCTACCTTCTCGGACCCCTTCTCCTGAAAGAGGAAGGCCAGCACCGCATAGCTATCGAGCACCGAGCTTTTCAAGCTTGGCCTCCTCTCGCTCCTTGTCCTTTGCCCGTTCTTTCAGCAACTCATGGGTTACCGAAGTCTCGCTCTTGAGCATGCCGCACACGCTCCGGATGTATTCTTTGGTAACAGGCTGGAACAGGATTTCATTCTCGCGCTCGACAAAGCACACCTTAGTGCCCGGCTTAATCCCGTACCGCCGGCGAAGCTTTGCGGGGACAACGAGCTGTCCTTTGCTTGTGACGTACGCTGTCTCCATGACTGGCAATCCTCCTACAATTATGATTGAATCTTACATTAAGTCAAAAAGTAAGTCAAATATAAAAATGGGGATACGGCAATGCAGAAACAAAAAGGGCGGGTTAAAACCCGCCTCCTACGAAAGACAGGAGGGCGTATGGCTGTATGCTCCTACAGGGGATATGACGGTCAGGATTCCGGTCGGACTTCGATGCCGAGGGCTTTGATTTTGCGGCGGAGGTGGCTGCCAACCTCATCCTCCGACGACAGGTAGCCCTTCACGTTTCGCAGCTTCGATCAGCCTGTGATCGAAGACAACCAGTTCGACGGGTTGGCCGGCTTGCGATGCAAGATGGAGACACGCAGCCAGTTGGGTCGCATCATTCGCACGAAGGCGGTGACGGAGCAGAAGGTCAATGGCCAAAACGGCGACCTCGGCGGTCAACTCGACAAGATACAGCGACGCACAGTCCTTGCGGAGCGCCGTCAGCGCCCGATCCCGTTCCTCTGAAGACAGAGATCCTTCGCAGCACCGTCGTACCAGGGCCGACGCCACTTCAATCTCAGAGAGTCGGCTTGAGGCGGCAAGCCCCTCCTCCAGGAGAGACCGAACAAGCCTGCTTCCGGCTTCCTGCGCGTAGCGCTTGACCAAGGCGCTCGCATCAAAGTATCGGATCACACCCGGTCTTCCCGTTCCTTCATCAGCGTGGCGGACAGCGGCCGGCCGGACACACGAACGGGCTTAAATGGCTTCAACGGCTCCCGCGATGTCCGCGACAGCACCCCGAGGGCGACCAACTTCTGAAGCCTGGCGGCTTCTCCCTTCGCACTTTCGGCCAAGGGGCGCAGCTCCGCAACAGGTTCGCCACGATCCGTGACCACGATGGTTTGTCCGCTTCGGACCTGACGCAGGTACGCTCCCAGTCTCGTTTTGAGCTCACGCGCTCCGATTGTTCGTTGCATGCGATCCTCCTCGTGTGGTCATTGTGACCACATGAAGGACGCTTGTCAATGGCTATGGGGAGAGATGGGGGGCACGCCCACTATGGGTGCCCTCATGGGCGGCCACGGGAGGCCGCTCCTACGAAAGACAGGAGGGCGTACGGCTGTATGCCCCTACAGGGGATATGACGGTCAGGATTCCGGTCGGACTTCGATGCCGAGGGTTTTGATTTTGCGGTGGAGGTGGCTGCGCTCGACCTTGAGGTCGTCGGCGGTCTTGGAGACGTTCCAGTTGTGCTCGCGCAGCTTGCGCCCGATGTACTCGCGCTCGAACGCCGCCCGCGCGTCCTTGAGCGACGCGTAGTCGAACGCCGACGGCACCTGCGGCGGATGGATCTCGCCGGACTGCCGCACCAGCGGCGCCACGTCCGCCCCCTGGATGTCGGTGCCACGGGCCATGATCACCACCCGCTCCACCAGGTTCCGCAGCTCCCGCACGTTCCCCGGCCAGTCGTGCCGCGCCAGCACCTCCAGGGCCTCGGGCGTGAACGTGCGCGGGCGCAGCCCCTGCTCCTCCATGTTGATCTGCATGAAATGCTCGACCAGCGCAGGAATGTCCTCCCGCCGCTCGCGCAGCGGCGGCGCGTCGATCTGCAGGACCGCCAGCCGGAAATAGAGGTCCTCGCGGAACGTCCCCTTGCGGATTTCCTCCATGAGGTTCTTGTTGGACGCGGCCAGGACCCGGACGTCCACCTTGATCGGCTTGGTCCCGCCGACCCGCTGGAACCGCTGCTCTTGCAGCACGCGCAGCACCTTGGCCTGCGTGGCGAGGCTCATGTCCGCGACCTCGTCGAGAAACAGCGTCCCGCCGTCCGCCAGCTCGAACTGGCCGCGTCGCGTCGCCGACGCCCCGGTGAAGGCGCCCTTCTCATGCCCGAACAGCTCGCTCTCGATCAGGGTTTCGGGAATAGCCGCGCAATTGACCTCGATGAAGGGCCGGTCGGCGCGCGGGCTGTGCAGATGAATCGCGTGGGCCACCAGCTCCTTGCCGGTGCCGTTTTCGCCGGAGATCAGCACGCGGCTCGGCGCCGGCCCGGCCGTCTCGATCTGATGGCGCAGTTCCTTCATTATCGAACTGTCTCCTACCATCTTGATGCGCTGGGTGGCCCGCTCTTTGAGGGACCGGTTCTCCTGCTCCAGCCTGCGCTCGTGCAGGGCGTGGCGGACCAGGAGCGTGACTTTTTCGAGGGAGAGCGGCTTTTCGATGTAGTCGTAGGCGCCGAGCTTGATGGCCGTGACCGCCGATTCGATGGAGCCGTGGCCGGACATCATCACGACCAGGGGGCGCGGGCGCATCTCCATCATGCGGCGGAGCGTCTCAATGCCGTCGAGATCGGGCATCCAGATGTCGAGGAGCACCAGATCGGGCGCGGGGTCGGCTTTGACGAGCTTGAGGGCTTCCTGTCCATCCCTGGCCGACGTGACCTCGTAGCCCTCGTCCTGCAAAATTCCGGACAGTGTGTCGAGAATCGCCGGCTCGTCGTCCACAAGGAGAAGATGGCTGGCCATGGCGGTCGCGGTGGTTGACACAGGCTAGACCGGCAGGTCGATCGTGAAGATCGCCCCCTTCGTCGCATTGTTGGCCGCGCGAATCCTTCCGTGGTTGTGGTCGGAAATGATGCGGTGCACGATGGCCAGGCCGAGACCGGTGCCGGCTTTCTTCTTGGAGAAATAGGGCAGGAACAGATTCTCTTTGTCCCCCGGCTGGATGCCGACGCCCTCGTCGGCCACCTCGATGACGACCCGGCCCTCCCGCGCCTCATGGCGGGTGGTCACCCACAGGCACCCCTTGCCGTTCATCGCCTGGACGGCATTGTCGAACAGGTTGACGAACACGCGCTTCATCTGCTCCCGGTCCATCATGATCCAGGGCAGGTGCTCATCGAGGTCGGTCACAAACTCGATGTCCCGGTGCGCGCCCTTGTAGAGCGCGATCACGTCGTTGAGTGCGTCGTGCAGCGACTGGCGCTCCATGACCGGCACCGGCATCCGCGCGAA
>JAVHQA010000193.1:6169-10017 GCA_036170875.1 Nitrospirales bacterium
ATCCGCTCGACAAGGTCCGTGAACATGACCAGCCCCAGCGGCTTGAACACGTCGTTCAGGGGCCGGCCGCGGATCTCGTCGCCCTTCATCCCCAGGATGCGCTCGGCCGCACGGTTGAAGGTCGTGATCCGTCCGTCGGCGTCCACCGAGACCACGCCGCTTCCGACGTTGTCCAAAACCGTTTCCGTGTACGCGCGCCGCCGCTCCAGCTCGATGTTGGACCCCTGGAGGGACGTATTGGCCTGCTCCAGGTCCACCTTGCTGGCCTGCAAATCCTCGGTCATGCGGTTGAAGGAATCCACCAGGACGCCGATCTCGTCATTGGCCTTGGCCGTGATCCTGAAACTGAGGTCGCCCGCGGCCACAGCCTTGGTGCCTTCCGCCAGCCGCTGGATCGGGACGGTGATCCCCTTGGCGATCTGAAAGCCGAACCACGTGCCCGACATGATGATCACCAGCGCGATCCCCATCACCAGCGCGATGTATTGCGCCTTGATGGGGTCCCTGAACAGCATGGCCTCCTTGAAGTTTCTGTACGACCGGGTGACCCCGTCCATCTTGGCCACCAGCGCCTCCGGCAGGTACGTGTCCACCACGACGACCCCCGCCACCTGCGCCGGGTCCGCCACCGAGGGGATGGTCACCGCGGCCCGGATCAGGTCACCGGTGTGGATGGACTGGAAGGACTTCACCTCGCCGCCGGCCAGGGCGTTCTCCACCAGCCGGTTGTCCGGCGCATCCAGCACGGCGAGTGGAATCTTGGGATCCACCGACCGGGTCACGACCTGCTTCGACGGCGAATAGACCTCGACGCCGCCCACGCCGTATTCCATGCGCTTGCGCTGCATGGCCGCCGCCAGCGTCTCCTTGTGCTCCGGCGCCAGCAATTCATCGGCGTAGATCTCGCGGCTGATCGCGCGTGCCGAATTGAGCGCCACCACCTCGTGGCCGCGGCGATGCGCCAGCGCCACGTCCTGCGAATCCTTCAGCGCATGCTCCACTTCCTGCCCGAACCAGTTGTCGATGCTCTGGGACAGCAAGCCGCTCGCCAGGCCGACGAGCAGGAGCGACGGAATCAGGGTAAAGCCCACGAACGCGGCAATGAGCTTGGCCCGGAGCCCCGATCCGAGCAGCCGCTGGCGCCGCTCAAAATAGGCCTTGACCAGGTTGCGGGACAGCAGCAGGACCAGGACCACCAGGAGAATGACGTCCACGTTCAGCAGCGCCAGGACCAGGATATTGCTGGGCACGAACGGCGTGGGCTGGCTCTGGTCGCGGTAGTGGAGGGTCAGAAAGACCATCGGGACCAGAAAGGCGAGCACAATCAGGACAGGGCGGAAATGGGAAACCGGACGGTCGGCCTCCGTCCTGGGAGGCGCGGCCGGCGCGCGATTTTTGTTCACGGCGGACACCTTACCCGTCGGTCTTGCGGGCATCGATGAGACTGCGCATCCACGCGGACTGGAATTCGGCGTAGGTGCCTCCCGTCGCATCCCGGATCGCCGCCGCGAAGTCCCGTGTCTCCCCCAGGCGTATCAGCAGCGTGCGCACGGCCGCCTCGCCATGACGGGCCAGCAGATAGCGCACGGCCGCCTCGCTTTCCGCATAGGCGAGCGGAACCTGCGTGAACGGCAGGGTCAGAAACGAGCCGTGCAGTTCATGGAGCGGGATCAGCCGGCCGGCGTTCCTCATGACCTCGCGCGACTCGTCCGCGGCCCGGTTCTCGGACGCGATCGCCAATCCCTCGCTGAGCCACGTCGGGACGTTGCCCCCCGTCCGTGCGTGGACGAGCGCGTGCGTGTACTCGTGCCGGAGGGTTTTGTCCAGGCTCGCTTCGTGCAACGTCGCCCATGAGACCGCCAGCCTGATCTGCCCGTCGAACAGCCCCTGGGCCCAGTGTGGGACGGACGCATGCGCCGGAAATTCCCCGTCCGTGTACAGCATGACCGGCACCCTGCTTTCGGGAAACGCCCCAAGCTGTCGTCCAACAGCATGACAGGCGGATTCCAACCGCTCAAGAAGCGCCCACACGAGGGCCGGATCTTCCCGCCCTTCAAACCGCACCGTGAAATGACGACTTTCATATTTCCGAAACTGCAGGGCCGGATCGGCGCCGGCCGCCATCAGGCCTGCGGCTGTCACCGTGACGCCCAGCACGACGGCCAGGAGGATCAAGAAACGCCGCGTGGCCATCGCACTAGACTTTCGGAGCTTTGGCTTTCTCGACGAACTTGATGCGGAGGGTATAGAGCATCTCTTCAAGCAGGGTCTCTTCCTCTCCCGTGAGATTGCCTTTGGTTTTGGCCTCCAGCATCGTCAGGACATCGATGATTTCCTTCGCGTGTGAGAGATTGGGGGTCTGCTCGCCCGCGCCCTGGCCCATGGGTTCTCCAAGATACATCAGCGCGGACGTGCCCATCGAATAGATGAAGGACAGGAAATTAATCGGCGGGGCGGGTTGCCCCTTGGGAGGCTCGGCGTGCGGGGGCGGCGGCTGCGCGGGCGCCGTCTTTTCTTCCGGCTCGGCTCCGGCTCCCCGACGATCCCGAATAATAAAGCCTTTTTCTTCTTCAGCCATACGCTGCCTCCCCAAGTGCATCCAAAATAACACACCAGGGCAGGACAGAGCAATTTGGGCTGGATTTTCAAGGCCGTCTAGCGGGCTTTCTTGAAGACGATGTCGCCGTAAAAGGCGGTGGCGGATTCGCCGGTGTTGTCCGTGTCGGTCATGATGGCAATGCCTGAGATCATCGGGGGCTCTTCGCCGAAGGCTTTCTTGTAGTCCTCGTAGATGTTGCGTTCTTCGCTCACCCATTGATTGAGCCGTTCGGCACCGCTTTCCACCACGATCATCTTGACCCGTTCGACGTGGGGATTGGACGCCACCGTGCCCTTGGGCGCCTTGCTTTCCCAGATGTAGTTGATCGCGCCGAGCGGCGGGTACTGGCCATACAACAGGCGGGTCGCCTCATACTTGGCTTTGTCGAAGAACCCGACTTTGCCGGCGTCGTATTCAAAGGTGACGTACAGGCGGGCCGGGTAGTCGTCGCCTTCCCTCCTGGTGACGTCGCCCTTCGTGAGCACGTTGGCGATCTTCCACCGCCACTGCACGATGGGATATTCCGTGAGATTGATTTTGATCTCCCGCGTGAGGCCGGAGGCCGAGGCCTCGCTGACCGCCTTGACGACGGTGGCGCCCCCGTCTTTCACCAGCTGGTAGACCGTCTGCTTCTCGATCTTCTTGAAGGTGAGCGGCTTCCACCCCTCCGGCAAGACACTGCCTACGGAAGCCGCCGAGAACTTACCGACCTCGAGCAGGGACGGCGAGTCGGCGTGACAGACCGACACGACAGTGAGGAAAAGAAGCGCAAGGATACCCGCCGGTTTCATGGCTGCTTGCCGGCAAACTTCCGGTACAGGAGGGGCACGAGCGCGAGCAGGCCCAGCAGGGCGAACGCGCCCAGGACGCGCGGCGAGGCAATCTCGCCCAGCGAATTGATCGAGCCGATCTGGCGGCCGGCGTTGGCATAGACGAAGCTGCCCGGAATGATGCCGATGGCCGTGGCCAGGATGTAGGTCCCCGGCCGGATGCGGGTCAAGCCCGACACGAGGTTGATGAGAAAGAAAGGAAAGATGGGAATGAGCCGGAGCGTGATTAAATAACTGGACGCGTTCTTCGCGAACCCTTCCTGGATGGGACCCAGCCGGTCACCGAACTTTCGCTCCACCCAGTCCCGCAGGAGATACCGCGCTGACAGAAACGCAAGCGTGGCCCCTGCCGTCGCCGCCACGTTCGCGTACAACGTGCCGACGAAGCTGCCGAAGAGGAACCCTCCCGCGAGCGTGAA